>JBCCDG010000025.1:0-39874 GCA_039030915.1 Pseudomonadota bacterium | reverse complement strand
GCGTCACTATGCCGAGGAGTTCGGCGCCATTGCGGGCATGAGCGTCGATCAGGCGCGCGAGGCGGTCGAGGACGCGCAGCACGAGATCGAGGAGACCGTCAGGCCCCTCCAGAGCGGAGGCAAAGATGCCTGACGACGACATCGCGGGCCGCGTGACGGTCATGCCCCGCCTCCGTTCCATCGTCACTTTCGTCGATGATGATCCGCGCTCGAAGGTGCGCCTCGACACCGCGATCGAGATCGCGCGGATGCAGGATGCGCATCTCGAGGTTCTGGCGCTGCGCTACGATCCGAACATCCCGCCCTACGCTTTCGGCGATGCGGCGGCCTCGACGCTCATGCAAGCGCTGGAGAACTCGCGGGCCGCCGCGAAGGCCCATGCCGCCGAGGCGCAGAAGGCGATCGAGATCGCGGCCATCCGTGGCGATGCGATCCCCCGCGTCACGCTCTATCGCGACATCGAGCGCAAGGTCGCCGAAGCTGCACGGTTCGCCGATCTCGCGATCGTCAGTTCGCCCTACGGCGCGGATGTCTCGAGCACGGCCTCGGACATTCTCGACGGCCTGCTCTACGACGGCGACGTTCCGGCCCTTGTGCTGCCTGAAGACGCGGCGGATTTTGACGCGGGCATGATCCTGATCGGATGGGACGGCAGCCGTCAGGCGCTGAAGGCCGTCAAGGGAGCGATGCCGCTGCTCCAGCAGGCGGGCAAGGTCGAGATCTGCGTCTTCGACCCTCAGGACGACACGCCGGGGGAGACGCTCGCCACCATGCTTGCCCGTCACGATGTGACCGTCGAGATCGCCGTCCTGCCGCGCCCATCGGGTTCGATTGCGGAGGCACTGTCCCAGCGGGCGCGCGAGATCGGTGCGGGCCTTTTGGTGATGGGCGCCTACGGACATTCGCGCTTTCGCGAAAGCGTGATCGGCGGCGTCACGCGGGACACGCTCAGAGACCTTTCGGTTCCCCTGCTCATCGCCCATTGACCACGTTTCGTCGCCGGTTTGCGCAGGCAAAGCCGGAGGCGCTAGAGTGCATCCTCGCCCGGAATGAATAACGAAACCCGGCGGGCGAGGATCGCGACGGATGGTACGACAACCCTGCCAAGGCGCTGGACTGGACGGCTCGCTCCTCGATCTCGTCGTTCAGACGGCGCCCGACGCCATCGTGACGATCGACGAGCACGGCGCCATCCTGAGCTTCAGCCCGGCTGCGGAGCGAATGTTCGGCTATGCCGAGGACGAGATCCTCGGACAGAATGTCAGCATGCTGATGCCGTCACCTCACAGCGCGCGCCACGATGACTACATGACCCATTACCGGCAGACGGGGGAGCGGCGCATTATCGGCATCGGGCGCGAGCTTCGGGCGCTGCGCAAGAGCGGCGAGACCTTCGTTGCGGAGATAGCTGTCGGGGAGCTTAACAAGGACGGACGGCACGTCTTCACCGGCTTCATCCGAGACGTCACCGACCGGGTGGAGGCGGAGCGCCGCGCCAACCGGCTCCAGCGCATGCTTGACCGCGTCTCCCGCATCCAGGCGCTGGGCGAGATGTCCAGCGCGCTGGCGCATGAGATCAACCAGCCGCTCTCCGCGCTCTCGAGCTTCGCGCGGGCTGCGGCGCGCAATCTCGCGAAGTCGCCGCCCGATACGGAGAAGGCCCGAGACCAGCTCGACCGGATCGCCGGGGAGGCGCAGCGCGCCGGCGAGATCGTGAGGCGGATGCGCAAGCTGGTGGACCGCGGCAAGGGCGATTTCCGTCCCGAAGACGTCAACACCCTCGTGCGCGAAGGCATTGCGCTCAGCCGGGTGGGGCCGGAGGTCGAGGGTTTCGGCGTCCGGCTGGAGCTTGCGGCTGGGCTTCCGAAGGTCCTGGCGGATCGGATCCAGATCCAACAGGTCATCGTCAACCTCATGCGCAATGCGGCGGAAGCCCTGAACGGCGATGGGCATGGCGATGTCCATGTCGCGACGGAGCTCAGTGAGCGACCCGGCACCATCGCGGTCAGGGCGCATCCGGTGTCGGCGGCTGAAGTGATGGTGACGATCGGCGATGGTGGGCCGGGTATTCCCGATGAGCTTATCGACAGGCTCTTCGATCCTTTCGTCACGACGAAGGAAAGCGGGCTCGGCATCGGTCTCGCGGTCTGCCGCACGATCGTCGCGGCGCATGGCGGACGCATCTGGGCCGAAGCGAACGACGAGGGCGGCGCCGACTTCCACTTCACCCTGCCAGCGGCGCCATGACGCCGCCGCTCGGCCATGTGGCGATCGTGGAGGACGATGCCGGGGTGCGGGAGGGTCTCGAAGCTCTTCTCGAGAGTTGGGGATATGCGGCGACGCTCTACGAGGATGCGGAGAGTCTCCTGGCGGAGGGGCCGCCGGAGCGGGCAATGTGCCTTCTCCTCGATGTTCGCCTGCCCGGGATGGACGGCCTCGCGCTGGTCTCGGAACTCCGCCGTCGCGGTATCGCGACACCGGTCTTGATGATGTCGGCGCATGGCGACATCTCGACTGCAGTGGAGGCCATGAGACGGGGCGCGCAGGATTTTATCGAGAAGCCCTTCGACGATGAGCCGCTCATCCGCCGCATTGAGGAGTTGAGCGCGCTTGCGCTCCGGCGGCCCACCGAAGATCCCGACGCCCGCGCCTCCGTCGACACGCTGACGCCGCGGGAGACGCAGGTGATGCGCGAAGTCGTGGCAGGCCATGCGAACAAGGTCATCGCGCATCGGCTGGGCATCAGCCTCAAGACCGTCGAGATGCATCGTTCTCGCGTGATGAAGAAGACCGGCGCAAAGACGCTCGCACACCTCGTCCGCATAGCGCTTGCCGCGGGGCATCGGGTCGGCGACAGCGTGTGACCTCATCTCGATTTGCAACCCAGGGTATACCCTAGCCGGGGTTAACAGCAGCTACCCAGTCGCGATGCTCGATGGCCCCATGTTCCGGTCTGGATCAACGCATCAGGACCGGGAGGAAAAAATGCAAACCACCTCATGTGCGGTTGTAACCCGGCGTGCCCCAATCTCGCTTATCCCCGGTAGTCGCATCGATATCCTAGAGGAGCTGTTCCGTTCGCGCGGTACGCCCTGCAGCTTTGAGCGCAACAACACCGTCGCCTCCGAGGAGGCGGCCATCGAGCGTGTGTACCGCATCGAGAGCGGGCTCGTTCGCTGTTGCAGCTACACGGAGGGCGGCCTCCGGCAGATCTTCGCCTTTGCGGGGCCGGGTGATCTACTCGGCTTTCCAGATCTCGAAGCCTGGCATTTCACGGCCGAGGCCGTCGGCCCTGTGACGGCGCGGTCCCTGAAGGCGGAAACGCTGGATGCCGCGCTTCTTTCTGACCCCAGGGTGGCAAAGGCCCTTCGCCGAGATTGCGTGAAGCAGTTCGGGCGGCGGGAGCGTCATCTGGTCTGGCTCTCCTACCTGCAGTCTGACGACCGCCTGCTGGCCTTTCTCGGGGATTTTGCCGAGGCCGCCCCGGCGGAGGGCGGGTTCGTCGATCTGCCGATGACCCGTCAGGAGCTTGGCGACCATCTGGGCATGACGCTCGAGACGGTCAGCCGCTCCTTCGGCAGCCTCAAGCGGAGCGGTGCGATCGCGATGGAGGGCGCCAGCCGGTTCCGTCTTCTGAAGACGCGTCTCGACGCCACGGCTGCCTGATCGCCAGCCTCCTGGGCGGCGCCTGTAGCCAGGCGCCGCCCGTGTTCCCTCATTCCGCCTTCGGCCAATGCGCCCGCGTTATGTGCTTCCAGTCCGGCGCCCGGCGGTAGCGCAGACCGCACTCCTCGCATGTCACGGTTTGGTCCGTCGGAAGGGCGAGCAGCCGAAGCGGATGTGGCGATCCCTTCGGCCCCGCACAGACCACCTCCACGTCGCGGACCAGTCGCGGATCTGACTGCCGGGTCATCCCCCTGACCCCTCCGAGGTTAAGACGCCTTGCCGATTGCGATGCGGCGCGAGCTTGACGCGACCTCCGGCGGCTTCGGCAGCGTGACTGAAAGGACGCCCTTGTCGAAGGAGGCCGTGACCTTCTCCGGTTCGATCCCCGCAGGCATGCGGATCGCCCGTTCGAAGAGCCCGTGGGATCGCTCGACAACGCGCATCTTCTTCTCGGTCCTGTCCGCCTCTATCTTCTTCTCGGCACGGATGTGCAGGACGTCGTCCTCGAGCGTTACCTCGACCTCATCCTCCGTCACGCCCGGCAGGTCCGCCTGGACATGGATCTCCTTGTCGGTCTCCCCGATATCGACCCGGAGGCCGAGGGCACCGCTCCCGGACCCGGCGCCGCTCTGCCACGACATTTGCGGCAGGGAGAAGGCGTGGAACATCCGATCCATCTCCTCCTGTAGGGATCTGAACATGCTGGGCCCGCCGAAGACGCTCGGCAGCGACGGGCTTCTCTCGGTCTGCTGTTCGCTCATTGCAGTTCTCCGACTAGAGCCTTCATTTCCGTCGGCCGGGGTCTGACGATACCCGCCGACGGGAAGAGTGTGTTTCAACGCCCGATGAGGACGTTGACCGGCGTCAAGCGGTGCTTGCGAGAGTGCCGGACCGTGCCTTTGCGGGCCGGCGTTACTGCCTGGGTTGCCCGATCCCGAAAGACGTCCGCGACATCGGTCAGACCGGCCCGATCTGCTGGTCTTTGGGGCGCTCCCGCCCGGTGCCGGCACGGAGTGGCGCCTTGAGGGTCGCGACAAAGCGCGTGAGGCACCCGATCTCTTCTCAGGTGGGACCGCGAACGGTTGGAAAGCCCAGAGCCTCGAGGCTCGAAGCCATGAGCGACGGCTATCTTCACGCCATTGCGGAGGCGACCGGGCGGCGGAGGGAGAACGGCATGTCGGCGGCTCGGCCGATCCGGATGAGGAGCGATGGGCGACCGGTGCCGATACCGAAGAGCGTGGCGATCTCCTGCCGCACCTCCGGCACCTCGACGGCCTGGTTGACGTGGGCATGGGCGAGGCCGAGCCCGGTTGCCGTCAGGGCGAGGCGCTGAAAGGCACGGCCCGTCTCGACCCAACCCGCCGGACGGTCCGCCGCGCTCACGAAGAGGCCGAGAGCGGCGGAGCTGTCGATATGCGCGCCATAGCGCCTGCTTTCGCTCTCTGGGTCCAGGATGTGGGGAAAGGCGATGCGGCCAATCCAGGCGGGCACTGCCGGATTGCCGGAGGATCGGGCGAAGAGCCCGTCCCCGGTCTCAAGCGCCTGTGCTTGGGAGAACCGGATCCATGTCTCGAGCTCCGCGAGAAAGGCAGGATCAGACATCTGCGTGCCGTTGGCCGTCATCACCAAATCGCGGAGCGCGTCCTTTGGCCGGCCTTCGATGATCCTGAAGGAGACGCCCGGCCCTTCGGCCGCAGCGAGGAGAGTTCGCCCTTCGGCGTGCGAGAGGGCCGGGCCCTCGAAGGCGGACCGGGTCGATTGCCGGCGCGGGATCGCAGCCAGCAGCGGGTCGGGCACGCTGACGGTGCCCGCGCCGAGCATAACTTCGATACCGGGATCGGGACCATCGAGAAACGCCGTATCGGCTGCGAAGCCATAGGCGGAGGCCGCGATCGCCAGCGTTTCGACAGCGCAGCCGATGCTTACCCAGAGGTGGTGATCGTCCGGATCGACGACCGGGCAGCGGCGCCCGAGGTCGGGCCGGATCACGATGCGGTCGCCGACCGCGTCGAAGCGCCACGGCTGGGTGTTGTGGCTGTTGGGCGCGAGCGTCGCAAAGCGCACGAGTTCCCGGTTACGCGCATCGGCCTCGGTGGCGGAGAGGTCGAGGGGCACGCGCAACGCCGCGGCACTCGCCTCGTAGCGCGATCGTCCCCGCGTCGATCCCGCATAGATGGCACCCCCGCCCGCGGCGAGCCCGAGCCCGATGAGAATGTTTCTCCGCGTGGTCATGCGCGACCCTCCGTCTCAGACCGGCATACGACCTCGGGCGTGGAAGGCCGATCTCCCCTCCGCCGTGCCCGGCGCCCGGTTCTGCGCACGCTGGTGCCGCCCGTCGGGCAACGCATAGTTGGGCGCCCCGATAACAAGGATCGGAGCGAACAGGATCGTGACCGCGCCCAGCGCCGCCGACGGCTTCTTCGGCGCCGTGCTGGCGGCAACGTCTGACATGTGCGTTCCTCCGGCGCGGTCGGCGTGCTCGCCGGCGGTGTCAGCGCCGGTCTCTCGGCGAGCATGGCTATCTGCTGCGGAGCGGTGTTGTCGGGTGTCAACGGGATGCTGCAGGGTCTGCGCGGATCGCCTCGCTGCCCGAGATCACGTCGATCAGCTCGTCGGTGATGCGGGTCTGGCGGAGCCTGCGATGCGCCGCCTCCACCTCCTCGCGCCGGGTCTCGAGCTCCTTCTCGGCGTGGGTCATGAGCGCGAGACGGGTGGCGTGCTCGGCTGCAAGCGACTTCGCGCCGGCGCGAAAGAGGCTGATGGCGAGGTGCTGGCGCGTCAGTGCCTTGAACGTCCGCTCCGGCGGGGCAAGCAGCATCGGCAGCCGGCCGCCGGGCCATTGACGCCCTGCCAGCGCCTCGAGGAACGGCGGGTCGAAGGGTAGGAGAGGCGCGCGCTCGATGGTCGTGCCCCCTCGCACCGCCCTGTCCTGATAGACGAGGTCGACGGCGACGGGCATGCGTGCGGCCGCTTCGTCGATGGCGAGTATCGCGTCGCTTGCGAGACTGCGCAGCCCTTCGCTCGCCGCGGCGGCCCGGAACACCCGCTCCGCCGTCAGGCCCTCGCGTTCGACGGCGTTGGCGAGGCGGCCGCCCACGGCGAATATGCGGGGGCAGTCCCCCTCCGCCGCAAGCGTGCGGGCGAGTGTTTCGTTGAAACCGCCGCAGAGGCCGTGGTCGGTGCCGAAGGCGATCACGATGCGGGCGGAGGGTCGTGGCCCGTACAGGTTCCGCGCCGTTGCAGGGAGGGCGCGGAGCGTGGCGGCGAGACCGTCGAGGACGGAGGCGTGGAAATCGGCGGCGCTGGCGGCGGCGCGGTCGGCGGCCGGCATGTTGACCGCGGCGAGCGCCTTCATCGTGCGTACGATGCCGAGGATGCTCCCGATTGCCGAGAGCCGCCGTTCCAGCCCCTCAAGCGTCGGCATCGCTAACGCTCCCCAGCCGCATGATTTCCGCGCGGGCATCGTCATCGAGAGGGGCGCCGGCGGCCAGCGCCGCCCCCAGCGGATGATCTCCTGTCGAGCGCCCGGCGATGGCGGCGAGCGCGCTGTCGAGCGCGTCGGGATCCAGTCCGTCCAGCCGCCCCTCCGTCGCCGCCGCGATCTGTGCGACCTGCGCGAGCGGGGGCAGGGGCGCGCGCTCGCCCTGCAAGAGCGTGCCGCGCACGGCCCGACCACGCGCGAGCTTGGCCTCGGTCGCGGCATCGAGACGGGTACCGAGGCGGGCGAAGGTCTCGAGCTCCTCGAACTGCGAGAGCGCAATGCGCAGATCCCCCGCCACGGCCCGCAGCGCCGGAAGCTGTGCCTTGCCGCCCACGCGGCTGACCGACCGGCCGAGATCGACCGCTGGCAGGCGGCCTTTCTCGAAGAGGCGGGGCGAGAGGTAGACCTGACCGTCGGTGATCGAGATCAGGTTTGTAGGGATATAGGCGGCCAGGTTCTCCGCTTGCGTCTCGACGACGGGAAGGGCGGTCAGCGACCCGCCCCCCAGCTCGGCCGAGAGCTGGCCCGCGCGCTCGAGCAGCCTCGCGTGGACGTAGAAGATATCGCCCGGATAGGCCTCCCGCCCCGGCGGGCGTCGCAGGAGAAGCGAGAGCTCCCGATAGGCGCGCGCATGTCGGGTGAGATCGTCGAAGATCACCAGCGCGTCTCGGCCTTTGGCCACGAAATGCTCGGCCATCGTCATGGCGGCATAGGGCGCGAGGAAGGCGAGCCCGGGCGGCGCCTCCCCACTGGCGACGACGACGATGCAGCGTTGCATCATCTCGGCTTCGCGGAGGGCGGCGACCACGCGTGCCACCGCGTCTGCCCGCTGGCCGATGGCGCAGTAGATGGAGACGAGCTCGCTCGCATGCTGGTTCAGGATCGTGTCGAGCGCGATGGAGGTCTTGCCCGTCTGCCGGTCGCCGATGATGAGCTGGCGCTGGCCGAGGCCGATAGGGACGGCGGCATCCACAACCTTTAGGCCGGTCAGGAGGGGGCGCCTGACCGGGGCGCGGTGACTGATCGGCGGCGCTTCTGCTTCGACCGGGCGGGCAAGCGTGCCGGCAACGGGGCCGAGGGTATCGAGCGGCCGGCCGAGCGGGTCGACAATGCGGCCGAGGAGACCCTCGCCCGTCGGTGTCTCCGCGACACGCCCGGTCCGCCGCACGGGATCTCCGGCGGAGAGCCCCTCCGCCGGATCGAGCAGGATCACGCCCGCACGCTCCCCATCGAGGTCGCCGACCTGGCCCCGGAGACCGTTCTTGAAGAGGAGAAGCTCCTCCGCGACGGCGCCCGTCAGCCCGGATACGGTGGCGACGCCTGCGGTAACGCTGAGGACCCGGCCGATCTCCGCCAGTCCCAGGGACGGCGGCGTCTCCCGCGCGGCGGCCAGCGCGTCCTCGAGACCGGTGCCGGCGAGTGCGGCGGCATAAGGCGCGTTGGCGCTCATCGCGCGGCCATGCTGCCTGCCGGTGCATCGGCACCCGCATGGTCGCTCGCTGTCATGCCGGCGTCGTGACGCTCTGCGATGCGGTCGAGATGGCCGTCGAGCGTCCAGGCCGCGTGAAGGCCGGGCGCGTCCAGTACCGCGCCGACCGGGGAGGTCTCGTCATGCCTGATCTCGAGCGTGACGGGTGCGCCGAGGAGGCGGCGGAGATGCTCCGTGAGACGCTCCTTAAGCTCGGGCTCCAGCTCGTGATGCGGCCATCGGCAGGTGAGCGTCGCCGCCACGGGCTCTCCCGCCACGGCCGACGCGTCGTCCGTCTCCTGCGCCAGCTCGCGGCCCAGGCGCCGAATGAGCTGTGCTTCGAGCGCCTCGTCCGCGAGATCCTCCAGCACCCGACGGGCGATCTCGATGCCGGCGCGGCCGGCTTCGGCCCGCAGGGCTGTCCGGAATGCGTGCCGCTCCTCTTTGAGCGCTTCCTCCAGCTCGGCGCGGGCGCGGTTTGCTGCCTCCTCTGCCTCCCCGTCGAGTTCGACCTTGCGTGCTGCCGCCACGGCCTCTGCCGCGGTGAGGCGATCCTGGACGCTCGCGGCAAGCGCGGCGCGTTCGTCGGCCAGGGCCTCACGCTCAGCGGCTGCCTCCCCTTCACGCTTCTCAGCCTCGGCAAACGCCTTCGCGACCTCTGCCCGCCGCGCCTCGATGGCATCGGCAACGGGCCGGAACAGGAAGCGCCGGAGGAGCCAGACCAGGACGAAGAAATTGACGAACTGGGCGGCGGTGGTGAGCCAGTCGACCTGCATCGCGGCGCGTCATCCCGAGGCGCGTTCGAGGAGGACCTCCCAGAACGGATTGGCGAAGATCAAGATCATGGCAACCACGAAGCAGTAGATCGCGGTCGACTCGATCATGGCGAGGCTGACGAAGAGCGTGCGCGAAATCGTCGGTGCCGCGTCCGGCTGTTGTGCGATGGCGGCCAGCGCCTGGGTGGCTGCCCGCGCTTCGCCGAGGGCCGGCGCGATGGCGCCGATCGCGATGGTGAAGCCGGCCATCAGAATGGAGATGGCGGCGACAAGGCCGAGATCGGTCATGGTGCGGGATCCTCCGTACCCGGCCCGACCGCGGCGGCGATGTAGACCATCGCCAGCACCGCGAAGATATAGGCCTGGATCATACCGGTAATGAGCCCGAGCGTGTCCATCACGACGGGCAGAAAGAGAGGCGTGAGGCCGATCAGGATCGCGGCGATCACCGTCCCGCTCATCACGTTGCCGTAGAGCCGGATGGCGAGGGCCAGCGTCCGCGTCACCTCGCCGATCAGGTTGAAGGGCAGCATCACGGGGCTCGGCCTCAGGTACCCGAGGAGGTAGTCACCGAGCCCGCGCTCCGCGACGGCGAAGACCGGCACTGCGAAGAGGACAGCCAACGCGAGCGCCGCCGTCGTGGAGAGCGACGCCGTAGGCGGCACGAAGCCCGGAACCACAAGCAGCAGGTTAGAGACGGCAATGAAGAGAAAGAGCGTGCCGATGAACGGCAGGAAGCGTCCGGGCTTGCGCCGGCTGATCTCCCCGATCTGATCCTCGAGAAGGCCGACGACCACTTCGAGCGCCATCTGCGCGCGGGTCGGGACGAGTTGCGCGGGTCGCCTTGCCCCGAGCCCGAGGCCGCGAATGATCCCGATCGAGGAGAGAACGAGCACGGCCATCACGCACCATGTCATGACAAGCGTGAGGGTGATCGGGAACTCGGCGAAGCCGAGCGGGACGGTGGCGAGGATGGTCGTGTCGGGCGACAGCTCCATGCTATCCGCCCTCCGCCAGCGTGGAGAACCGCAGCAGCAGGAGGCGCGTCACGGCGAAGGCGGCGATGAAGCCGAGCCCCGCCTCCGGGCCGGTGCGAAAGGCGAAGAAGCAGAGCGTCACCACCCCGAGCACGCGGGCGGCACCGCCGAGCAGGAACGCGCCCAGCCGCCGCGTCCTCGCGATCCGCCGCGTCTCCCGCGCTAGCAGGGCGAGAGACGCCGCACCCGCGAGCGCGCCCATGACAGTCCATAGGATGATCATTCGGCCCTCCGGTGGCGTTCATCTTCGCCTATCGCACAAGGGGTCGCGCGGGCCTTGTCCGACATCAACTTCAACGCTCGCGCGCGACCCAGCGCCAGGCGATAGCGGCCCCTAGGATCGCGCCGCCGATCAGGAGCGTAAGCGTCCAGGAGAAGGTCTGGGGAAGGACGCGATCGAGCCATAACCCCAAGAGCGCACCGGCGACGGTGGGCACGGCGATGCTCCAGCCGACCATGCCGAAGACGGCGAAGCCGCGGAGGGGGCTGTCGGTCGCACTGCGGCGCGCGCGCTCCTGCCGAGCCGCCGCCTTCTCGATGTCGCGCGCTGTGGGGTCGTCGTCCTCCCGAGGCGGGTCGTCCACTCCACGGCCGGTCATGTGTCGGGCTCCCGCAGCTCGACGAAGCGGCGCATGGCGATCGCCTCGAGCCGGGCCAGAGCGGTTCGTGCCAGACGCTCCCGGTCGGCGATCTCGCCGAAGCGGGCGGCAACTGTGCTGGCCACCTCCTCGAGGCTTGCGCCCGGAACGACGCGGTGGACGCAGATCCGCAGACGGTGCGCATGCTTGATCAGGAGGCCGTCGTCGGTGCCGAAGAACTGCTCCGCTCCGGTCGCGAGCGTGAGCGCCACGACGCCGGTCGCGAGCGGCGCCACCGTATCGGCATGGTTCGGCAGGATCGCAAAGCTGCCATGGAGCCCGCGCGCGACGAGCTTGACGGCAGGTCCTTCGAAGACCCGCTCCGCCGGCGTCAGGAGCGTGACCTCCATCAGCGACCGCTCAGCCATTACGAGACTCCATTTCTTCGAGGGTGCCGATCATGTAGTAGTCGGCCTCCGCGTGGTCGAAGCGCTCCGCGCCGAGGATCGCCTCGCAGCCTTCGAGCGTCTCTTCGAGCGTCACCGCCCGGCCCGGCTTTCCGGTGAAGGCTTCGGTGGTGAAGAAGGGCTGGGTCAGGAACCGCTCGAGCCGCCGCGCGCGCATGACGGTCAGCCGGTCGGCGGAGGCGAGCTCCTCGATCCCCAGCATCGCGATGATGTCCTTCAGCTCTTCGTACTCGGCCAGCGTCTGGCGAACCGCGCGCGCCACCCTCACATGCCGTGCGCCGACGACCGCGGGAGAGAGGAGCGAGGAGACGGAGCGGAGCGGATCGATGGCGGGATACAGCCCCTCGCTCGCCCGCTTGCGCGACAGAACGATGGAGGCCGTGAGATGCCCGAAGATATGCGTTGCGGCCGGGTCCGTGAAATCGTCCGCGGGCACGTAGACGGCCTGGATCGACGTGATCGCGCCCGCCTCGGTCGAGGCGATGCGCTCCTCCAGCGCCGCGATTTCCGTGGCGAGGGTCGGCTGGTAGCCGACGCGCGAGGGCATGCGGCCGAGCTGACCCGACACCTCGGCGCCCGCCTGCACGAAGCGGAAGATGTTGTCGACCAGAAGCAGCACGTCGCGCCGCCGGGTGTCGCGGAAATACTCAGCCACCGTCAGCGCGGCGTGGCCGATGAGAAAGCGCACGCCGGGGCTTTCGTTCATCTGGCCGAACATCAGGATCGTGCGGTTGAGCACACCGGCCTCGCGCATCTCCCGCCAGAGCTCCTCGGCCTCGCGAGACCGCTCCCCGATGCCGCAGAAGAGGCTGACGCCGCCATGGCCCGCGGCGGTGTTGTGGATGAGCTCGGTGATCAGCACGGTCTTGCCAACGCCAGCGCCGCCGAAGAGACCCGCCTTGGCGCCTCGCGGGATCGGGCAGAGCAGATCGATGGCCTTGATCCCGGTCTCGAAGATCTCCTCGGCCGGGCGCCGCGCCGAGAGCGGTGGTGGATCGGCATGGATCGGGCGCCAGCCCTCCGGCTCGAGCGGCGCGCCACCGTCTAGCGGCCGGCCGAAGAGGTCGATCATACGACCGAGAAGGGTCGGGCCGACAGGGGCGTGGAGGGCGTCGCCGGTCGCGGTCGCCGCGGCGCCGAGGGGCATGCCGCGCATTGCTTCGAGCGCGAGGCCCCTGACCGAACGCGCGCCGGTCAGAGACTGCACCTCGACGGGCACGGGCGGCGCGCCCTCGCCGCGATGGACCGTGAGCAGGCTGTGGATCGGCGGCGCGTTGCCGTTGAAGGCGACATCGACGACAGCGCCCCGGATCGCGGTGACCCGTCCGTGGCTGACGGTCGTCTCCCTCGCGTTGCGCTGCATCCGGCCCTCCCGCTCATCGCACGGCCACCGACAAAGCATCGCGAATGCACGGGCCGGCGTGATTGACCGCGGTCAAGTCATGACGCTTCGGCGCCGCTGTCCGGGGACGATGCCCCGAGGCCTGCCGCGTGCCGAATCTCCTCGGCGAAGCGGGCGATTTTCTGCCTGCCGCCATCGGCCTTGCGATCCGCATCGCTGAGGGACTGGGTCGCGACCGCCGACCTCCCGCTCGCCCCGGCCATCCGGCGGAAGGTTCCCTCCGCCCCCGAGCCGCCGAGCGTGCAGAGGAAGGCCAGGGCCGGCAGGGCGCTGGCGTGCCGGACGAGATAGGCGTGCATCGGCGCGGCCGGCCGCGCGGCCCAGACCGGTGTCGCGAGAACGACGAGCTTGTGGGCCGAGAGGTCGTGGGGATCGGTCTCGATCTCGGGCGTCGCCCCGCTCAGCGCCTCCCAGACCGCCTTCAGAATGCCGAGGACGCCCCCGCGCGACCGGGTGTAGCGGATCTCCGCCATGTCGGCGTCGAGCTCGTCGCGCAGCTTCTCCGCCGCGGCGCGGGTGTTCCCCGACAACGAGTAGTAGACGATCAGGACCGGCCGCATTTCGTTCTCCTCGGCTGATGCAAGACCGATATCGCCGCCCGGACGGCGCCGGCATGACAAGCGTCAAACGAAGGGCTGGTTAACGGTCAAGGGCGATGGAGCGGCGGAAGAGGGCGAGGCTGAAGGCGAGGAGCCCAGTGCCGAGGAGGGCGATGCCGAGCATCTCGGGCCACACCGTCTCGACGCCGGCGCCCTTGTAGATGATCTCCTGCGCCAGTGACGTGTAGTGGCGCGACGGCAGGATCAGCGTGGCGACCTGCAGCCAGTCGGGCTGCCCCTCAACCGGCGTCTCGCCGCCCGAGAGCATCAGCATTGGCAGCACGCTCAGCATCACGAGGAGCGCGAACTGCGCCATCGAGCGCGCGAGCGTGGCGAGGAAGACGCCAAGGGCCGTGGCGGAGAAGAGGAAGAGCGCCGTGCAGGCGAGAAAGAGCGCCTTCGAGCCTGCGATGTCGACGCCCAGGAACCCCTCCATGACGAAGGAGAGCGACAGGGCGGCTGCTACGAGCACGACGGCGGCGTTCGCCCAGATCTTGGCCGCCGCGATATCGAAGGGCGCGAGCGGCATTGCCAGCAGATGTTCGATCGTTCCGTGCTCACGCTCCCGGATCATGGCGGCCCCCGTCAGGATCGTGGTCAGCCACATGATCTGCCCGATCAGCGAGACGATGCTGGCGAATTGCACCGTATCGCGATTGGGATTGAAGGCACTGCGGATCACGAGGTCGACGGGCTGGGTCTGCACGAGATCGGCCCCGACGGCGAAGCGGCGAATCTCGGCCGAGAGAATGCTGGTGATGTAGTTCGCACCGATGCCCGCCTGCTCCATGGCCGTCGCGTCGATCAGCACCTGGATCTCCGGCGCCCGGCCCGCGCGCAGGTCGCGCTCGAAGCCGGGCGGGACGACGACGACGAAGAGGAAGCGACCCGCATCCATCTGCGCCGCCCCGCTGCCGGGCGCGATCTGCACGACGGGCTGGAACTCCGGCGGGAAGAACGCATCGGCGAAGGAGCGGGATAGCGGCGAGTTGTCCTCGTCCGCAAAGGCGATGGAGGCATTGTTGACGGACGTCGAGACGCCCGTCGCCTCCATCACCGGCGCGAGCGTGAAGGACCAGACGAGAAGGGCCATCATCACCCAGTCGCGCCGGAGGCTCATCATTTCCTTGAGCCCCAGCCAGAAGATCCGACGCGCCCTCTGCATCGCCGACCCCATCTCAGCGTTCCTGCGCGCGCAGCGAGAGCGCGGCGACGGCCGTGAGCGCGGGGCCGAAGCAGGCAAGCGCCAGGATGTCGGGCATCAGCGCCTCCCAGCCGAGCCCTTTCGTGAAGGCGCCGACATTGAGATGGAGGAAGTAGGAGGACGGCCAGAGCGAGCCGATAATCTGCGCGCCGGGCTCCAGCGTCGAGACTGGCTGGAGGAGACCGGAGAACTGGATCGTCGGCACGATGGAGGCGATGGCGGTGGCAAAGACGGCCGCGACCTGGCTGGACGTCATGGTAGCGATGACAAGCCCGTAGGACGTGGTCGCCCAGACGTAGAGGAGAGCGCCGAGGGCGAGCGGCAGCGGGTTGCCCTTGAGCGGCACGTCGAACAGCAGGACGGTCATCGCTGCAAGCAGCAGGAAGTTTGCGAAGGCTATGGCGATATAGGGCGCCTGCTTTCCGATCAGGAACTCGAGCCGCGTGGTGGGCGTCACGTAGAAATTCGTGACCGAGCCGAGCTCCCGCTCCCGCGCCACGCTCACCGCCGTCAGGATCGCGGGCAGCATGATCAGCAGGATCGCCGGCATCGCGGGCGCCATGGCGGCAATGCTCTCGAAGCTCTGATTGTAGCGGAAGCGCGGCTCGATGCGGGCGAGGACGGGCGGGGTGCTGCCCGTCTCCCGCGCCAACGTGTCGAGGAAGGTTTGGTGAAGTCCCGCTACGTAGCCCTCGACCGTCTCGCCCTTGAAGGGGATCGCGCCATCGACGGTCGCAAGCACCTCCGTCCGTTCGCCGGCGCGGAGCTTTCGCCCAAAATCGGGCGGGAACTCGATCACGAGGGAGACGTCGCCAGAGACGAGCTTCTGCCGGCCTTCCTCCACGGAGCGCAGCGGCTCGATGGGGGAGAAGTAGCGCGAGCCTTCGATCTCCGCGATGTAGGCGCGGCTCTCCGGTCCCTGGCTGAGATCGAGAACGGCGAAGTTCAGATCCTCGATGTCGAGCGAGATGCCGAAGCAGAAGACGAGCATCAGGATCGCGGAGCCGAGAAAGGCAAAGGCGAGCCGGACCGGATCGCGCAGGACCTCCACGGTCTCGCGGATCGCATAGGCCGTGGCCCGCCCGACGCTGTCGCCCGCGGCGGGCCCGGTGTGGGCCGGTACGGGCGGCGCGACGACGTGGGCGGGCGGCTCCGCCGCCTCGAGCGCTGCGATGAATGCTTCCTCCAGGCTTTCGACGCCCGCCGCGGCGGCCAGCGCCGCGGGCGTGCCCTCCGCCAGCACCTTGCCGGCATGCATGAGCGAGACCCGGTCGCAGCGCTCCGCCTCGCCCATGAAGTGCGTCGAGACGAAGATCGTGACCCCGTCATTGCGCGAGAGCTCGATCAGGAGGCGCCAGAAGCCGTCCCGTGCCTCCGGATCGACGCCGGAGGTTGGCTCGTCGAGGATGAGGACGCGCGGACGATGGATCACCGCGACGGCGAGGGAGAGGCGCTGCTTGATGCCGAGGGGCAGGGCTGCTGCCAGTGCGTCGAGATGCGCGCCGAGGCCGAACCGTTCGGTCAGCCGGGCAATGCGGTCGGGCGCATCGGCAATCTCGAATATCCGCGCATGGAGTGCGAGGTTCTGGCGCACGGTCAGCTCGCCGTAGAGCGAGAATGCCTGGCTCATGTAGCCGATCTCGCGCCGCCCCTGCCGGTCGCGCGCATCGACGGGCCGGCCGAAGAGCAGCGCCTCGCCCTCGCTCGCGGGCAGGAGGCCGGTCAGCATCTTCATCGTCGTGGACTTGCCGCAGCCGTTGGAGCCCAGAAAGCCGAAGATCTCCCCGCGTCGGATCTCGAAATCGACCGCGTCCACGGCCGTGAAGTCGCCGAAGCGTCGCGTGAGCCCGCGCGCGACGATGACCGGCGCACCGTCATCGGCCGTTCGGGGCGGGATCTCGAAGGCCTTGCGCGGGCCCGCGCCGGCGCCGAGCTGGCGGTAGGCGTCCTCGAGGCTCGCGGCATCGCCCCTCAGCGCTGACGGCGTCCCCTCGAAGAGCGCGCGTCCCGCGTCCATCGCCACGATCCAGTCGAAGCCCTCCGCCTCCTCCATATAGGCCGTCGAGACCAGCACGCTGAGCCGGGGGCTTCCCTCCCGGATCGCGTCGATCAGCGCCCAGAACTGCCGGCGCGACAGCGGATCGACACCGGTGGTCGGTTCGTCGAGGACCAGAAGCTGCGGATCGTGGATGAGCGCGCAGCAGAGGCCGAGCTTCTGCTTCATGCCGCCCGAGAGCTTGCCCATCAGACGGTCCGCGAAGGGGGCGAGAGCAGTGGCGGAGAGGAGCGCACCGATCCGCGCCTCCCGCTCCGCCGCCTCCTGGCCAAAGAGGCGGGAGAAGAATTCGAGGTTCTCCCGCACCGAAAGCTCGGCATAGAGGTTTCGCCCCAGCCCCTGCGGCATGAAGGCGATGGCGGGGCAGACGCGCCGGCGATGCGCCGAGTTGCCCATCGGCCCACCGAGCACGTCGACCTGGCCGGTCTGGAGCGCCTTGGCGCCCGTGATGAGGCCGAGAAGCGTCGACTTGCCCACCCCATCCGGGCCGATCAGCCCCACCAGCTTGCCAGCGGGCAAGGCGAGGGTGAGATGGTCGAGGGCATTGTGCTTGCCGTAGCGGTGCGTGACGCCTGCGATCCGCACCGGATGGAGCGGCGCGGAGGCGATCACTCGAAGAGCTCCGGCGGGATGCGGCGCTCGAGCTCTTCGGGCCATTCCGCTGAGCGGGCGAGGCGGACCACTGCAATGCCGCGCAGTCCGGTCTTCACATGCTCGATGCGGCCCGCGATCAACTCGGGCGGGATGCGCACACGGACGCGGAAGACCAGCTTCTCGCGCTCGTCCAGCGTCTCGACCTGCTTCGGCGTGAACTGCGCCTCTGGCGAGACGAAGCTGACGGCGGCGGGGATCGCATAGTCCGGCAGCGCATCGAGCACGATCCGCGCCTCCGCCCCGATGGGCAGGAGGCCGGCTTCTCGCGCCGGCAGGAACACCTCCATATAGACGTCCTCGAGGCTCAGCAGCGTCAGGATCGGCCCGCCTGCATTCACCACCTCGCCCGGTTCTGCGAGGCGGTAGAGGACGCGGCCCGGCATCGGCGCATGGAGCGTGCTGTCGTCGATCTGGCTTGCGATCCGACGGGCCTCCGCCTCGGCGGCCGCGATCTGGCTCGTCGTCGTCTCGACCCGCGCCCTTGCCGCGCCGAGGACCGCTTCGGCGACGTCGCGCGCCGTCTCCTTCTGGTCGAAGACGGCTTCGGGGATGTGGTCGCTGGCCAAGAGTCTCCGTGCCCGGTCCAGCTCGTGCTCAGCAAGGCGCAGCTCGCTTTCGCGCTGTAGGACGACGGCCTTGGCCTCGGCCTTGCCCTGGCGCGCGAGGGCGACCTCGGCTTTCGCCCGGTCGAGCCCGGCATCGAGCTCGGCTGTATCCATGACGACGAGGACGGCTCCCGGCTCGACCAGGGCCCCTTCGGCGACATGGACCCGTTCGACCCGGCCGGATGTCTTCGGCGCGATCTCGACTTGCTCGGCCTCGATCCGACCATTGCCGGACACAAAGCCTTCGGGCAGGCGATCATTGTCCGAACCGAAAACGCCGTAGGCAAGCGCCCCGGCGATGGCGATAAGCGCGGTGATGGCGATCACGCTGCGGCCGACCTTCATGTCTCTGGACCCCGCTACCGGTAAGCTCGCCCCTGCCTCGCCGAGTTCGCAGCCGCGGGCCTTGTGCTGCATCAAGGATGCGCCGCCGTGGCGCCCTAGGATGGCACTGCCCCGCGATGGCGCAGAAGCCCGGAGTTCGCATGGAAAAGTCCGCTCGCCGGGTCGCTCGCCCCGATCCGATTTCTCAGGCGGAGAGGTCGGACTACGACAGCTCCTACCTGACCGAGGTGACCGACCGCGCGATCAGAGCCCTGCTCGCCCGCGCGACCGGCGGGATCGCACCCTCGTCGCTGGGCGCGGCCTGGGCCGACTGGGCAATCCATCTCGCCACATCGCCCGGCAAACAGGCGCGTCTTGCGGAGAAGGCGGTCCGCAAGTCGATAAGGCTGCAGCAATACGCGCTGAGCTGTGCGTTCTCCGGCGGCCGGGCGGAGCCTTGCATCGTGCCATTGCGCCAGGATCGCCGCTTTGCATCGCCGGCTTGGCAGACCCCGCCCTTCAACGTGATGCACCAGGCGTTCCTCCTGCAGCAGCAGTGGTGGTGGAACGCGACCACGGGGGTGCGAGGTGTCACGCAGCAGCATGAGCGGCTGGTGGAGTTCGTCTCGCGCCAGCTTCTCGACATCGTCAGCCCGACCAACCTCATCGCGACCAATCCGGAGGTGATCGAGCGTACCGCGAAGACGGGTGGGGCCAATCTGGTGCAGGGCGGTATGAACCTCGCCGCAGATATGCAGCGCCTTCTCTCCGGCCAGACGAGGCCCGCGCCGGAAGGCTTCGAGGTAGGGCGTGACGTAGCGACGACGCCCGGCAAGGTTGTGCTGCGCAATCGCCTGATCGAGCTCATCCAGTACGAGCCGACGACGGAGAAGGTTCATCCCGAGCCGGTGCTGATCACGCCGGCCTGGATCATGAAGTACTACATCCTCGACCTCAGCCCGGGAAACTCGCTGGTGCGCTACCTGCTGGACCAGGGCTTCCGGGTCTTCATGATCTCCTGGCTCAATCCCGGCCCCGCCGACCGGGATCTCGGCATGGACGACTATCTGAGGCTCGGCCAGATGGCGGCGCTCGATGCTGTGGAGGAGATCGCGGGGACGGCCCGGATCCATGCCTGCGGCTACTGCATCGGAGGTACGCTTCTGACCATCGCCGCGGCGGCCATGGCGCGGGACGGCGATCATCGCCTGGCGAGCCTCACCCTCCTCGCCGCGCAGTCCGACTTTACCGAGGCCGGTGAGCTCATGCTCTTCGTCAACGAGAGCCAGGTGAGCTTTCTCGAGGACATGATGTGGGAGCAGGGGGTGCTCGACACGCATCAGATGGCCGGGGCGTTCCAGCTTCTGCGCTCGGCCGATCTCGTCTGGTCGCGGGTCGTTCGGGAGTATCTCATGGGCGAGCGGGCAGTGCCCAACGACCTGATGGCCTGGAATGCGGATGCGACGCGGATGCCCTTCCGGATGCACTCCGAATATCTGCGCAGGCTCTTTCTCGAGAACCAGCTCGCGAGCGGGCGGTACAAGGTCGATGGCGTCGCGGTCGCGCTCTCGGACATCAAGACGCCGGTCTTCGGCGTCGGGACGGAGACCGACCACGTGGCGCCCTGGCGCTCCGTCCACAAGGTCCATCTGCTCTTCAGCGCGGCGGTCACCTTCGTCCTCACGTCGGGTGGGCATAACGCCGGCATCGTTTCGGAGCCCGGGCATCGTGGCCGGCGCTATCGCATCGCGACCGCCTCGGCCGATGAGCCCTATCGCGACCCCGATACCTGGGAGGCGACGGCCCGCCCCGAGAACGGCTCGTGGTGGCCGGAATGGGCTGTATGGCTGAAGGAGCGCTCTTCGGCGCAAGGGATGCCGCGCGAGGAGGCGATGCCGGTGGCGCCCAGCGGCCTGCCGCTTGAGGACGCGCCGGGGCAGTACGTCCTGCAGAAGTAGCGCCCGGGAGGGGCGCTCTAGGAGGTGCCGCGCTGCGCCGGCCGGTTCTCAAGCGCTCTCGGTGTCGATCGGTGGCGCATTGCAACCTCGAGGCCCAATTCGCTGTCCTAGCGGATGATCAGGGCACCATCTTCCACACCGTGTTCTTCAGACTATTAAAGACGTTGCGTCAAAGGTTGCGTGCAGGCGTCATCTGGATATCGCGAGTTTTGATCACGTTTGGTTCGCGGCCTTCCGCTGGGGCGGCGAATACGCTCAAATCGTGAACTCTTCCCTTTGAAACAATGGACAGCCGGGCGGGATACAACATCTATCGCCCCCAACGGACCCCGCGTTTTTCGGGCCGGGGCGAGACGATGTGAGATGCCGCGACGTTATCTGAGCCTCGATTTCCGGCTCCTTCGCAGCGGGCAAATCGGAAAGGGCGAATCATGGAAATGACATTCAGTGTCAACGGCGAGGCGCATACGGTGGATGTGGCGCCGGGCACGCCGCTTCTGTGGGTGATCCGCGATCACCTGCGCGTGACGGGTACGAAGTTCGGCTGCGGGATCGCGCAGTGCGGCGCTTGCACTGTGCTGGTCGACGGGATGACGCAGCGCGCCTGCGTCACCCCGGCCGAGGCGGTGGCCGATGCCGAGATCACGACGATCGAGGGACTGAGCGGGCCCGAGGCGGAGGCGGTACGGGCCGCTTGGGTCGGCATCGACGTGCCGCAATGCGGATACTGCCAGTCCGGCCAGGTAGTGGCCGCGACCGCGCTCCTGCGCGAGAACAGCCGGCCTTCGGATGCGGATATCGACGGGGCGATGGCGGGCAATCTCTGCCGCTGCGCGACCTATGTGCGCATTCGACAGGCGATCCACAACGCCGCCGACACGCTGGAGGGCTGATCGATGAACGTTGTAACCGCCACGAGCCGCCGTGCCTTCCTGACCGGGGCCGCCGGCCTTGTCATCGGCGTTGCCCTGCCCCTGAAGGGACGGGCGCAGTCCGGCGCCGCCTCCGTCATCCAGGGCGACGGTACGGGCGGGGCCTTCGCGCCCAACGCCTTCGTGCGCATCGCACCGGACGACACGGTCACGGTGCTCATCAAACATATCGAGTTTGGCCAGGGGCCGTTCACGGGCCTCACGACGCTTGTTGCCGAGGAGCTCGACGCATCCTGGGATCAGATGCGCGCCGAGGCAGCGCCCTCGGATGCCGAGCTCTACAAGAACCTCGCCTTCGGGCTTCAGGGCACCGGCGGCTCGACCGCCATCGCCAACTCCTACACTCAGATGCGCCAGGCTGGTGCTGCGGCGCGAGCGATGCTGGTTGCGGCGGCCGCGCGCGCCTGGGACGTGCCGGAGGGCGAGATCACGGTCAGCGCGGGCCGGATCGCCCATGAGGGGAGCGGGCGCTCCTCGGGTTTCGGCGCCTTTGCGGAGGCCGCGCGCGAGAGCGAGGTGCCCAGCGAGCCGCGGCTCAAGGATCCGAAGGACTTCGTGCTGATTGGCACCGACCGGCCCAAGGTCGACAGCCTGGCGAAGTCGACCGGTACGGCTGAGTTCACCATCGACGTCTATCGGGACGGCATGCAGACGGTTGCCGTGGCGCATCCGCCAAAGTTCGGCGCAACGGTCGCGAGCGTCGATGCCGCCGATGCGCTGGCCATCGAAGGCGTGGAGCGCGTCGAGACCTTGTCGAAGGGCGTCGCCGTCTATGCGCGCGACACCTACGCCGCGTTCCTGGGGCGCGATGCGCTCAAGATCGAGTGGGACGAGAGCGGGGCCGAGACGCGGTCGGGCGAGACGCTCATGGCCGAAGCCGCCGAGGCCGCGCGCTCATCCGCCGCGGTCGCGGAGGCGTCGGGCGATGTGGACACGGCGATCTCGGAGGCGGAGACGGTGCACGAGGCCGAGTTCCGCTTCCCGCTTCTCGCCCATGCGGCGCTGGAGCCCATGGATGTGGTGATCGAGCATCGCGGCGACGAGGCGGAGGTCTGGATGGGCTCGCAGCTCCAGACCGTCGACCATCAGGTCGTCGCGGACGTGCTGGGCCTCGGGATGGACCGCGTGCGGGTCAACACGACGTTTGCCGGCGGCAGCTTCGGCCGGCGCGCCCAGCCGGCCAGCGACGTGGCGGCCGAGGCGGCCGAGATCGCCAAGGCGGCGGGTCCGGGCAGCTACAAGATGGTCTGGACCCGCGAGAACGACATGAAGGCGGGCTTTTACCGCCCCATCACCGTGCATCGGTTGAGGGGCGGGCTCGATGCCGCCGGCAACATCGTCGGCTGGGAGAACACCATCGCCAACCAGTCCATCGTGGCAGGCAGTCCCTTCGAGATGATGATCGAGGACGGTATCGACCCGACTTCGGTCGAGGGATCGACCAAGATGCCCTATGCATGGCCCGCGCATCGCATCTCCTGGGCGCGGATGGAAAGCGGCGTGCCGGTCCTTTGGTGGCGCGCGGTCGGCCACACGCACACGGCCTACGCCACGGAGGTCTTCCTCGACGAGCTTCTGGAGAAGGGCGGAAAGGATCCCGTGGACGGGCGCCTCGCTCTCCTGAAGCAGGACGCGGGGCGGGACCGGGGCGTGCTGGAGGCCGTGGCGGATCTCGCGAACTGGCAGGGCCCGACGGCAAACGGCAAGGGATACGGCGTCGCGCTGCACGAGAGCTTCGGCAGCTACGTCGCCATGATCGCGGAGGTCGAGGAGGCCGAAGGGATGCCGAGGGTCACGCGCGTCTGGGCCGGCATCGACTGCGGTGTCGCGGTCAATCCCAACGTGATCCGGGCGCAGATCGAGGGCGGCGTCGGCTACGGTCTCAGCGCGGCGCTCAAGAACGAGATCACGCTCGAGGAAGGCGGCACGATCCGGGAGGCCAATTTCGACACCTATCCGCTCTTGCGCATCGACGAGATGCCGGCGGTCGAGGTGGCGATCGTCGCCAGCACGGCCGACCCGACTGGCGTGGGCGAGCCCGGCCTGCCTCCGATTGCGCCGGCGGTTGCCAATGCCTGGCGCGCGCTGACCGGGGAGACCGTTCGCCGTCTGCCCTTCAGTCGCGGGCAGGAGGGCCGGGCATGATCCGCAGCGTCATCGCAGCACTCGCCACCGGGTCGCTCGCCGCGCTCCTTATCGTGGCGGTGCCGCGCCTGGCGGCGGCGGCGGATGGCCAGACACTCCGTACCGTCGCCGATTTCGTGGATATCGAGGACGATGAGGCGCGGGCCGCCGCTCTTTTCGGCGAGATGTTCAAGGTCATCTCGCATCCGCGCTGCATGAACTGCCATCCGGTCGACGCAAGACCGCGGCAGGGGGAGGATATGGCGCTGCACATGCCCCCTGTGGTGCGGGGCGAGGGCGGCTTCGGCGTTGCGGGCATGCGCTGCAGCACCTGTCACGGCGCGGAGAACGCAAGCTTCGTCGGGGCCGCAGGCTCGATGCCCGGGCACGAGCACTGGCATCTCGCTCCGGCATCCATGGGCTGGACGGGCATGACGCAGGGCGAAGTATGCGCCCAGCTGAAGGATCCCGAGCGCAACGGGAACCGCACGCTGGCCGAGGTGCACGAGCATATGGCAAAGGATGGTCTCGTCGGGTGGGCGTGGTCTCCGGGCGAGGGACGCGCGCCCGCGCCGGGGGATCAGGCGCTCCTCGGCGCGTTGACCGCTGCCTGGGTTGATGCCGGCGCCCACTGTCCGACGGCCGGCTGAGAAGGAGACGAGGATGGCGCAGGACAATGCCCCTGCGCCCGCGAGCGGCGCGAAGCGCTCGAGCGGGCGCGCCTACGACCGCGAGGCGCAGATCTTCCCGCTGCTGACGGACGATCAGCTCGAGCGCGTGGTGCGCTTCGGTCGGCGCGAGAAGCTCTCGAAAGGCACGGCGACGTTCACCCGCGGCGACCGCACAGTGGACTGCTACGTGATCCTCTCCGGCTCCATCGAGATCATCGATCACGCGCTCGAGGGCGATAACATCATCACGACCCATGGACCCCGCAACTTCACCGGTGAGCTCGACCTGTTCAACGACCGCGAGATCCTGGTGAGCGGACGGATGGGCGAGGACGGCGAGGTGGTGCGCCTCGACAGGGCGGAGCTGCGCCGGTTGCTGACCGCCGAGCCCGATATCGGCGAGGTCGTCACGCGGGCGCTGATCCTGCGGCGCATGGGGTTGATCGAGGAGACGCAGGGCGGCGTGACCGTCCTCGGCGACCGTGACGACCGGGAGACGCTGCGGGTCGAGCGCTTCCTGCGGCGCAACGGCTATCCGGTGCGCGTCATCCAGGCGGCGAAGGACCCCACCGCGCTCGCAATCTTCCGCCAGCTCGCGGGTAAGGATCTGAAGCTTCCGGCGATCCTGAAACCTGGGGCCGCGCCCATCGGTTGCCCCAGCAACTTCGAGATCGCCGAGGCTCTAGGCCTTATCGAGCAGCCCGAGGGCTGGTCGGCCTGCGACGTGGTGGTGGTGGGTGGCGGCCCCTCCGGCCTCGCCGCCGCAGTCTATGCCGCATCCGAGGGGCTCGCCACGCTGGTGATCGAGGAGGAGGCTCCCGGCGGGCAGGCCAGCACCAGCTCAAAGATCGAGAACTATCTCGGCTTTCCGACCGGCATTTCGGGACAGGCCCTCGCCGGGCGAGCCCAGGTGCAGGCGCAGAAGTTCGGCGCGGTCATCGCCGTTGCCCGGCGGGTTGCGTCGCTCGACTGCACGGTGCGCCCCTTTGCGCTCAAGACGGCGGACGGCGCGACCTTTCGGGCCAAGTCGGTCGTCATCGCATCCGGCGCGGCCTATCGCCGGCTCGATCTGCCCAATCTCTCGGATTTCGAGGGCGTGGGCGTGCACTATGCCGCAACGGCGCTCGAGGCCGACCTCTGCGCCGGGCGCGAGATCGCCATCGTGGGCGGAGGCAACTCGGCTGGGCAGGCAGCCGTCTTCCTCTCGCGCTTTGCCGCCCATGTGCACATGCTGATCCGAAAGGACACGCTCTCCTCCACCATGTCGGAGTACCTCGTCGACCGTATCGAGGCCTCGCCCAAGATCACACTGCACCGTCAGACAGAGGTTGTCGGCCTCGAAGGCGAACATTCGCTCGAGCGCGTCAAGTGGCGCAACGTGGAGACCGGAGAGGAGCGGACATGCGATATCCGCAACCTCTTCCTCATGATCGGTGCCGTTCCGAACACCGCATGGCTGAAAGGCTGTGTCGCGCTCGACGATCAGGGCTTCGTGCACACGGGGCCTGAAGCCAAGGGTTCGTGGTTCCGCGAACGCGAGCCCTTCATCCTCGAGACGAGCCAGCCGGGTGTGTTCGCCGTGGGCGATGTGCGTTCGGGCTCGGTCAAGCGCGTCGCCTCCTCGGTGGGCGAAGGCTCCGTCGCCGTACAATCGGTGCATCGCGCGCTGGCGGAGTTCAGGGATGAGGACGACAGCGGCGCCGGGATCGCGCTGCCCCAGGTCGGCAAGCCCGGCACGGTTGCAGAGCAGCAGCTTCGCAGGTTGCGCGACTGGGGCCTCGACGAGATCGCGGACAAGTGTGTCTCACGCGAGCAGGCGGTGCTCGTCCATCATTGCGCGCTCTATGTGCGGCTCATCTGGCGCCAGAGCGGGGGCGAGGGCGATCCTCCGCCCGAGGCGATGCGCCATTGTGTCGGGGAGCTCGTGAAGGATCCGGAGCTCATCGAGCGCGCCGATCGCGCGATCAGCTCCGGCCTTTCGAGCGAGGAGCGCGAGCCCGAGCTTTGCGTTGATCCACTCCTGAACCGTGAGGTAGGCGAGGCGCTCAAGCCCTTCCTCGCGCGGGCCGCGGACACGCAAGGCGCCTGAAGCGCGCTCCGTCTTCGCAGGATCGCGTCGCCGCCCGGCTCGCCTGGGCGAGCTGCAGAGCCAAGCTATGCCGTTTTCCGTTCCCGAGTTGCCCGATTGATCCCGATACGCCGCCTCACTGTCTCGGGTCGGCGACGGGGAGCGAAGGCGGACGCTGGAAGATCTGCAGGAGCTTGCCGAAATCGGCGAGACGGGCGTTGCCGACGTAGACGATGTCGCCGTCGAAGATCTCGAAATTGCTGGCGATGAAGCGGCTTTCGACCTCGTCCATGTCGATGAGGAAGATTTCGCGGCCTTCGGCGGGCACCGGCTCGAGAAAGCTGTCGACCGCTTCCGCCGCGCCCGGCGCCGCTCCCGCTATGCGATCGACCGCCCCCGCCGTCCGCCGTGCTGCTGCTCCCAGAACCGCCTGACCCGCCGAGAGCCCGCCCGGGGCGCGTTCCCCGATCGCCGCTTCTGCGGAAGCGAGACGGTCCGCGACGCCAGGGCCGGCTTCCCCGGTGAGCTCGGCCACCGGCGTCGTGCGGCGGAGCACGAATACCGCGCCCGCGTTGGCCTGGCCATCGGCGATACCGCCCGCGCGTGCGAGGGCCTGCATCAGGCTCAGCTCCCCTTCGGCGAACCGGAACTCGCCCGGGCTACGCACCGCGCCTTCGGCGATGAAGTTCGCGGGCGCGTGGTTGACGATCAGAGTGTCGCCGGGGCGCAGGGCCACATTGTCCCTCGGCGAGATGAGAAGGTCATTGAAGCGCTGCATGCCCCGTCGGCCGTCGCGCACGAGGGTGACCTTGGTCTCCCCGGGGGCGGCCCGTGGCCCGCCGGCCACTGCTACGGCGTCGAGCACCCGCTCGCCCCGTCCAGTTAGTGGGTAGAGGCCTGCCTCGTTCACGTCGCCCTGCACCGAAAACGTCTCCCGATCCGCCCGCGCGATGGTGACGTTGACGAAGGGATCGACCGCGATGTCGCGCATGCGGCGGGTCAGGATCGCCTGCACCTCCTGCACCGTGAAGCCACCGACTTCGACCCGGCCGGCGAAAGGCAGCCGCACCGTGCCGTCACGTGCCACGAGGTACTCGCCGAGTGGCAGGGACATGCTGTCCGCCACCGACAGAAGCCCCTGCTCGCCCGTGTCGAAGACCGTGACGGAGATCGTCTGCCCCGGCCGGATCACATCCGCGCGGAAGGGCGAGCCGCCGAACTTCGCCGCGAACTCCGATACGGGCGGGCGCTGCGTCCGCGCGACCTCCACGCTGTCGAGCCGCGTGAGCGTGATATCGCCGTCCCGCGTCGACTTGACGATGGCGCGGCCGCTGGGGCCCGAGGCAGGCACGCAGCCGGCAAGCAAAACGGCGAGCGCGATGGCACCGAGAAAAGCTTTCATGATGTCCCTCGTGAAGTTGGTAAGGCGCGTCAGGCAGATGCGACAGACGGAGAAGGGTGGGTGGCGGAGGCGGCGTCCTCGACGAAGACGGCGATGGCGGTGCAGTTGAAGTCGGCGCCTGCGATGAGCGCATCCTGCGCGAGCGCCTGCGCCGCGGCCGCGGGGGTTGCCGCGTTGCCGAGCGTCGCAGCGATGTCCGCTTCGGGCAGCGCGACATGGAGCCCTTGGGTGCAGAGCAGGAACCGGTCCCCGGGCTCGACCTGGCCGATCGCCGTGTCGGGGGCGAGCTGCTGAGCGCCGCCGACGACGCGGGTGAGGAGGAGGGGCAGCCGCGTTTCCACATGATCGCGCGAGAGCCGTTGGAGCGTGCCGCCCCGCAGCAGCAAGCAGCGCGCGGCCCCCGCCCAGACGACCGTGTAGCGCCGCGCCTGCACCAGGAGCGTCGCGACGGTGGCTGCAGCAGGTTCGGCGGCGCCGGTGGCACGCGCGCGGATGAGCGTATGCGCCTTGCCGAGCTTGCCCTTGGTCTCGGCCACCAGATCGTTCATCGAGAAGGGCGCCTCGACCTCGGCAAGCGCATCCGCGACGATGCGGCCCGCGATCACGCTTTCGGGACGGTCGCCAATGCCCGAGACGACGGCGAGAAGCTGGTTGTCGAGCGTGATGGTCCAGGCATCGGCATTGTGCCGCGCGCGGGTGCCCTGAAGCGAGGCGGCGGCCGCCTCGATATGCACCGGGCCACGAGACGGTGGTGCGGCGGCGGGGTATGCCGCGTCGGCCGGCATCCCGTCCGTCGGATGCTCGTGCGCGTGGCCGGCGGGCGTTGCCAGGAGCTCGATCACCGTGCCGCGCCCGGCCAGCGCGGGGTCTAGGCGGCCGGTCAGGAAATGGCTGAAGGCCGCGGGCGGAGGCAGGGCCGGCGCCGTGAAGGCAAGGGCAGGGCTGCTCTCGGTGCTTGCCGTCCACCAGAGCGCGTGGAGCGGCTCCTCGACCGGTGCGTCGAGCATGGCACTGGGCAGGGCAAGTCGTGCGGCCGTCGCGTCGAAGCCTGCGAGGGAGAAGCCTTCTGAGAGCGTCGACAGGATCAGCTTCTCCGAAGCGTCGAACCAGCCGGAGGCCTCGATCAGGTCTTCGATCCCGATCTCCGCCTTAGGCACCCGCGCCGCGATCAGCAGCGGGAAATACCGGCCCACACGGTCGACGCTCGGCATCATGACGGCCAGGAGGGGTTGGGGTCCGCAAATGCCAGCGCCGAGTGCGATGCGCCAGATCGGTGCCACGAGAAAGGCGTTCAGCCAGTCGCGCCCCAGCTCCGCCTGGCTCTGCCGGATGGAGGCCTGCAGCCACGCATCGAGCGCCTCGAGCGACGGACGATCGAGCCGCGCGCAGACGAAATCGCCATGCGTCGGCACCTTGCCGAAATAGCCGGCGCCTTCGATGCGCGGCTCGAACCTCACGATATGTCTCCGCCAAGCGCAACCATCGCTCAGAGCTCTCCCGGGCAGGCGAACTCAGCCATGGCCTCGAGCTGAAAGGGATTGTTGACCGAGCTTGTGGTGACCCGGAAGGACGCGAAGCGCCCGTCGATCTCGTAGCGCACGTCGAACTGGTTGTCGGAAACGGCGGCCACCTCGCCCGCATCGAAGATCCGGAAGGGCGACCAGGTGCCCTCGGTGACCAGGAAGGAGCGGCTCTCGTTCGGCAGGAGGCGGATCTCGCTCCGCGTCACGGCTTCCGGCCCCGGCCAGCGGAGGGTACGCTGGATTTCCCGGTCGGGCCGGTGCACCGACTGGTCCCCGTCGATCCGCGCGATCGCGACGGTGGCGTCTGGGTCGAGGGCGTCGAGCTCGAAGCTGAGGGCAACCGTTGGCGTGGCGCTGCCGCCAGGGAAGAAGGCGTCCCGGATGCGGGCGGCGCGCTGGAACTGCGCGAGGGCACCGTCCGGATCGCCCGCAGCCGCTGCTCCGCCCTTCCAGCGCCACGGGGTGACCGAGACATCGACGAAGGGTTCGAGATGGCTCTCGAAGAAGCGTTCGAAGATGCCGCCGGGCCCGAAGAGACGGGCGAAGTCGTTAAGCGTCACGTCTGCAGTGCTGCCGCGGTCGAAGGGATACCGCCCGACGATGGCGCGTCGGCAGGCTCGAGCCCCGTCCGCCGCCCAGAGCGCCGAGGCGATGCCGCGCGCGCGCTCCAGGGCGACGCCGGAGAACTCGTCCGCCAGCGCGACGGTCCAGGCCTCGGCCGGTGCGGGCAGGCGGCGGCCGACGGTGCGCAGGGCGCCGATGGCCTCGGTCAGCGGGCTGTCGGCGGCGAAGACCTCCGTCGCATCGCCGCCTCGGATCGTCGCACGATTGAGCTGCGCGTAGAGCGTGTCGAAGAGAGGCGGGAGGGCTGCGAAGCTGGGGCGGGAGGGATCCGCGCCTTCACCCTCGCCGACCTCCAGCGCGCGGCGCAGGCCGGCATATGGGTCGGGCACGGCACGCGGATCGACGGGCAGTGCGGCGCCCGAGAGCGCATCGTCGATAGCGCCCGCGAAGCCGGCTTCGTTTGACGCCTCGGCGACACCATCCATGTCGATGCCACCGGGCTCGAGCGACGCGGCGAGCCGGGAGGTTTCGGCCACCGATGCGGCGAGGCGTTCCAGCGGCCGGGCTTCCGATGCGAGGAGGGCTGCGAGGTCGGTCGCGCTCTGGAGAGAGGTGAGAGGCCTCGGTTCGAGATCGCCGAGGACGCCGCGCCAGGTTTCAACGAATTCGGACGCGTAGAGCTGCATCGTATCCTGCGCCACGCCCGTGGGTGTCACCCCGAGCGCCCGGGCTTGGCCGCGGACCCAGTCCTCCCCCGCCGCGACCGCCGCCGCTTCGGCGAGACGGGGGATGACCACGTTGCGGTAGCCCGTCCGCGTGTAGATGCCGTCGACGCCCTCCTCGAGGCTCGCGCCCGACCGCCGGACGAAAATCTGTGCGCCAACGGGGCCGAGTGCGGCCGACGGGCGCCAGGGGCTGAGTGCCTTCGCCGCCGGCAACGCCGCGATCAGGTCGAGCGCGCGTTCGGCCGGGCTGCGCGCCTCGATCCGCTCGCGCGCCGTCTCCACCAGGAGGTCGTCGACTTCGAGTGTCGGCAGGCGGGGACTATCGAGGAGCGCCGCGACATGGGCGTCGAGCGTGGCGCGCGTCTGCTCCCGCCCGCTGCCGGGGTAGAGCGTCTCGAAGCTCTCCGCGAAGTAGCCCGCGATCTCCTGCGGAGCGATAGGCCCGACGCCGGCGAGCGCGAGGTAGTTCTTGAGGCTGTCGAACACATGGCCGGTGGGCGCATCCTCACGCTCCATCTCGCCCGAGAGGTGCACCATCATGCGCGGCAGGAGCAGCGCGCCGAGGGCGTCGCGGTAGGAGGCGCGGTGGTGGCTCAGCACCTTCTCGCGCTGGTCGAACGCCATGCCGGCGAGCTTCAGCGGCTCGAGCCATTCGGGCGCCGCGCTCTCCTCAAAGGCGCGGGGTGCGGCGGCGAGCGTGTCGAGCGCAGGCAGCACGCTCAGGAAGTCTGCGTCGCGCACTTCGCGCACCGGGATGCTCTCGGCCAGCGTGGCATAGCGCGCGAGGGTCTCGTTCGTGCGCGCGATGGCGGAGCGGTTCGAGACGAAGCTGAGCGTCCAACCGACGGCGACCACGATCGCCGCCGCCGCCACGCTGCCGTAGGCGACGCCGCGGACGATGCGCCGGCGGCGGCTCGCGCGCCGGTCCCGCGTCACCAGCGCGGCCTCGCCCAGGATGACGTCGCCGAAGAGGCGGCTGACGAAATAGCTCCGCTGCATCACCCGGGCGCCGGGCTTCTGCGTCAGCGCCCCGTCCTGCGTCGCCGAGGCGAAGTAGACGCCCCGGACCATGGGGGCGCGGACATGGGCGCTGCCGGCCGTCAACTCCTCCACGACCTCGCGCAGGACATCCTCCAGTGCGGCGATCTGAGCAGGGAAGCGGAAGATGAGCCCGCGCCGGTCGATATCCGGCTCCTGCTGCAACCGCTCGAGAAGCAGGCCGTTCAGCCGGTCCTGAAGCGCGGCGTATTCGCGGCCGAAGAGCTCAGGCAGACCCGCGGCCGTGCGGCTGCGGTCATAGTCGAAGGTCATGCCCCAGACTTGATCGCGCTGCTGCTGGCCCATGCCGTCGAAGAACTGGGCGAAACCGGGCAGGCGGTCGGCCTTGGTGAGGATCAGATAGACGGGCACGCGGAGCTTCACGGCCTCCTCGATCTCCGCCAGACGCTGCCGGATCGAGCGCGTCTCCCTCAGTCGATCCTCCGGGTCCTGGCTGATGAGATCCGTGATCGAGAGCACGACGAGCACGCCGTTGATCGGCTGGGACGGGCGGTGCCGGCCGAGAAGGCCGAGGAAATGCAGCCAGCCCGCCTTGTCCCGCTGGGCGCTCGTCTCCTGGGTTGTGTAGCGCCCCGCGGTGTCGATCAGCACGGCCTGATCCGTGAACCACCAGTCGCAGTTTCGCGTCCCGCCGACGCCGCGCACGGGCTCGGGGCTCATCGCGTCACCGAGCGGGAACTTGAGCCCGGAGTTGTGGAGGAGCGTCGTCTTCCCCGCACCCGGCACGCCCATCAGCAGGTACCACGGGAACTCGTAGGCGTAGCCCGACCGCTTGCCGACGACGCGACGGAGGAGCTTCATGGCGTGGCGGAGGCGTTTCTGCAGCTCCGCGATCTCCTCCGCCGTCTCCGCCTTGGCCCGCATCTCCGGGCTTTCGGCGATGTCCGAGATCATCGCGCTTTCGGCGCGCCGGGAGCGGCGCCAGGAGACGAGCGTCCAGATCAGCCAGAGGAGGACGATGACGCCGATGGCGACGAGCCGGTTGAGCGCGGGCCCGAGCGGACGCACGCCGCCGAGCACCAGCTCGCTGCCATAGAGCCAGATGACGACCGCCAGGGCGACGACCCAGATGAGGCTGATGAAGCGGCGGCCGATGACACCGGCATAGCTTTCGACCCAGGAGCGGATCTGGGAATAGATGGAGAGCGGGTTCACGGGCGGCCCTCCCCGGCGGCCGTGCCGGTCCCGGCGCCGGTGTCGATCACCCCCCGCCGGCTGAGTTCGAGCAGAGCATTGGAGGCGCGCGCTCCCTCGCCCAGCACCAGGAGCTCGGTGCGCCGGTTTGCCTCCCGGCCCTCCGCCGTCTCGTTACTGGCGATGGGTTCGAGATCCGCCTTGCCGATGGTCTCGACGCGCGACGCGTCGACATAGGGCAACACGATGCGGCGCACGACCTCGGCCCGCGCGGCTGAGAGATCGTAATTGGTGTCGAAGAGCCCGTTGCCGATCGGCCGGCTGTCGGTATGGCCGAGGATCGTGATGTCGAAGCTGTCGGCTGCCAGCGCCTGACCGATCCGCTCGAAGACCGTCTCGAACTCCGGCTCCACCACCGCGCTGCCTGGTGCGAAGCTGCCCGCATTGGCGACGCGCACCAGCACCGCCTCCCCGTCGCGGAAGAGCTCGACCAGGCCCTCGTTCACCTCCGGCTCGAGAAAGGCAATGAAGCTGTCGACGGCGCTCGGCAGCGGCTCGACTGGCGGGGGTACGATCACCGGTTCCGGATCCGGCTGGACTACCGGCACGACGGGTGCGGGCGGCTCCGGCACGAAGAGGCTGGGCGCCTCGACGGGGGGAAGGGCGGCGAGGGAGGCGAGCACTGCGTCGGACTGGCGATTGAGCGAGGAAAGAAGGGCGACGAAGCCGATGGCGAGTAGGATGACCAAGAGCCCGGTCAGACCCCAGAACAGCCGTTCGCGCCGCACCCCCTGATGGCGCGCCGCCTCCCCGCGCCAGTTCGGCGAGAGGTCGCGCTCGAAGTTGCCGAGCTGGGTGCGGAGTGTCCGGTAAAGCCCGTCCCTGACCTGCGCCAGTTCGAGGCTGCCGCGCGGGGAGACACGGGTGCGCCCCTGAAAGCCGAGCGAGAGGCAAAGATAGAGCAGCATCAGCACGTCGCGGTTGCCGCCCGGATTTCGCTGGAAGTGCTCGAGGAGCTCGAACACCTTGTCCCCGCCCGTGACGTCGATGTGGAAGGTCGAGACGAGGCCCGAATTGGCCCAGTCACCGCCCCAGACGGTATTCCGGATCACGTCGTCGAGCGTGGCGCAGATGATGTAGTGCGCGGCGCGGGCCTGCTCCGGCACGATGCCGGCGCGCAGAAGTGCGGCCTCGTAGTCCTTCACCGCTTGTACGGTGCTGGCGCGCAGCTCCGCGATATCCGGCTCGCCGCGATGGCCGTTGAGCGTGTGCGCGAGGCTGAGGAGCGGTGCCGCCTCGGCCACCAGGAGGGGGATCTCGCCGCCTGGCATGCGCGCCGTCTCGAGCAGTGCCGCTATGGGCAGCGTCTCGCCGGGCTCCGTGCGCTCGCCCGCCGACTCCGGCCGCGGCGCTTCGGCGGGTTCCGTCGGGCGCTTGCCGCCCGGCGTGGGGAGGACGATGCGGGTGCCGGTCCCGATCGGGTCGGACATCGAAGCCGTCATCCGCGGATCCCCCAGAGTTCCATCTCGATGCCAGGGAAGGTCTCGGCCAGGTGGATCGCGAGCGTTGCCGACTTGCGTACCTGCGCCCACATCGCGCCGTCGGTCTCGAGTTCGAAATAGACCGTTCCCGCCGCGTATGGCAGCTGGCGCGGCGCGACCGGCATCGCCCGCACCTCGACGCCGGGCAGGGCTACGTTCACGAGCTCGGAGATGCGTTCGACGGGGCCGATCTTGATCTGGTTCGGCAGGCGCCGCCGCAGCTCCTCGCCCGCCATGTCCGCGCGGATGGCCAGCACGAAGTCCGCCCGGTCGCGCAAGGCCGGGTCCGAGAGCATCGCCACCTTGACGCCGTAGCGCCGTTCCTCGAGCGGGATCGGAACCGCGCTCCGGTCGAGCACTGTCGAGAGGCTCTGGCGCAGATCCGCGACCACGGGCTCGAAGCTCGCCCGCAGATCCTCGTGCTGGTAGGCGGGAAACTCGGCGGCGCTGCGATTGGCGGCGGCGAAGGTCGCAAGCTCCCCCGCGAGCGAGACCAGCGTGCGAAAGAGCGTTTCGGGATGTATCTGGGCCGCCTGCGTCTCGAGATGGGCGAGAAGCGGCGCGGCGCGGTTGAGCGCCTGGAGCATCAGGTAGTCGCCAACCTCGGCCGCGCCCCGCATGCTGGGGTCCGCGATCCGGCGGGCGACCGCATCTGCGCGATGACGAACGAGGCCGAGGAGCTCGGTAAGAAGGGCCGCAAGCCGCGATTGCGCGCCGATGCTGAGGCAGGGAGCGATGTGCTCCTCATCGATGACGACGGCAAGGTCCGGCCGCACTTCGACGATGCGCCCCAGGGCGACGCGCTCGAACCCAGCCGTCTCGTCGCTCGAGAGCTTCATGCCCAGGCGCAGCCGGCCGATGGAGATCGGCGCGGTGAAGGCGGTCCCTGCGTTCGCATCGTCCGCCTCGAACTCGGTGCGCATGTGACGTGCCGCAAGATCCTCCCCGTCCATCGCGAAGGTGGAGGCGCCGGGCCGATGCATCGGCAGCGTGAGGTAGACGAGCGCGTCCGTCACCCCTTCGCGCAGCTGGATGGGAGCCGGCAGATCGCACGGACCCGGTGCGGTGAAGGGCGTTCCGTCCGGCATGATCCCGGTGATTGCCGTCAGCGCGAAACGCCCGATCTCAAGCGCTGCACGGTCGATCGAGAGCGCAGTGACACCCCAGGGATAGGGTGCGAGCGGGCGCATCGAATCCTGCACCAGCCGCTCCGTCCAGCGATCCGATTGCTGGAAATGCTGCACCCTGAGGAACATGCCCTCGGTCCAGGCCACGCGATTGTCGGTCTTCACGGGCTCCCCTCCCCGTTTCTCGTGCTACTGTCATCGATGCTGCGCATGATGGCGGCGAAGGCTTCGGCCGAGAGCGGTGCCGGCCCGACGTCCTCGCCCTGCCAGGCGCGCCGGTAGTCCTCCCAGCAGTCGGCCGCGCGGCTGCGGACGAGGCTGCGCCGGCCGCGGGCATCGAGCCGCGTCTCCACGGCCGCAGGGTCAAGGGCGTCCCGCGCCCGGGCGACGAAGATCTCGAGGGCGGCGGCGACTGTCCGCTGATGGGCGGCGATCGCGTCGAGCCGGGCTGTCATCCGGCCCTCGGCGCCCGGGCCGGCGAGGATGGCGGCGACGTCCGCCTCCGGCTGCTGGTTGAGCGCGGTTGGCGGGGCCGCGAGATCGTGATCGACGAGGAGACTGCGCCCTGCGGCCTCCGCCTCGGCAAGCCCGTCTATCATTTGCCGCAGGACACGGCCTGCGAGGGCGAGGAGCGCCTCCGGATCGTCCCTTCCCGCATCCTCCGGCAGGCCGGCACCCCTGCGGAAAGCCTCCAGGAGTGCGCCGTCGGCGGCTGCCGTCTCGGCGCGATCCGGCTTCTGCATAAGTTTGACCGCGCTCGTGCTTGCGGAGCTCTGCGCGAGGCGATTCATGCGCTCCCCGCTCGCGTTCCAGTCATCCGGGAGCCGGGGTGCCGCGCCTGCCTGCCGGGTGAGGGCAGCTGGGCCGCGGGAGGATGCGATACCGAACTCGGCCATCCAGCTCTCGCCGGCGCGGCCGGGCAGGGTGCTCGAGGCGGAGGCGCCGCCGGGGGCGACGTCTGACAGGATCGAGGTGATCGTCGGTCCTTCGCCGCTTCGGCCCTGCAGGAGCGGGGCGTGACGTTCCCCCCGGTGCTCCACCGCGGCCCTCAACCCGTGACCGGCCACGTCCAGATTCGCCTGATGGCCGATCTGGACGGGGCTGCCGGGGCGGACCGGATGGCCCTCGAGCGCCACGGCGCCCTCCGCCACGAAGTAGAATCCCTCAGAGTCGGATCGCAGCCAGATCGCGCCGTCACCCTCTTCGATGGGCAAGCGCCATGCTGCGTCCGGCAGGGTGCCGACGCAGAAATCCTCGGCGTCGCCGATCTCGCGTCGCGCGCCCTTCTGCGGGCCGGTCATGAGCTCGAGTATCAGCCGCATCGCACCCTCACAGACCGCACTGCACGATGGCTTCGTCGCTGTCGCGCGCCGCTGGCAGGCCACGGGCCCACGCATTCCAGCCGAGCCGCACCCCGGGCCCCCCTGCGCCGAGCTGCGTCTCCGGCACGTCGCGCCGGTCGAGGATCACCTGGATGTCGAAGTCGAGCGCGGGGCCGAGATACAGGCGCGCGAGGCGCCTTATGCGCTCCATCCTGTCGCGCCCGGGTTCGAGCGCGAGGAAGGTCGCGTAGCGCACTGGGCCGATCACGATGCGCACGCCGCTCGACCGGTCGAGGAACCGCGCGCCCGCCATCACGTTGCGCCCCAGGACCGCAGCGCCACCACGCATTGAGGTTTGCTCGCTCTCCGGCACCGCGACCCAGCGCGGGCGGAACTGCTCGATCCGGACGGCGAGCGCGAACTCGGCCATAAGGAGCGTGCGCAGCCCCTCGGCCGACCGGCGCCTTTGCGCGAGAAGCCCTGCATAGCGGAGGAGGCCGTCCTCGCCCGCCGGGGAGCGTTGGCGCAGCCCCTCCGTGCCGAAGCCGATCAGGGAATGCAGCGCGTGGCGGATGGTGTTTCCGTCCGCCGGGCGCCACTGGAGGAGGGCGGGGAGGTTGTACTTCTCCCCCGCCTCGAGAAAAAGCGTCGTCAGCCGCATGGCAAAGAGGTCCAGAAACCGGCCGAGCGCCCGCGAACGTCGCCGGGTGCTGGCGGCAACGATCTCCGTATAGCCAAGCGGCAGGGGCGAGAGCGGGCCAACCAGCCCGGCGAGGCTGGCGGTGATCACCACCGCGCCGTCCTCCAGGCGCACCGCCTGCACCGGGGTCTCGACGAAGGCGGTGGTGGCGGGGGTTTCCACCTCGAGTGCGAAACCGAGACGTGCCGCCTCCGCACCTGCGATGCGGAGCGCGGTCATCGGCTCGAAGCGGGTCGGCGCGGCCATCAGCGACTCGAACACCGGCGAGAGGACGGGCCCTTCCGCGTGTCCGGCCGGCGCCAGCGCCGCTGTCGGCTGCACGGTCACAACAGAGGCTCCTGCCCCGCCCGGGGCGCGAAGCGGGCATAGGGCTCGGCCAGTCCTTTGAAGCGCAGCGTCAGCCGGGTGAAGCTGTTGATCGTGGTGTAGGCGCCGAAGAAACGGTCGAGGGCCGAGGCGAAGAGCCAGCCTTGCCCGGGCTCGATCTGCTCCTCGTCGAGCGTCAGGACGATCTCGGTCCCGCGCAGCATGGTCTCGCCGAGCCGGACAACAGCGGGCTCCGAGCGGACATCGTGGATCGCGTCGATCATGCGCCGCGTCTCCGGCGCAGCGACGCTGTCATAGAGACGCAGGATGCTGCGGAGCGCCGCCACGCCATCATCCACGATGGAAAGATGGTTGAGCGAAAGATGCGAGATCAGCCGCCAGGCGCGGTCGTCCGGGTCGCCGCGCCGTCGGATCGGGGTCGGCGGCATGAGGCACGCGATGCTGGCGACGAGATCAGCGCCGCGGTTGAGTGTGAGATAGGGCTGCCCGCCGACGTAGGGCAGACGGTCCGGCAGGTCGCCGTTCGTCGCCAGGATCTCGACGCTTGCGACGGTGTCGGCCGCGCTTCGCGGTCTGTCTCGCTCGTCGACGAAGGCTACGGAGACGGTGCCGGGCACGCCTTCCGGACTTTCGGCATGACGCTGGAGCTGCCAGTAGATCTCGCCCGAGCGCTCGCCCCTGTCGGTGAGACGATGGAAGAACGCGCGGCTCTCCCGGGTCTCCCCGCGCTTGTCGATAAGGGTGACCGCCGTGACCGAATGCACCTCGTTGGAGCGCGGGCGGCGCGCATCGGCGAGGAGCGGATAGATCGTGCGCGTACCGTCGAGCGGCACCGGTTCGGCGCGCGTTGGAAAGAGGTTAACGATGGGCGTGCAATTGAGCAGAAGGTTCTCCCGGCCGATCCCGCGTTCGAGCGGGCCAGGTGCGCAGTCGACATAGAGGTAGATGTCGAGCCGGTCCGTTACGCCGACGGCGCCCGTTTCGACCTCGAAGAACTGGAATTTCTCTGGCAGACCGAAGAACTCCGTCAGCGTGCGGTATCCGGTGAAACTGTTCGCCTGGTAGGGGATCAGGGCCTCGTCATCCGCGAAGCCGAGGGGGCGGAGGGCCGCGCGCGGCAGGATCTGCGGTGCTTCGTCGGCAGAGTGCGCGGCGAGCGCCACGGCCACGGTGTGGTTGTGGAGAAGAGCCTGGAAGGCGGCGGCCTGGCGTTGCGAGGCGCGAAGGTAGAAGCGCAGTCGCGCGAAGCCCAGCGCGTGGATCGGCTGGCGCCCCCCGGGGGCGAGCGTGATGCGCACGGCACCCGCCGCGTTGATCCCGGCGATCTGCGGGGCCTCGATGGGCCGCGCCATGAGCTGCACCGCCTCGACCCGGAGCGGGAGGAGCGGCACCGGCTGCGTGGTGCGGAAGCGGCACGCGTCGCCACCCACGGGCTCGGCGGTCAGCTCCGAATGGCGGGGCAGAACCTGTTCCGCCTCGACCGCCTCGGACGGCGTGAATTGCACCACCGTGATCGCCGGGAAGGGGGCGAGATAATGCGGGTAGAGCGTCTCGAGGAGCGAGTCCGTCAGCTCGGGCAGGCTGTCGTCCAGCTTCTGGCGCACCCGCGCGGCCGTGAAGGCAAAGCTCTGGATCAGCCGCTCCACATGCGGATCGTCGGTCGTGTCGCGCGCAAGCCGGAGGCGCCCAGCGATCTTGGGATACGCCTCTGCAAAACGTGTCGCCCGATGGCGCAGCGCCGTCAGCTCGTCATTGAAGAACTCGTAGAAACGATCAGCCATCGTCCGCATCCCTGACGGTGAAGCGCTGGGTCGTGGGATCGAGCTGCGTCTGGAAGACGAGCGCGGGCAGGCCAGGCTGCGGCGTGAAGCGGGCTTGGATGCGGAGGCGCAGCATGCGCTGAGCGGGGTCGCGCGTGGGCATGACCGAGACGCCGAGATCGACGAGCCGCGGTTCGAACCGCGCGATCTGATGCTCGAGTGCGCGGGCGAGGGCCTCACGCTCCTCCCGGGTCGCGAGGCCTGCGGCGAAGAAGTCCTGCGTGCCGAAGCAACTCAGGCTCTCGGGCAGGGCTTCGAGATCGGCGGGCGGTGTGACCGGCGGGCAGCGGGTATTGAGAAGGAGCTCGAGATCGCGACGGAGCGCTTCACGGAGCGCTGCCAGCGCCTCACGCCGGTCCACCGGCGGATCGCGCAGCGTCGACGGATCGTCGTCGATCAGGCGGTCGAGCAGCGAGCCCCGGAGCGGCCGATCGGCCAGACGGTATCGTTCGAGCGGGCTAGCCATCTGCGCTGTCCGGGTGCTGAAGCTCGATGAGCGTCGCATCCATCAGCCCCTCCATCACGTCGCCGGCGAGGAAGGCCCGCTGCCCGGTGCCGAT
>JBCCDG010000024.1:0-40165 GCA_039030915.1 Pseudomonadota bacterium | reverse complement strand
CCGTCCACCCCCAGCCATGAACAGCATATCGCCCTGCCCAAGAAGCGTTTCTGCACCCTGTTCACCCAAAATGGTCCGGCTGTCGATCTTCGATGTCACCTGGAAGCTGATCCGGGTTGGAAAGTTCGCCTTGATGGTGCCGGTGATGACATCCACGGACGGGCGCTGCGTCGCCATGATGAGGTGGATGCCGGAGGCGCGCGCCATCTGCGCGAGACGCTGGATGCAGGCCTCGATCTCCTTGCCGGCGACCATCATGAGGTCCGCCATCTCGTCGACGATGACGACGATGAGCGGCATCTCTTCCGGCTCGAACTCCTGCGTCTCGTAGATCGGCTCGCCCGTCGTCTCATCGAAGCCCGTCTGGATCGTGCGGCTGAACATCTCGCCGCGAGCCTTGGTGTCGCGGCAGCGGGCGTTGAAGCCGTCGATGTTGCGCACGCCGAGCTTGGACATGCGGCGGTAGCGCTCCTCCATCTCGGCGACGACCCATTTGAGGGCGACGACGGCCTTCTTCGGGTCCGTGACCACGGGGGCGAGGAGGTGGGGGATGTTGTCGTAGACGCTGAGCTCCAGCATCTTCGGGTCGATCATGATCACGCGGCACTGCTCCGGGCTGAGCCGGTAGAGGAGCGACAGGATCATGGTGTTGATGGCGACCGACTTGCCCGAGCCGGTGGTGCCCGCGATCAGGAGGTGGGGCATCTTGGCGAGGTTGGCGATGACGGGCTCGCCCTCGATGTCCTTGCCGAGCGCCAGCGCAAGCGGGTAGCGGGCGTCGCCGTAAGGACGCGACTCGAGCGTCTCGCGGAGCCAGACCTTTTCGCGTTCCACATTCGGCAGCTCGATGCCGATGACGCTGCGTCCGGGCACGGTGGCAATGCGGGCGGAGAGAGCCGACATGGAGCGGGCGATATCGTCGGCGAGGCCGATGACGCGGGAGGCCTTGAGGCCGGGTGCGGGTTCGAGCTCGTAGAGCGTAACGACGGGGCCTGGCTTCACCGCGACGATCTCGCCGCGCACGCCATAGTCCTCGAGCACCGTCTCGAGCATGCGGGCGTTTTCCTCGAGCGCGGCCTGGCTCTGCTGCGGCTTGCCGATGGCGATGGGCGTGGCGAGGAGGGCGAGCGGCGGCGCCTCGTAGGGCTCATGCCCGGGGGCCGCGGCGAAGAGGCTGGGCTGCGCTTCCGCCTCGGCCTTGCGGGAGCGCCGGGGCGGGGCTGCCCGGCGGGAGGAGGCGGTGCGCGCGATGGAGGCGAGCGGATTGGCCGGGCCGCCCTCGCCAGCCGCGTGGCGGGCAGCCGCGTCCCCCTCGAGCGGAAGGTCGCCCTCGTCCCACGGATCGTCGTCCGCGTCGTCGCCTTCGATCGGCCGGTCCTGGCCGTCGGCGGGGCGGCGGGGTGCGCCAGTGCGGGAGAAGAAGGCGGGGGCCGGGCCGCCGACCATCCCGGATGCCTCCTCGCTGCCGTCCCAGTCCGGATCCCAGTCGCTGTCGTCGGGGGTAGGGGCGTCGCGCAGGGCGCGGAGGGTGCTGGCGAGCGCGCCTTGTCGCTCGCCGGAAGCGTCCCGGGCTGCGTCTGCCGGTGCGCCGCCCAGCTGTGCGAGCACGGGCTCCGGCCCGCGGCCCCGATAGGTACGGGCCGCGGCGGGCGGGCGCGCGCTGCCGCCCGCCGCGGAGTCCCGGCGGGATAGGAAGGCCGCGAGGCCGCGGCGGCGGGGCGGTTCGGTGTCCCCGGCGGCGTCCAAGATCCCAGCGTCCCCGGTTTCGGCGTCCCCGGTTCCGGCATTCCGGGGCAGCGGTTGCGCCGCCCCCTCATCGTCCTCGTCGGCGTCGCGGCGGCGGGCGAGGGCGGCGATGCCACCGCCGATGCCCGCGGCGGCGCCGGCGCCGAGACCGGCGAGGCGGCTTGCGAGACCAGGGGCGGCCGGGCCTTCGGGCACCGCCGCGGCGGTGATCTCGGCGCCGTTCGGGGCATCCTCGACCATGCGCGTGCGCTCGGCCCGGGCGTTCTCGATGCTGTGGCTGAGCGTTCCCGCATCGGCGACGCGGCGGGCGCGACCGGTGGGCCGGGCGGGGCCGAGGCGTTCGGAGCGGGGGCGCGGGTCCTCCGGCTCGGCGCTCAGGCGGCCGCGGAGGCCAGCGACGCCGCTGGCCGTGCCGCGCGCCGCCTCGAGCCCCAGGCCCGTCAGCGAGCGGATCATCCAGGCGGCGACGGCGCGGGCTTCCGCGAAGGAGATGCCGAGGGCGAGGGCGCCGAGCACGAGGGCCGCGGCGGTCGCGCCGCCCGCAAGCCACGGAAAGGCCTCCGACGCGGGCAGCGGGATCGAATGGAGAAGTGCTGCCGCCCCGCGGTCGCCCAGCACGCCGCCGAGCCCGGAGGCGACGGGCCAGCTTTCCCAGGGGGCGTGGAGGGCCGCGAAGACGGCCGTGGCCCCGATGGCGGGCGGCATGGTGACGAGGCGGCCCCAGAAGCGCTCGTCCCCCCGCGCGAAGGCGAGGCGCCAGCCCCAGACGCCGAAGAGCGCGACGAGGCCCCAGGCGGCGAGGCCGATGCCCTGGATAAGCGGATCGGCCAGCATGGCGCCGGGCGCGCCGAGCCAGTTCGAAGGCGGCCGGCCGGTGGCGGTCAGGAGGCTGGGATCGGCGGCGTCGTAGCTGAAGAGGGCGGCGCCGAGGACGCCGGCCAGAAGGAGTGCGCCGATACCGGCGAGCCGTGCGGTCACGGCCGAGAGCCAGGTCATGGCCGGGTTTTCCGCCCGGCGGGAAGAGGTTGCGCCGCCGCCATGGGCGCGGCCCGGCTCGGCGCGCGAAGCGGCCCGGTCGCGCTGGCGGCCCCGGCGGCTCCGCCGGTCATCGCCCTGCCCTGCGCCTGCCGCGGCGCCTTCGCCCCAGAAGAGTGCCATGACCGTTCCCTTTCTTCTCAGCGCGCGTCCGGCGCGGCGGTGCCGCCAGTGCCGGGCGAGAGCACGTCGCGTACCGCCTCGAGTCCGCGGCGCACTTCGGCGGCGGGGGCGACGAGGGCGAGGCGGAGATAGCCCGCGCCGGGATTGCCGCCGCCGAGAAAGGCCGGGGTCTCGCGCGAGAGGTAGAGGCCGGGCAGCGCCTTGACGCCCGCCTCGGCCCAGAGGCGGCGGGCGGCGATCTCGCCCGCATCGAAGCCGTCCCGACCCTCGCCCGGCACACGGAGCCAGAGGAAGAAGCCGGCCTCGGGGGCCGTGTAGCCGGGCAGGTTGCCCAGGATCTCGTCGGCGAGGCGGAACTTCTCGGCATAGAGCGCGCGGTTGTCCGTCACATGCGCCTCGTCCTTCCAGGCGGCGGCGGCCGCGTGCTGGGCCGGGATGGGCAGCGGCGCGCCCGTGTAGGAGCGGAGCTGCAGGAGGCGGCGTCGTGCTTGCGGCCCCGTGACGAGGAAGCCCGAGCGCAGCCCCGCGAGGTTCGAGCGCTTGGAGAGCGAGTGAAAGGCGACGAGGCGCTCGGGGTCGGCGCCCATGGCGGACGCGACCTCGAGCGCGCCGGTCGGCGGGGCTTCGCGCCAGATCTCGCTGTAGCACTCGTCCGCGAAGATGCGGAAATCATGCGCCTTGGCAAGGGCGAGGAGGCTCCGCCACCAGGCGGCATCGGCGCAGGCGCCCTGCGGGTTGGCGGGGGCGCAGACATAGACGACGGCCGTGCGGTCGAGGAGATCGGCGGGCAGCGCGGCATAGTCCGGCAGATGCCCGGTATCGGCCGTGGCGGGCACGTAGACGGGCTCCGCCCCGGCCGCGAGTGCTGCGACGGCGTAGCACTGGTAGAACGGGTTGGGGAGGAGGACGGCGGGACGCTGCCCGTTCTTCTCCTCCGGGCAGAGCGCGAGGCAGGCGTTGAAGAGCCCCTCCCGCGTGCCGTTGAGCGGCAGGATCTGGGTTTCGGGGTCGCGATAGGCGTCCGTGGTGCCGTAGCGGCGGGCGAGCCAGGCGGAAGCCGCCTCGCGGAGGTCGGCGATGCCCTCGTTCGGCGGGTAGCGCGAAAGGGTGGCGGCATGGGCGGCCATGATGGGCATGACGAAGTCCGGCACGGGGTGCTGCGGCTCCCCGATCGACATGGCCGTCTCCGTCGCGCCGGGCGCGATGCCCTCGAGCAGGCGGCGCAGGCGCGGGAAGGCATATTCCGGAAGCCCCTCGAACCGGGCCGGAAACTGCATCTCAATGTCCTCAACAGCGGGATGTCTTTGAACGCACCCTCACACGACCTCCGAGAGTAGCGATGCGGAGGACAGGAGGCCAGCGGGGCGCGCGGTATGGGCCGGCGGCGGGAGCGTTCGTGGGCGAAATGTCACGCAGGCAAGGAGTTCCGCCGCCCCGGGGACATCGAAGCGGCGGGCCGGGAGGCGCCTCTGCCCCCATTCGGGACGGTGCCCGGCCCCCTCCCGGGCGTATGACGCGGGGCTGCCCCGCGCTGCGCGGGCCAGGGGGGGTGCCGCGCCCGGCGGCCGGGGCCGCAGGGGCGCGTCTTCCCATGCAACCGTTGCGGCGGCTGCCGGCGTTCCGCGTGCCCACCCCGCCCCGGACGCGCCCCTGCGGCGCCGGCCCTGCCTCGCGGCAAGCATGACGCCTGTTGCGGCCGTCTCGGTCATCTGCCGTGGAGCCGCTCTGGACACCGCCGACGGCGGGTGCCGTGCCGGCTGTTCGTCCGGCCACCGGTCGGCGCCTTCGGCCGCGTTGCGGGTGCGAAGGGTCGGATCGATCCAGGAGCGGTACGGGGCTTGCCCCGCCTGTCGGTGCCGCGGGGCATTGGCGCGGCGGTCCGGCGGCTGGCTCGCCTAGGGCGGCGGCGGTGCGCCCGCCCGAGGAGCGCGGCCGGTGCGGAAGGGCGGTGTTCGTTCCCAGCCGGGCTTCAGCCGAGCGCCTTCTCCGCCGCCCGGCCCTTGGCGATGAGCTCGGCCTCCGCAAAGGGCGCGGCGACCAGCATGAGGCCCGCCATGGGCGTGCCCGTCGGCAGGGTCAGGGCAGAGAGGCCGAGGAGATTGGCCATGCGCGTGTTGCGTAGCGCCATGAGGTTGCGGTCGGTGTAGTACGCCTCGTCCCCGAGGAGCCGGGCCACCGGAGGCGGCAGGATCGGGGCTGTCGGCATGACCAGGAGCCCGTGCTCGGCGATGAAGGCCGTGGCCTCCTCGCGGAGGGCGGCGAAGGCGGTGCGTGCCTCCTCGAGCGCTTTGTCCCCGATCTTCTCGCCCGAGCGGATGCGGGTCTCGATGGGGGGGTAGACCGTGTGGGGCTGAGCCTCGAGCGCGGGGCCCCAGACGCGCCACGCCTCCGCATTGACGATGAAGGAGAGGCGGCGAGCGGTCTCGTCGGCCTTGGCGAAGGCGGGGACGGGGCCGCGGGCGATGCGGGCGCCGGCGTCGGCGAGCCGGGAGAGGGCGTGCTCGAAGGCCTGCCCGATGCCGTCCTCGAGCCCCGCCATCACGACGTCTTCGGCGACGTAGAGGCGGAGATCGGTGGCCGCGACGTCCCCGAGCGCGGGCGCGGGCTGGCCCGTGAGGAGGCCGAGGCCGAGGGCTGCATCCTCCACCGTGCGGGCGAGCGGGCCGATGGTGTCGAGCCCCGGCGAGAGCGCGACGGTGCCCGTGTTCGAGACGAGGCCGTAGGTGGTCTTGAGACCCACGAGATCGTTCCAGGCGGCGGGGATGCGGACGGAGCCGCCGGTGTCCGAGCCGATGGCGAGCGGCGCGAGGCCGAAGGCTAGGGAGGCCGCAGCCCCCGAGGAGGAGCCGCCGGGCGCGAGCCGCGGATCGTGCCGGTTGGGCGGGGTCGCGGCCATGGGGTTCACGCCGAGCCCGGAGAAGGCGACCTCCGACAGGTGGGTCTTGCCGAGGCAGACGCTGCCGGCGCCGCCCGCATGGACCAGCACCGCCGCATCCCGCTCGGGCACGCGGTTGGCGAGGAGGCGGGTGCCGGCCTCCGTCGCCGTGCCGGCGGTGTCGACGAGGTCCTTCCAGCTGACCGGGACGCCGTCGAGGGGGCCGAGCGTGCTGCCGGCGCGGGCCCGCTCGCGCGCCGCTGCCGCTTCGGCGAGCGCCCGGGCGCGGGTGGTGCGGGCATAGACGAGGCCGCCGGCGGGATGCGCCTCGATGGCGGCGAGATAGGCTTCGGTGAGCGCAACCGGGTCGAGCCGGCCGGCGGCGATCTGGCGGCCTTGCTCGGCGGCGGTCAGCGCGCGGGCGTCGTCTGCATGGCTGTCCATCGTTTCGGTCTCCCTTCGGGTCTCTCGCCCCGGATCTGCGGCGGCTCGTGCCCGGCGTGCGATGCCGGGCGCCTGTCATCGACCGCCCGTTGCCGAGCGCATGGCCCTCGGCGGGATCGCGACCCCGCCGCGGCTGGCGGCCGCGGATTGGTGCCTCTCTTGCGATGGACATGGCCCGGGCGGGCGCCCTAAGTCAAAGCCATGGAGAAAGCGGCAGAGCGTGCGGGCGCCCTCGAGGCGGATGTGATCGTGGCGGGCGCGGGGCTGGTCGGCCCTGCGCTGGCGCTCGCGTTGGCGCGATCGGGCTTCGAGGTGGCGCTGATCGACCGGGTGGCGGAAGAGCTGCGCGCCGATCCCGGCTTCGACGGGCGGGCCTATGCGATGGCGCTGGGTTCAGCGGGGTGCCTTGGCGCGCTCGGGCTCTGGCGGGATCTCGAGGGCCGGGCCGAGCCCATCCGCGACATCACGGTGAGCGAGGGGGTGCCCAGCGACGGTGGGGCAAGCGAAGGGGGGTCTAGCGACGGCGGGCCTGCCGATGGGGGCAAGGCCGCGGGCGCCGGCGCGAAGGCGCGCGGGGCGGCGGGCGCGGCCGGGGCCGACCTTCATTTCGACCCGCGCGCGCTCGACGAGGCGCGGGTCGGCTGGATCCTCGAGGACAGGTATCTGCGCGGCGCGCTCCTGGGCGCAGTGCGGGGCGAGCCGGGCATCCGGCATATGGCACCCGCCGCCATCGCCGCGGCGGCGTTCGAGCCGGGGCGGGCGGTGCTGACGCTCGAGGACGGTCGCGTGCTGCAGGCGCCGCTGGCGGTGGCGGCGGACGGCCGCGGCTCGGCGCTGGCGGCAATGGGCGGGATCGGTCGGCAGGTCTTGCGCTACGAGCAGACCGGCCTCGTGGCCGCGATCGAGCACGATCGGCCCCATGGCGGGCGGGCGCATCAGAGCTTTTTTGCCGGCGGTCCCTTCGCGGTGCTGCCCTTGCCGGGGAACCGCTCGGGGCTGGTGTGGTCCGAACGGGAGCGCGAGGCGAAGCGGCTGATGGCGCTCGACGAGGCGGGCTATGAGGCGGCGCTGGCGGCGCGCATCGGGCCGCGGCTGGGCCGGTTGCGGCTGGCCGCGCCCCGCCGGGCCTTTCCGCTGGCGCTGGAGCTGGCGGATGCCTATGCCGCCCCGCGGCTGGTGCTGGCCGGCGATGCGGCGCACGGGGTGCATCCGATCGCGGGGCAGGGCCTCAACATGGGTCTCCGCGATGTCGCCGCGCTGGTCGAGGTGCTGACGGCGGCGGCGCGGGTGGGCGAGGATATCGGCGATATCGGCGTGCTCCGGCGTTATGAGCGCTGGCGGCGGTTCGACAATGCGTCGCTGGCGCTGGGTATGGACGGGCTTGCGCGGCTTTTCTCCAATGCCAACCCGCTGCTCTCGGCGGTCCGGCAGGCGGGCCTGCGCGCCGTCTCCGCCATGCCGGCGGCGACGCGGTTCTTCATGCGCGAGGCGGCCGGGATCTCCGGGGATCGTCCGGCGATGATGATGGGGCGGCTGCCGTGAGCGGCGTCGCGGGCGGGGGCGCGGCGGACAGGGGTGCGGCATTGGGGCTTGCGACGCTCTTCGACCGGGCGGCGCAGGATTACGATGCCGAGCGGCCGATGCTGGTGCCCTGCTTCGAAGCGTTCTACGGCGCGGGCGTCGCAGCGGTCGGTGCCTTGCCGCCGGGCGCGCGGGTGCTCGACCTCGGTGCGGGCACGGGGCTCTTCTCGGCCCTTGTCGCAGCGGCGCGGCCCGGGCTCGCGATCACGCTGATGGATCTCTCGGCGGAGATGCTGGGCAAGGCGGTCGAGCGGTTCGCGGCCATGGGCCTCGGCGTGCCGGAGGTCGTGGTGGGCGACTATGCCGAGGCGCTGCCCGAGGGGCCGTTCGACGCGGTGATCTCGGCGGTGTCGATCCACCATCTTGAGACGGCACTGAAGGCGCGGGTGCTGGGGATGGTGGCCGGCCGGCTGGCGCGCGGCGGCGTCTTCGTCAATGCCGAGCAGGTGCTGGGCGATACGCCGGCGGTCGAGGCGCGGCTCGATGCCGAGTGGGAAGCGGCGGCCCGCGGGCTCGGGGCTGCCGATGCGGTGATTGCCGCGGCGCGCGCCCGCATGGCGCATGACCGCTCTGAGACGCTGGTCGACAATCTTGCGCTGATGGCGGAGGCCGGGCTCCGTGACCCGCAAGCGGTTTTCGAGGACGGCCGTTTCGCGGTGCTGACCGCCGCCGCACCGGTGCAGGCGCGGCCTGCCTGACATCGCGCGATGCCGGCGCGAGCGACCTTTGGCGCCGTGCGAAGCGCGGTTCTTGCCATCGTTGGATCTCACCTCCCCCTCCTCAGCCCAGATTACGGCGGCAGGTGTGAACTTTCAGCGAACACGAATGGCGCACGGTACGCTGAGCCAGCGCGCGGGGGGCAACTTCGTCGCGGACCGGCGTCATGCTCGAGAAGCCCAGGCGCAGGCGCCGCCGACGCTCGCACCTGGGGCGAGACAGGCCCGCGAACGGGAAATCGACGGCCCTCGCGACGGTGGTCCGTTCCCGACGGCCATCAAGCGCCCGAGGAGACGAGCAGCAATGCCGCCCCGAGCGGCCATCCGGCGCGCATGGTCATACGCGAACCCGTTGACGGGAGACATTGAAGGAAGCGCTGCCTCGGGCGATGGGCGAGGCTGGGGCGCATGCGCAGGCCGTTATGCATTGCTGCTCGGTGTTCGCCAATTGTTCACTGCATCGACAGTACCGTGACGTGGGTGGGCGCGGGCGCCGTCCCCGCTTCGGAGAAACGCCACGGATGCCGAGGCGGCTCTCCGAAGCGGCGCAGTGGGCTTCGTTCAGCGTTCGGCGAGCGGACCCGAGGCGAGGAGCGCGAAGACGGCGGCCAGGCCGCACATTGCGATGGGGAACATCGTGAAGACGCCGAAGCCGAAGCCCCAGAACATGCCCGCTGCCGAGCCGCCGAGCAGCACCGCGCCCACCAGCCGCTGGGTCAGAACCATGGCCCCGCCCGCGATACCGGCGATGGGGTCGAGGAGGGCGGCCAGCTTCACGTCGCTCCGGTCCTTCTCCGGCCCGAGCTCCGCCGCGGCTTCGGCAGAGAAGTCGCCCACGAACGCCGCGATCCAGCCCACCGCCTCCGCGAAGCCGTAGCCGAAGAAGCCGACGATCATGCCCACGGCGCCGCCGATGACGCCGAGAACGAGCGCTGCGTGGCGCATCTTTGGGCTCCTCCGTCCGGTACGCGCGTCCGTTCCACGGGAATACACGCGCTTTCCGTCATATCAAGGCCGCTCAACCCGTCGCCCCGCTCCCCATCGCCTTGCGCGACCGCCTCCGCCCGCTAAGCTTGAGAAGCAGCATGGTGGACCGGTCTCTGTCCGCCGCCAGCCCCACACCCGCCTCAGGGAGGTCGCATGTTCAACGAGATGACCGCGCCGGACGGGGGCGTGCGCCCCGCCTATGCGCGGGTGGCGGACTGGATCGACGCGGCCGGGCTCGAGACGCTGCGCACCCGCTCGGCCGAGGCCGAGGCGATCTTCCGGCGGATCGGCATCACCTTCGCGGTCTATGGCGAGGGGGGCGACCCGGAGCGGCTGATCCCGTTCGATCTCATCCCCCGCGTCTTCGCCGCAGCCGAGTGGCGCAAGCTCGACCGCGGCATCCGCCAGCGCGCCCGCGCGCTCAACGCGTTCCTCTACGACGTCTATCATCGCGGCGAGATCATGAAGGCGGGGATCATCCCGGAGCGGCTGGTCTACAACAACGACGCGTTCCAGCCCGCGATGGTGGGGGTCGAGCCGCCCGGCAGGGTCTACAGTCACATCGTGGGCATCGATATCGTCCGCACGGCACCCGAGAAGTTCCAGGTGCTGGAGGACAACTGCCGCACCCCCTCCGGCGTCAGCTACATGCTCGAGAACCGCGAGATCATGATGCGGATGTTCCCGGAGCTCTTCTCGGGAGGGGCGGTCGAGCCGGTGGACCGCTATCCGGACGATCTGCGCGCGACCCTGGAGGAGGTGGCGCCGCCTGCCTGCAAGGGCGATCCGAACGTGGTGGTGCTGACGCCCGGCTCCTTCAACTCGGCCTATTACGAGCATTCGTTCCTGGCGGACCTGATGGGCGTCGAGCTCGTGGAGCCGCAGGATTTGTTCGTCGAGGACGGGCTCTGCTGGATGCGCACCACGCGGGGCCCGCAGCGCGTCGATGTGATCTACAAGCGCATCGACGACGACTTCATCGACCCGCTGGCCTTCCGGGCCGACAGCGTGCTGGGGGTGCCGGGGCTCTTCAACGTCTATCGCGCGGGCGGCGTGACGCTCTGCTCCGCGCCCGGCGCGGGCGTGGCGGACGACAAGGCGGTCTATACTTACGTGCCCGAGATGATCCGCTTCTATCTTGGCGAGACGCCGATCCTCGAGAACATCCCCACCTGGCGTTGCTCCGAGAAGGATGCCTGCGCGCATGTGATCGAGCACCTCGAGGAGCTGGTGGTCAAGGAGGTGCATGGATCGGGCGGTTACGGCATGCTGATCGGGCCGAAGAGCACCGAGGAGCAGCGCGCGCAGTTCACGAAGAAGCTGCAGGACGATCCTTCGAACTTCATCGCGCAGCCGACCCTGGCGCTCTCGGCGACGCCCACGCTGGCGCCCGCGGGCATCGGGGCGCGGCATGTGGATTTCCGCCCCTTCTGCCTCGTCGGCAAGTCCATGCGGCTGGTCCCCGGCGGGCTGACGCGCGTGGCGCTCAAGGAGGGCTCGCTGGTCGTGAACTCCAGCCAGGGCGGCGGGGTCAAGGACACCTGGGTGCTGAGCGAATGAGGCTCGCCTGGCCCGAAAGCCTCCCCGGCACGGTGGCGGTGTTCCTGAGCGGCTTCGCGCTGATGGTCGGCATCGGGATCGTGATGCTACCCGGATCGGTCTCGCATTTCTGGGGGCCGGAGCGCCCTTGCCAGATGGCTTCTTCGCAGGATCTTTCGATCCCCACGGGCTGCCACACCAAGGACGAGATGGCCGCTCCTGCCCGGGCGCATGGCTACACCGATGAAGAGATCGAGGAATTACTCGGTTCGGATGTATGGGGCTGACATGCTGAGCAGAACCGCAGAGAGCCTTTACTGGATCGGGCGTTACATGGAGCGGGCCGAGTGTACGGCGCGGCTCATAGAGATGGGGCATCGGATGGCGATGCTGCCGGGGTCCTATTCGGACAGGGAATGGCGCTCGGTCGCGGCGGCCTCCGGCTCGGCGGAGATGTTCGAGGACGAGGCGACGATCAGCGACGCGGCCATCGTGCGCGGGCTGATGCTGGACGGGGACAATCCCTCCTCGATCCGCGCCTGCCTGCGCGCCGCGCGCTCGAACGGCCGGGCGGTGCGCACCGCGCTCACGCGCGAGATGTGGGAGTCTCTGAATGAGGGCTGGCGCAGGCTCGAGGACGTCGAGGCGGGCCATGCGACGCGGGACCTGCCCGCGCTCCTCGACTGGGTGAAGCACCGGGTCGCCCATTTCCGGGGGGCGACCATGACCTCGATGCTGCGCCACGACCGATACGACTTCCTTACGTTGGGCGTGCATGTGGAGCGGGCGGACATGACGCTGCGGCTTCTCGACGTGAAGTACTACGTGCTCCTGCCCGAGACGGAGGTCGTGGGCGGCGGGCGCGACCATCACCAGTGGACAAGCGTGCTGCACGCCACCTCCGCCCTCCGCGCGTTCCATCACGTCTACCGGGGCGACTACAGCCCGTGGAAGATCGCGGACTTCATGATCCTCAATCGCTCCTTCCCCCGCTCCGTCGCCTTTTGCTACGACCAGATCGGGGACTGCCTCGACCGGCTGGCGCGCGGCTACGGGGAGCGACATGCCTGCCATTCGAGCGCGTCCGAGATGATCTCGCGGCTCGACGATGCGGAGATGGGCGAGCTCTTCGAGCTGGGGCTCCACGACTTCATCATCGGGGCGGTGGGCCATACCCGGCGGCTCAACTCCGAGATCTATCGCGCCTATCACTTCTGAACGCGCAGCGGCGTTCGGTACATTCGTAAGCGCGTCCGCGCACCTGGCCTCGGGAGGGCCGCGTCATGCTGATCAGCATCGATCATCGCACCGAGTACCGCTACGACCCGCCGGCGCAGGGGCTGGCGCTGCGGCTCCGCCTCTTTGCCGGGTCGACCGCGCAGCAGAGCGTGCGCGACTGGTCTGTGACGGTGAATGGAAAGGCCGTCAGCCCGCTCCTGACCAGCGGCTTCGGCGAGCGTGAGGCGCTGTGGTTCGAGCGGGGCACGGTCGAGAAGATCGAGGTCATCGCCCGCGGCACGGTGGAGACGGTGGACCATGCGGGCGTGCTGGGGCGCGATGCGCGGCTTCGGCCCGGCGTCTATATCCGCGAGACGCCGCTGACGGAGGCGGACGAGACGGTGGCGGCGCTGGCCGTCGCGGTGCGGGACGAGGCGGCGGGCAAGGGTGCGTTGGCGATGGCGCATGCGATCAACGAGGCGGTGCACGGTGCGCTCGACTACCGGACGGGCGCGACGGATGCATCGACGACGGCGGCGGAGGCGGCGGCCATCGGCGCAGGCGTCTGCCAGGACTTTGCGCATCTCTTCATCTCGGCCGCGCGTCACCTCGACCTGCCGGCGCGCTATGTCGTCGGCTACCTGCACGACCCGGATGCGCCGGAGATGGCGAGCCACGCCTGGGCGGAGGCGCATGTGGAGGGTCTGGGCTGGGTCGGCTTCGATCCCGTGAACGAGGTCTGCCCCGCGGAGCACCATGTCCGGCTCTGCTCCGGCTTCGACGCGTCGGATGCGGCGCCGATGCGGGGTACGATGCTGGCGGGGTCGGAGGAGGAGATGGACGTGACGGTCGCCGTCGCCGCCGCCCAGCAGCAGAGCCAGAGCTCGGACGGGCAGAGCCAGTCCCAGTGATGCCGCTGCGGCGCGGGGCCGGCTCCGAAGCGGGGCGCTCAACGGGGGTCGCGGCCCCGGGAAGGCGGGCGACCGGCGTGCGTCCTAGGCGTCCAGCGGGCTGACGAAGGTGCCGGGCTTCACCGCGACGACCGAACACTCGACGCTGTTGAGGATGTTCTCCGCCGTGTTCCCGATGATCACGCCGCTGAGGCCCGTCCGCGCGACCGTGCCCATCACGATCACGTCCGCCCGCCAGTCGCGCGCATGCTCCGCGATGACGCTCGCCACAGCGCCGCGGGCGAGGACGGGCGCGAGCGCGGGGCCGCAGTCCCGCTCGGGCGCCTCCTGAAAGGGGCGGAGCAGGCCGTCGAGCGCCCGACTGCGCGCGTCCGCCACCTCGTTCACGTAGCGCCGTGCATCGAGGCGCGCGTCGCTGCCGGAGGAGAAGGTGCGGATCATGCCCTCGCCCACCGCCTCCCACGCGTGCAGCACATGCACTTCGGCTCCGGCGCCGGTGGCGAGGTGAAGCGCCGTTCCGATCACGCGGCGGTTGAGATCGGACAGCGTCTCCGGTTCGTCGGCGTCCCACGCATCGACATCGACGGCGGCGATGATCCTCAGCGGCGGGCGGCGCGCGCCGGGTACCTGGAGCCAGACCGGACACGGGCACTTGCGCACGAGATGCTGATCGGTGCTGGCGAACAGGAAGCGTTCGACGCCCGTCAGCGGCTCGGCCGCCTTGATCACGAAGTCGACCTCGTTGGCGATCACGAAGCGGATCGTCTCGATGAAGGCCTTGCCGTGAGTGACCTCGATCCTCGCGGGGCGACCCGGAAGCGCCAGCTTCAATGTCTCCTCGAGCTGCCGGTACCGCTCCTGCAGCAGACGCTCCAGCATCTCCTCCGGCGTGAGCCGGGCGGCACGGGCGAGGGCGGTCTGGTCCGGCAGGTCCTCGATGCAGGAGAAGACGACGAGCTCGGCGCCATGACGCGTGGCAAGGTCCGCCGCGCTGAGGAGGGGGGTGGGGCTGCCGGGATCGACCACGGCGAGCACCCGGGCGAGGGAGCGGGTCTGCGTCGTCATGCGGTCAACTCCCTCTGTCCGTCCGGGTCGGTGGCCGCCGGCGCATGCTGCGCGGTGCCTTCGAGGATCATGCGCGCCGCCGCGAGGGAGGCGTCGCGATAGGGCATGAGCACGAGGTCTGCCGCCGCGTCGCTGAGGGAGGCCGCGGTGGCGTGGTGGTGGGCCGCGACGGCGACCTTGCCGCGAAAGCCGAGTTCGCGCACGGCGCGGAGGAGGGCGTGGCGCGGATCGCTGAGCGTGAGACCCATGTCGTGCTCGGGTACCGCCATCACCAGCCAGCGCGCCTGGCTGAGCGGCAGATGGGCGAGAAACTCAGGATCGGTCGCGTCGCCGAAGGTTGCGTCGTGGCCGGCGGTGCGCGCGTGGCGCACCGCCTGTGGGCTGAAGTCGACGCCGAGGACGTGCAGGCCGCTCTCCTTCAGCGCCCCGGCGATGCCGAGGCCGTAGCGCCCCAGTCCGAAGAGGACCACGTCATGCGGGCGCGCCGTCTCCGCCGCGTCCTCGCGCCGCCGGTCCGGACGCTTGCGCTCGAAGACGCCGAGGACGGGTTCGAAGACGGCGTAGAGCTCGTGCGAATAGGTGATCATGTAGGTCGAGGCGGCGATGGTCACGAGGCCGACCAGCGTGACGAGCCCGAGCGCATCCTCGGCGACATGGCCGATCGTGACGCCCATCGCCATGAAGATGAGGGAGAACTCGCTGATCTGCGCGACGGTGAGGCCCGCGAGGAAGCCTGTCCGCTTGCGGTATCCCATCGCCCCCATGATCGCGAGGACGATGAGGGGATTGCCGATCAGCACGAAGAGCGACAGCACGAGCGCCCGGCCGACATTCTCGCCCAGCACCGAGAGATCGAGCGAGGCGCCGAGCGCGATGAAGAAGAAGAGCAGCAGGAAGTCCCGCAGCGAGGCGAGGCGTGCGGCGATGGCCTCGCGATACGGTGTGGAGGCGATGGAGACGCCCGCCAGAAGGCCGCCCAACTCCTTGCCGAAGCCGAGATAGTGCCCGAGGGCCGCGAGGAGCGCCGCCCAGCCGATCGCGAAGGAGACGAGAAGCTCGGGCGCGCGCGACAGTCGCTCGACCAGCGGGTTTGCGGCGTAGCGGATGAAGATGGCGACGGCGGCGAGCATCGCGAGGCCGTAGCCCAGCACCAGCGCCACATCGCTCAGCGCCGCATCCTTCCCCCCGCCGACGCCGATCGCCGAGAGCACGATCATGGCGACCACCACCACGATGTCCTGCACGATCAGAAAGCCGAGCGCGATGCGCCCGTGCAGCGCGTCGATCTCGCGCTTGTCCGACAGCAGCTTCACGATGATGATCGTGGAGGAGAACGTGAGCGCGACGGCGATATAGAGGGCGGTCAGCGTCTCGAGCCCGAGTGCGAGGGCGATGAGAAAGCCGAAAACGGTGGTGAAGGCGACCTGACCGAGCCCGGTGACGAGGGCGACCGGGCCCAGGGTGCGCACCAGCTTGAAGTCGAGCTTGAGCCCCACGAGAAAGAGCAGGACCGCGATGCCAAGCTCGGCCAGCAGGTCGATCTGCTCGTCGGAATGCGCGATGTCGAGCACCGAGGGGCCGGCGACGATGCCGACGGCGATGAAGCTGACGATCAGCGGTTGTCGCAGGATCAGGCCGATGAAGCCCACGCCGGCCGCGAGCACCAGGAGTGCGGCGAACTCGTAGAAGATGTAGCCCTCGATAGCCGCGGTCATGGCGCGGCCTCCCGGAGCGGTGGCCGGTTGGCGCGCCCACGGCGCATGACGCGCTTTTCGATCTCCAGCAGCGTGAGGAGGACCGGCCCCACGGCGACGACCAGCAGCCCGTCCGCAAGGCCGATCGGGCGGGTCTGAAAGAACGTCTCCATGAAGGGTGCGTAGGTGAAGAGGAGCTGCAGTGCCGTGACGGCGGCGATGGCGACGAGGACTGGGCGCGTGCCGAGGATGGCGCGGAGCGACAGCGACGTCGTGTTCAGGAAGCGCACGGAGAATAGGTAGAAGATCTCCATCACAACCAGCGTGTTGACCGCGATGGTTCGGGCTTCCTCCAGGCTGGCGCCGGTGGCTTGGGCGTAGGTGAACATCCCGAAGATGCCCGCGAAGAAGAGGAGCGAGACGAAGCTCACGCGCCAGAGGACGAAGCCCGAAAGGATCTGCTCATCCGCGCGGCGGGGCGGGCGGCGCATGATGTCGGGCTCCGGCCCCTCGAAGGCCAGCGCCATGGCGAGGACCACGGAGCTGACCATGTTGACCCACAGGATCTGCACGGGCGTGATCGGGAGCGTGAGCCCGAGAAGGAGCGCCGCGATGAGCGCCAGCGCCTCCCCGCCGTTGACCGGCAGCAGGAAGACGATGGCCTTCCGGAGGTTGTCGTAGACCGTTCGACCCGCCCTTACCGCGGCGGCGATGGTGGCGAAATCGTCATCCGCGAGCACGATTTCCGCCGCCTCCTTGGCTGCCTCCGTGCCTGTCCGGCCCATGGCGATGCCGATATCGGCGCGCTTGAGCGCCGGTGCGTCGTTCACGCCGTCGCCCGTCATCGCCACGGCCTGCCCGCCGGCCTGCAACGCCTCGACGAGGCGCAGCTTGTGCTCGGGGCTGGTGCGGGCGAAGACGTCGATCTCCGACGCCTTGGCTTGGAGCGCATCGGGCGCCAACCCGTCGATCTCCGCGCCCGTCAGCACGTCGGTGGCGTTCTCGAGGCCGAGCTTGCGCGCGATGGCGGCGGCGGTGCCGGCATGGTCCCCGGTGATCATCTTGACCCTGATGCCCGCGGCCCGGCACTCGGCCACGGCGGCCACGGCCGCCTCGCGCGGCGGGTCGATGAGGCCGACGAGGCCGATGAGCGTGAGATCCGCGTCCACGTCGTCGAAGGCGAGCGTCGAGCGTATGCCGGGCAGAGGATGGGTCGCGATGGCGAGGACGCGCTGTCCGCTGGCGGCGATCTCCTCCGCGCGGGCGCGCCAGTAGGTGACATCGAGCGGGGCCGGGCCGTCATCGTCGTCGTTCTGGGTCCTGCACATCTCGAGGATCCGTTCGGGCGCACCCTTCACGTGGATCGCGGCATGGCCGTCGTGATCGTGGTGCAGCGTCGCCATGAAGCGGTGTACGGCATCGAAAGGGATGGCATCGGTCTGCGGGTTCGTCTGCCGCAGCGCCGTGGGATCGAGCCCGGCCTTGCAGGCGAAGGCGACGAGCGCGCCTTCCATCGGATCGCCCGATACCCTCCAGTCGCCCGCGACCTCCGAGAGATCCGCCTCGTTGCAGAGCACCGCGCCGCGCGCGAGATCGGCGAGCAGCGGATAGTCCGCCACCGAGACCTCGCGCCCGTCGAGGATCAGCCCGCCATGGGGGGCGTAGCCGGCGCCCGTGACGCCGAAGACGTGCCGCGCCGTGACGACAGAGGCCACCGTCATCTCGTTCCGGGTCAGCGTGCCGGTCTTGTCGCTGCAGATGACCGAGACGGAGCCGAGCGCCTCGATGGCCGGAAGGCGGCGGACGATGGCGCTGCGACGCGCCATGCTCTGGACCCCGATGGCGAGCGTCACGGTCAGGATGGCGGGCAGCCCCTCGGGGATGGCGGCGACCGAGAGACCGACGACCGCCATGAAGATCTCGGCAAAGGGCATGCCGGCGACGAGGTAGCCGAAGGCGAGGATCAGAACTGCGACGACCAGGATCGCGGCGGTCACATTGCGCGCGAAGACCTCCATCTGCCGCAGGAGAGGCGTGGCGACCGTATCGACCGTCTCGAGAAGCCCGCTGATGCGTCCGATCTCGGTCCCGGCGCCGGTTGCGACGGCGATGCCGCGCCCGGTGCCTGCGGCAACGAGCGCGCCGCTGAAGGCCATCGAACGGCGGTCGCCGAGGGGGGCATCACCCGCCACGGGGGCCGTGCCCTTTTCGACCGGTACGGATTCGCCCGTGAGGACCGCCTCCTGCATGCGCAGCCCCTGGGTGGCGATCAGGCGCAGGTCGGCGGGCACGCGGTCCCCCGGCTCGAGCAAGACGATGTCGCCCGGCACGACCGCTGCGGCGGGCAGCGTGATGCGCCGGTCGAGGCGTTGGACCCGCGCGGTGGGAGCCAGCATGTCCCTGATCGCGGAGAGCGCCTGTTCCGCGCGCCCCTCCTGCACGAAGCCGATCACCGCGTTCACGAGGACGACGGCGAGGATCACGCCTGTATCCACGATATGCCCGAGCGCGGCCGTCACCGCGGCCGCGGCGAGCAGGACGTAGATCAGGAGGTTGCGGAACTGTCGGAGAAAGCGGGCGATGGCGCCGGGCCGCGGCGCCTCGGGCAGGCGATTGGGGCCGTGGGCGCGCAGGCGAACGGCCGCCTCCTCCTCCGCCAGCCCTCCGGGCCGGGTTCCGAGGGCCGCGAAGGCCTCCGCCACGCTGTGCGCGTGCCATCGGCCCGGGGAGGGGCGAGGAGGTGTGGGCCCGGTCGGGTCCTTTATCTGTGGAGGGACCGCCCGCTCCGCACTGGTCATGGTCGACGCGAAGGGCGCGTGCCCGACGGGGCAGGCGCCGCCTGGTGGATCGGGCTGCAGCGCGCGCGGCAGTCTTGGGGCCTTGCCGGGACTGGCATGGCGATGCGGGCATTGCGGCCGGGCCTAGCCCTGCGCTCCGCATCCTCGCGCTTACATGGATGCGGCGCCCGCTCGAGCACTTCGAGCGGCCCGACGGTCTCGTGAATTATCATGACCGGTCTGTCGATCTTCCTGACACTTCTCGCTGTCCGTAGATGATGACGGATTGGCGGCAATCAACGCGTATCGAGGGCATTCTCATGATCTGAGTGCATGGCAGAAAGACTGGACAATGCCTGATCTTGGCGCCCCGTGAAGCGCTCTTCGCGGCTTGGCAATCGAGAAGCCACGTGCAGCGCGCGGCGCCCCTGCGACCTGCGATTGGGGGGCGCGCACTCTGCCGGAAACACGGCGAGGCGGTGGCCGGAGGCTTTCGTTACGCTCGGAGGGCCCGCCGCTCCGCCCGCTTTGCGCCGTTGTGATGTCCGCCGGTTGGGAGTAGCCGTTCCGGCGGTGCTGAACGGGTCGGTTGGGCCGGGCCGGGCGCCGGGGATCGGACATGACCTACTGTGTCGCGCTGAAGCTGCGGGCGGGGCTTGTCTGCCTTTCGGACACGCGGACGAATGCAGGCGTCGACAACGTTTCGCGCTTCAAGAAGATGTTCACCTGGGGGGTGCCGGGGGAGCGGGCGATCTGCCTCATGTCGGCCGGCAATCTCTCGATCACCCAGGGCGTCATCACGCAGGTCGATACCGCGCTCAAGCGGGCGGCGGCGGGGGAGGACGTGGAGACCGTCCTCAACGCCGCCAGCATGTACCGCGTGGCCGAACTCATCGGCGAGTACATGGCCGCGATGCAGGGCAAGTATCGCGAAGCGCTGAACGAGCATGGCGCGGCGGGGGATGCGTCCATCATCGTGTCCGGGCAGCGGCGCGGCGGCGACCACCGGCTCTTCATGGTCTACAGTCCCGGCAACTTCATCGAGGCGGAGGACGACAGCCCGTACCTGCAGATCGGCGAGCACAAATACGGCAAGCCGATCCTCGACCGGGTGATCGTGCCCGAGACGCCGCTCAGCCGGGCGCTGAAGGCGGTCTATGTCTCGATGGATTCGACGCTGCGCTCCAACCTCTCGGTCGGCATGCCGCTCGATCTCTCGGTCATGCGCGCGGGAGCCTGCGCTTTCGCGGTCAACCGGCGGATCGAGGCGGACGATGCGGAGTTCAACGACATCGCCGAGCGATGGTCCGGCGCGCTCCGCGAGGCCTTCGCCTCGATCCCGGACATTCAGGGCCTTTGACGGGGAAAGCTAGGGACGGGGGCGATCGCGCGCGTGCCCGCGTCGTCGATAGGGCGGACGCCTTTCCGGGGGCATCCTTCGGCGGCGCGCCGGCCGCGCGAGATGTGACGCTCTCCGGGCGTTGTCCGTCTGCGGAGCGAACGTTTCGTTCTCCTATTGTTCACTCTGGCCGGCCTATCCTGACGCGGGAGGGGGCGGGGCTCGGGGTCGTGTGGGGCGGTCTGTCTGGGCGCCCCGGCTTCGGTCGCTGCGCGCCCTCAGCGGCCCGCCCGCCAGCCGCGCCCCCCTATGTCGCGTCAGCGATGGGGCGCGGATGGCGCGCGAAGGCGGCGTCAGTGCCGGGGCCGGCGCTTCAGGGCGTCGGCGGTCACGCCGCCATCGACGAAGGCGATGCCCTGGGAGAGGAGAGCGTCTTCCAGGCGAGCGAGCTTCGTCGTCGTGATGTCACCCTCCCCGCTTTCGAAACGCGCCAGAGTACGCAGCGAGACGCCAGCGCGGTCCGCCAGATCCTGGCGGGACCAGCCGAGAAGGGCGCGGGCGGCGGCGATCTGCTGTGGGACGATCATTATCTGGCCGGATCCTCTTATCATTGGCCTTATATTGCACTATGTATGCATCATAAGGCCGCGTAGGATATATCCTGCGCGCAAGAGTTGAATATTGCTCAGGAGGGCCGCCGTGTCCAGTTTCAGCCTGTTGCTGAGCCCGGAAGCTGCGCCGTTCGCCGTCGCCCTCGGCGTGGTGGCCGCGCTCTGCCTTCTCGAGCTGGCGATGATGCTCGCCGGTCTTTCCCTCATCGGGGATGCGGGCGGCGGTCCTGAGGCGGATATCGAGGCCGACCTCGACGCCGTGCTCGATCTGGAGGCCGAGCTCGATGCGGCGCCCGATCTCGATGCCGCGCCCGGTGAGCTTGTCGATGGCGACGCGCTCGACAGCGGGACCGCCAATGGCGCAATCGGTGCGGGCGTGCTCTCCTGGCTGGGGCTCGGTGCGGTTCCCTTCGCGATCTGGCTGGCGGGCACGCTTACGGCCTTCGGGCTCACGGGCTACGTCTTGCAGCTCGGCGCCGTGGCGCTTCTCGGCGTGCCGATCGCGGCGCTGCCGGCCGCGGCGCTCGCGCTCCTGCCGGGCCTCGCCCTCGGCGGGCGCTTCGCGCGCCTTCTCGGCGGGCTCGTCCCGAAGACCGAGACCGCCGCGATTTCGTCGCGGGCCTATGGCGGCCGGCGGGGTGTGATCACGACCGGCACCGCCCGGCGGGGCGTGCCGGCGGAGGCCCGCTTCCGTGACGGGCACGGCAACACCCATTACGCGCGTGTCGAGCCGCTCGACGACGCGGAGACGCTCGAGGCCGGCACGGAGGTTGCGATCCTTCGCCTGCGCGACGGGCGGCTGCGTGCCGTGCGCGCCTCGGACTGAGCCCTTCCTTCGTTCGCGGATCGGGGCCGGATCCCCGGCCCGCCCTTCAGAGAGGAGACTGCCATGATCCAGTATGTTCAGGGGCTGCTCGTGCCCATCGCCTCCATCGTCATCCTGCTGGTCTTCGTCGGCCTCGTGCTTGCCCGGCTCTACCGCCGCTCGACGCGGGAGGTGAGCCTCGTCAAGACGGGCGCGGGCGGGCGCAGGGTGATCATGGATGGCGGCACCATCGTGATCCCGCTGCTGCATGAGATCAGCCCGGTGAACATGAAGACCCTCCGCCTCGAGGTGCGGCGCTGGGGCGAGGGCAGCCTCATCACCAAGGACCGCATGCGCGTGGATGTGGGCGTGGAATTCTACGTCAGCGTCCAGGCCAATGAGGACGGCATCGCCAAGGCGGCGCAGACCCTCGGCGACAAGACCTTCAACATCGAGGGCCTGCGCGAGATGATCGAGGGCAAGCTCGTGGACGGTCTCCGCTCGGTCGCGGCGAAGATGACCATGGACGAGCTTCACGAGAACCGTGCCGAGTTCGTGCAGCAGGTGCAGAACGCGGTGAGCGAGGATCTGTTGAAGAACGGCCTGATGCTCGAGACCGTATCCTTGACGGCGCTCGACCAGACGTCCTTCGAGAGCCTCGACGAGAACAACGCCTTCAACGCCATCGGCATGCGCAAGCTGGCGGAAGTGATTGCGGAATCGAAGAAGCGCCGCGCCGAGATCGACGCCGACGCGGAGACGGCGGTGCGCCAGTCCGCCATGGAGGCGGCGAAGCGCAAGCTCACGATCGACCGGGAGGAGGAGGAGGCGCGCATCGCGCAGGCCCAGGAGCTTGCCACCCTGCGTGCCGCCCAGGAAGCCGAGATCGCACAGCGCGAGGAGGAGGGCGCGCGGGCGCGCGAGGAGGCGCGGATCCTGCGCGAGCGTCAGGTGCGCGAGGCCGAGATCGCGCGTGAGGAGGCGGTGCGCGCCGCCGAGATCGAGAACGAGCGGCGTGTGCGCGCGGCCGAGATCGAGAAGGAGGAGGCCGTGCGCTCGGCCGAGATTGCCAAGGAGCGCCAGCTCGAGGTGGCCGATCAGGAGCGCCAGATCGTGATCGCCGCGAAGTCCGAGGAGGAGAGCCGTGCACGCGCCTCTGCCGATGCGGCCCGGGCCGAAGCGGTGAAGGCCGCCGAGGCCATCACGACGGCACGGGAGACTGCGGAGGCCGAACGCCTGAAGCAGGTCGCGCTCATCGATGCGGCGCGTGAGGCTGAGCGGGAGGCGGTGGCCATCCGCCTGGCTGCGACCGCCGAAAAGGAGGCGGCGGCGGATCGGGCCGCGGCACTGCGTGAGGAAGCGCAGGCGGAGGCCGAGGCCATGACCATCCGGGCCGAGGCGAAGAAGGCCGACAAGCTGGCCGAGGCCGAGGGTCAGCGCGCGCTGGTGGACGCGGAGAACGCAATCTCGACGGAAATCGCGGCCATGAAGGTGCAGCTCGCCCGTCTGGAGGCGCTGCCGGCGATCGTGGCGGAGATGGTGAAGCCCGCGGAGAAGATCGATTCGATCAAGATCCATCACGTCACCGGCCTCCACGGCAATGGCGGCGGCGCCGGGGCCGGCGTGGGCGTCGGCGGAAATGCGGGTGCGGGCCCCGTGAACCAGGCGGTCGATGCCATCAGTGCGATGGCCGTCCAGCTCCCGGCGCTGAAGAAGCTCGGCGAGGAAGTGGGCATCAGCCTCGAGGAAGGTCTCGCCGGGGTCGTGGCGAGCGCCGGTGCCGAGCCTGCCAGGGGGGCGAACGGCGCCGCGCCGGCACCGGCGCCGCGCGAGGAGGGCTGACCGGATCCGATCCCGCGCGCAGGTCGCGCCGATGCGACGATGGCCGCCGGCGGTACCCCGCCGGTGGTCTTCTCGTAAGCTCAGCCGCTGCGTGGGCGCACCGCTGGCGTGCCGCGGTCGCGCACGGCGGCGTGAAGATCGACCCGGCCGGGCTTGTCCTCCGCCCGCCCGCCATGCGGAACTGCGCCGCCGCGGCCTCCCACCGTCGTCACGCCGTGGCAGGCGATTGAGGAGATCCGTGCACGTGAGCGAAGCGCCAAGACCGCCCTTGCCGCCCTTCGATGCCGAGAGCGCGCGGCAAAAGGTGCGTCTGGCCGAGGATGCCTGGAACGGCCGCGACCCGGTCGAGGTGTCGCTGGCCTACACGCCCGACAGCCGCTGGCGGAACCGGGCGGAGATCTTCGAGGGTCGCGAGGCCATCGTGCGCATTCTCACCCGCAAGTGGCAGCGCGAGCACGATTACCGGCTTATCAAGGAGCTTTGGGCGGTCGCTGCGCATCGCGTCGCCGTGCGCTTCGCCTATGAGTGGCACGACGACAGCGGAAATTGGTTCCGCAGCTACGGCAATGAGAACTGGGCCTTTGCCGGGGACGGTCGGATGGCCGAGCGCCATGCGAGCATCAACGATCTGCCGATCGCGGAGAGTGCGCGCCTCTTCCGCTGGCCCCAGGGGCGGCGGCCCGACGGCCACCCCGACCTCAGCGATCTCGGGCTCTGATGGCAGCGCAAGGCGGTGAGGGGCCGGCCGATCTGGTTCGTCTGGCCGCGGATCTGCTCGAGGGTGGCGAGGGGGCGGGCGCGCCGCTGGTCGGGCTCGCCGAAGATCTGCCCGAGGAGGGGATGGGTGCGGGCAGGGCGCTGGCCCGGCTGGCGCCCGAGATCCTCGGCCGAGCCGCCGATCTTGGCGCGCCGCTTGCCTTTGCGCATATGGACCCGCCGACGCTGCCCGTGGCGCAGGCGGTTACATGGTGGAACGCGGTGCTTAACCAGAACCTGCTGCACCCCGATACGAGCCCGGCGGCGCGGGCCGCGGAGGCGCGGGCGGTGGCCTGGCTCGCGCCCTATTTTGGGATGGATGGGGGGCATATGCTCCCGGGCTCGACGCTGGCGAACCTCACGGCGCTCTGGGCGGCGCGGGACCTGCGGGGCGTGCGCCGGGTGGTGGCGAGCGGGTCGGCGCATCTCTCGGTCGCCAAGGCCGCCCATATCCTGGGGCTGGAGTTCGAGGCGGTGGCGACGGATGCGGCCGACCGGCTGGACGTTGCGGCTGCGGGCCGGCTCACGGATGCCTGCCTGGTACTGACGGCGGGTACGACGTCGAGCGGGGCGATCGATCCCCTCGGTATCGCCGTGCGGAGGCGTACCCATGCCGCGTGGGTGCATGTGGACGCCGCCTGGGCCGGGCCGCTGCGCCTCAGCCGACGTCATGGCGCGGCGCTCGACGGGATCGAGGATGCGGACAGCGTGGCGGTTTCGGCGCATAAATTGGCTCTTCCAGCCCAAGGAGAGCGCGCTCGTGCTCTTTCGCGAGACGGCGGCGGCGCATGGGGCGCTGAGCTTCGGCGGCGCCTATCTCGCCGTGCCGAATATCGGCGTGCTGGGTTCACATGGGGCGGCCGGGGCCGCGCTGCTAGCGAGCCTGATGGCCCATGGTCGGGCGGGGATCGCGGCACGGATCGACCGGGCGATGGCGCTGGCCGAGACGCTTGCGGAAGCGCTCACAGGCATCGACGGGGTGACAGTCTTTGCCACGCCAGTCACTGGGGTGGTGCTTTGGCGGCTTGAAGACCCGGACGTGACGGACGCCGTCTGGCGCCGGTTGCCGGCGGGCATGTGCTCTCGCGGAAGGGCTGCAGGCGAGAGTTGGATCCGGCAGGTTGCGGCCAATCCGGCGGCCGACATCCCTGCAGTCGTCGCAGCGATCCGGTCCGGGATTGCGGATGAGCGCCTGACGCGAAGCCAGGAGCCTGATCGCAGGCCTAGCTAGTCGCGGGGGGCGCACCGACGACACGGTTCGACGACCGGTGGGTGCCGTCGCACACGCCTTCGCTGTCCGCGTGGCGAGCGTGGTCGCCGTGACGTTGTGAAGGATGTTGCCGTCGGCGCCTTCCGCGCGACGGCGGAACACTGCGCCGCGGAGCCCTGATACCGTGCGTCCTTGGTGATGCCGTCGCTGCCGTTTCCGCCCTACTCGGCGGGCATGGGCTGTCGAGTGGGCGGAGGGCCCTGCGTGAGTGTCTGCCGATGCGCGAAGCGGCGGCGGATCAGCGGGGGCTGCGCTTGGAGAGGATGCGCTGAAGCGTGCGGCGGTGCATGTTCAGCCGGCGCGCAGTCTCCGAAACATTGCGGTCGCAGAGCTCGAAGACGCGTTGGATATGCTCCCAGCGCACCCGGTCTGCCGACATCGGGTTCTCCGGAGGCTCGGGCTTCTCGTCGGCCGCGGAAAGCAAGGCCTTCTCGACGTCGTCGGCATCTGCGGGCTTGGCGAGATAGTCCACCGCGCCGATCTTCACCGCCGCGACCGCCGTGGCGATGGCGCCGTATCCGGTGAGGACGACGGCGCGGCAACCGGGCCGCTTCTCCTTCAGCGCCTCCACCACGTCAAGGCCGTTGCCGTCCTCGAGCCGCAGGTCGATCACGGCATAGGCTGGCGGGTTGGAGCGCGCGACGCCCAGCCCCTCCTCCACGCTGCCGGCCATCACCGGCACGAAGCCGCGCTTTTCCATCGCGCGGCTCAGCCGCGTGCGGAAAGCCACGTCGTCATCGAGGATGAGGACCGAGGGGTCCGTGCCGATCATCGCTTCGGGCATCATTCACACCGTTCGTTGCCGTTCGTAGACGGAAATGAGCGGAATCAGCGCGAAGTCAACGCCTGCGACAAGATGCGCCCTTTGCGGCATCTCACCCGGTGAGGCCGCGCTCCTCGAGCACACGCTTGACCTCCGCCGCCGTCTCCTCTGGCGGGAAGCCGTTGCGGAAGACGCGGACCACGCCCTCTTCCGGAAGCTGGAAATAGGTGTAGGCCGTATGGTTCATCAGGTAGTTCTCGGGGTTGTCCGGGTCCGATACCCTGGAGAAGAAAACCCTGTAAGCCTCGGTCGCCCTCTCGAGCGCTTCGCCTTCCGCGCGGAGGCCGATCATCTCGGGATGCATCGCCTCGACGAAGTAGCCGAGCTGCTCCGCGCTGTCGCGCGCGGGGTCGACGGTGATGAAGACGGGCGTCACCTCGATGCCGTCCTCGGCCAGCAGATCGACCGCGTCGGCCATGTGCTGTGCGTCGAAGGGGCAGACATCGGGACAGAAAGTATAGCCGAAATAGAGGAGCGTCGGCCCGTCGATGAGCGCGTCGGCGGTTACGGTCTCGCCCGTGTGGCTCTTCATGACGAAGGGGCCGCCGAGGATGCCGCCGGACGAGTCGATGGCGGAGGGACCGATCTCGGGCCCCTTGTCCTGCAGCGCCAGCACCACGCCGCCGGCGATGGCGCCAAGGGTGAGGAGGGCGGCGGCTGCGATCATCGTCTTCTGCATCGTGGCTCTCCGGACGGGTTCGGCACCCAGCGGTTTCGCGGACGGTTCGGTGGCAAGAAGGGGACGGCGGGGGCGGAATGCAAGGGGCGCCGCCTTGCAATCGCGCGATGCTGCGCGAGGTAAGGGCCCATGGCGGAAGGCGGTTCGAGCTATCTCTTCGACATGCGCGCGCGGGGCGACTGGGTCCGCCTGCGCACGCTCCTGCTCCTGCGCTGGATCGCGGTGATCGGGCAGTCGGGCGCGGTGCTGACCGCGGTCCTGGCGATGGGCTACCAGCTGCCCCTGCCGCTCTGCGCCGGGCTGATCTCGGCCGCCGTGCTCGCCAACCTGCTGGCCGGGGCTGTTTTCCCGCCGGAGGCACGGCTCTCGGAGAACGCGACGCTTGCCTCGCTGATGTTCGATCTCGTCCAGATCGTCGCGCTCCTGATGGCGACGGGCGGGCTCAACAATCCGTTTGCGCTGCTGGTCATCGCGCCGGTCACGATCTCCGCCTCCGCGCTTCGGCTGCAGCCGACGCTCTGGCTCGGGATCGCCGCGATCGTGCTCATCTCGCTCATGTCGAGCCTGCACCTGCCGCTGATCGGGCCCGATGGGGAGGCGACGGTGCTGCCGCTCCAATACCGGGGCGGGGTGGCGGTGGCGCTGGCCATCGCAGTGGGCTTTCTCTCGCTCTACGCCCGGCGCGTCTCGGTCGAAGGATACGCCATGAGCCAGGCGCTGTCGGCGACGCAGGTGGCGCTGGGACGCGAACAGCGGCTGGCGGCCATCGGCGGGATCGCGGCGGCGGCGGCGCATGAGCTCGGCACGCCGTTGGCGACGATCAAGCTGGTGGCGAAGGAGCTGGTGCGCGACCTCGAGGACCGGCCCGAGCTCGCGGAGGATGCGCGGCTCATCCATCAGGAGGCCGAGCGCTGCGGGCGGATCATGGCCGATCTCGCGCGCACGGGGCGTGAGGACACGCATCTCCGCACAGCGCCGGTGATCGCGGTGGTGGAGGAGGCCGCGGCGCCCCATGCGGGACGGGGCAAGGATATCCAGATCAGGCTCGACGGCCGGCCCGTGGGCGGCGACGGCGCGGGTGCCGAGGGCGAGGACGTGCCCATCGTCCAGCGCCGACCGGAGCTGATCCACGGCCTGCGCAACCTCATCCAGAACGCCGTGGATTTCGCAGAGAGCACCGTCTGGGTCGATATCGAGAGCGAGGAAGACGCGCTGGTGCTGCGCGTGATCGACGACGGGCCAGGTTTCGGTGCGGATGTGCTGCCGCGCCTAGGTGAGCCCTATGTGTCGAGCCGGCAGCGCGGATCGCGCCGGGAAAGCGTGGTGCCCGACGATGCCTATGAGGGCATGGGGCTCGGTGTCTTCATCGCACGCATGCTGCTCGAGCGGACGGGGGCGCGCATTCGCTTTGCCAATGTGCCTTCGGCGGCGGTGGCGCGCGGGACCGCACCGGCGCCAAGCGGCGCATTGGTGGAGCTGCGCTGGCCCACCGGCACCATCGAGCGCAGCAAGCGAGAGAGCCGTCAGCCGGAGCAGATGCGGGCGAATGCTTAGGATTTGCGAAACCGTCGCAGGTTAACGTTCTGTCCGGAAATGAATTCTTGCCCGGGGGCGCTCGGCTCGTGATACGCTGCGCCGTCTGACGAGTGGGGAGTCCGGCGTGTCCGTTCTGGGCTGGGTCATCATTGCGGTGCTTGTCTCGGCCGGGGCTGTGGCCGGGTGGCTCATGATTGCGCGCTTGCGCCGGGTCGAAGCGGCGCTCGATGCGCATGAGGCGCTGGTGGACGGCGTCCTGATCCGGGCGGAGGAATATCGGATCATCGACCTCTCCCACGATGCCGAGGCGCTACCGGGGGCAGAGCGTGGCGGGCGCGTGGACGCGCTCCTCGAAGCGCTGCTCGACGACGGGCGGGAGGAGGCGTTGGCCGCGCTCGGCGATCTCGTGCGAAGCGGCCGCCCCATGCGTCTCCTCGTCACCGACAACGATGGGAGGCCGTGGGAGCTGAGCGGCCGTCCGCGGGGCGGCGAGCTTCTCTTCGCGCTCCGCGACGCGACGCTGGCGGTCACGGAGCTCAGGAAATCCGAGGCGCGCATCGCCGTGCGAGAGCGGGCGCTGGAGGCCGGCTGGTACGAGCGGCGCACGATTCTCAACCTCCTCAACACCGGCAGCGCCATCGCCTGGCATCGCGGGCGGGAGGGGGAGATGATCTGGTCCTCCGGCTGCGTGAACACGCGCGACGGCAGCGTGACGGCGCAACAGACCGTGGCGCTGGTGCGCGCGCGGCCCGGCGATGCGGGGGCGGACGAGAACGGCGTGATCCGGAGCCGCGTCGAGATCCTGCCCGCCGGCGCGATCGAGCCTCTGCCGCTCCAGGTCATCGAGGTCTTCGCGGCCGACGGCTCCGCCACCGGCATCGCGACGGATGCGACGGTGGCCGCTCAAGCGGAGCGTACACTGAGCCGGTTCGTGCAGACGATGACGGAAACCTTCGCGCATCTGACCGCGGGCCTCGCCATCTTCGACCGGAACCAGAAGCTCGTGCTCTTCAATCCCGCCTTTGCGCAGATGCTGCAGCTCGACCCGGCCTGGCTCGCCAACCGGCCGAGCCTGCGCGACGCGATTGATGCGCTACGCACAAAGCGGCGCATACCGGAATTCATCGACTTCCATGCCTGGCGCGAGCGGCTGCTCTCGCTCTTCGACAATCCGGAGCGCGTGGATTTCGACGAGGTCTGGCACCTTGCGGACGGGGCCAACATCAAGGTGATCGCCCGGCCGCATCCGCATGGCAGCCTCGCCTTTGTCTTCGATGACATCTCCGACCGCGTGCGGCTCGAGCAGCGCTACCGCCAGTCGATCGACCTGCAGGAGGCGACGCTCGATCGGTTGCACGAAGCGCTGGTGGTGTTCGGCACGAACGGCAAGCTCCAGATCGTCAACGAGGCGTTCCACGAGATCTTCGGCACGGATCCGAGCACGGTTCAGCCCGGGGGGCATGCGCGCGAGGTCATGGCGATCTGCGCGGGCCTGACGGTCGAGGCGAAACCCTGGGAGGATGTGGCCGCATTCATTACCGCCGCCGATGCGCGCGAGCCCTTCACCGCGGCGCTCACGCTCGGCTCCAACAGACGGCTGCGCCTGCGGGTCGCGCCCCTGCCCGGCGGGGGCACGATGCTCGTTGCCGCCGATGTGACAGACAGCGAGCGCATCGCCGAGGCACTGCGGGAGCGCAACGACGCGCTGGAAGCGGCGGAGGAAATGCGCACCGCTGTTCTCGACCAGATCAGCCACCGCCTGCGCACGCCGCTCAACACCATCTTCGGCTTCGGCCAGCTCCTGTCCGACCCGCGCTTCGGCCAGCTTTCGGACCGTCAGCGCGAATACGCATCGGGCATCCTCGAGGCATCGGGACAGCTTCTCGACACCATCGACGAGGTGACGGATCTGGCCGCTCTTCGCCCTGGTGCACGGCCGGAAAGCGATCTCGCACCGCCGCTGGCGGAGACGCTGGAGCTCACGCGCGCGCTCCTCCAGAAGCGGGCGGCGGAGGCGGGCGTGGGGCTCGTCGCGCGGCTGCCGGAGGGGACGCTGCGCCCGGCCTGTGGGCCGGAGAAGCTGCGGCAGATCGTCTTCAGCATGGCCGCCGGCGCGATCCAGCGCACGGCGCCGGGCGGCAGCGTAAGTCTCTCCGCCGAGATCCAGGAGGAGATGGACGGGCTCGAGCGGATCGCCGTCGTAGCGACGGAGCATGAGCGCTCGGGTGCGACGCAGGGTGCCGCGGGCGCGAGCGCGGACGGCACCGGCGATGCGGCGCTCGCCCTGACGCGGCGGATGATCGAGGGCGAAGGGGGCAGCTTCAGCTACGGCGCCGACGAGCGCGGGGAGGGGGATCGCCGCTGCCTCGCGATCTTCCCCGTTCACGTCGAAGACCTCCTGGCGGAGGATGGCGCGCTCGGCCGCGAGGGCGTTGCGGCGGAGGGCCGTGCGTTGGACGCGGCTGCCATGCCCATGCCCAGCGGCGCACCCTCGGCCGGTTTCGCGGCACTGATCGCCGAGCCGAAGCCTGCGCCCGGAGCGGCGACGGCGCCTGCGGCCGATACTGCCACCGGCCTGACCGACGCCCCTTCCAAGCCTGCGGCTGCCGACACGGCCGGGCACGGCGCGGAGGAGGACGCAGGCACCCCGGAAGATTGCAATGCCGAAGACGCGCCCGACGACAGGGACGCGGCCAGGCATGCCGAGCGGCGACGCGCAGGGAGCATCGGTTCCTGAAGCCATCGCAACGCCCGAGTGCTGGCAGGCGCACCCCCTTCGGCGTCATGCTGTCCCATACGGGTATTTTCCGGGACCACTGGCGGGCGCCGCCGCGCTTCGATATCGCTCGGCAGGGACGGCGGATGGGACGCGCGATGACGACGAACAAGCAGCCAGCAGCCTGGTGGGCAAACGCCGCAGGAGCCGGCCCGGGCGGTTCGACACCCCGCAATGCGGCGGGCGGCGTCGGCGCGAACGCCGCGCCCCCGCACGGCGCCCTTGCGGCGGCAGCCGCCGCACCGGGCCAGCCCGTGCCGCTGGATCTGCCGGAGGAAGCGGCGACGGTCGCGCTGGGGCGGGCGCTCGGCGAGCGGCTCGGGGCGGGTGACGCGGTAATGCTAGCCGGCCCTCTCGGCGCGGGTAAGTCCGTGCTCGCCCGCGCCGCCGTCCGGGCCTATCTGGACACGCCTGAGGCCGAGGTGCCCTCGCCGAGCTACACGATCGTGAATGTCTACGAGCCCGCTGCCGCGCCTGCCCTCTGGCACGCGGACCTCTATCGGCTGGGCGACGCGTCGGAGCTTGCGGAGCTTGGCCTCGAGGAGGCTTTCGAGGATGCGGTCGCCATCGTGGAATGGCCCGACCGGCTGGACGTACTGCCCCAGCGGCGGCTGGAAATCGCCCTGGCGGCCGACGAGGCCGGCGAGGCGCCGGACCGCCGCTGCGCCACGATCCGCGCGCTTGGTCCCTGGCCACGGCTGGTCGGGGCGGCCCCATGACTGCCGAGGGGCACGCGATATCGGCCGGGGCTGTCACCACGGGTGTGCCGCGGCCGGAGATCGCGGCCTTTCTGGCAGCGGCCGGTCATGCTGCCGCCGCGCTCAGCCCGCTTGCCGGGGACGCTTCGGCCAGGCGCTACTTCCGCGTGGAAGATCGCGGCGCGCGGATGGTGCTGATGGACGCACCGCGCCCTGCCAATGAGAGCATGGCGTTCTTCGTGACCGTCACGGACTGGCTCCGCGCTCGTGGGCTCTCGGCACCGGAGGTGCTGGCCGCCGATCTCGAGGCGGGGTTCGTCCTCCTCGAGGACCTCGGCGACGCGCTCTTCGCCCGGGTGTTGTCGACGGCGCGGGGGGGCGGTGGCGCGGGGATGGAGGAGATCCTCTATGCCGCGGCGGTCGACCTCCTCGCGGCGCTGCCGGAGGGGGAGGCGCCCGTCGGCACGGAGCCCTATGGCGATACGGTGCTTCTGCGCGAAGCGCGGCTTGCGCCGGACTGGTGGGCGGCAGGGCTCGGCGTCGGTTTCGGAGCCGACGCGCTGGCCGAGTATGATGCGCTGCTGCAGGCGGCGCTGGCACCGGCGCTTGTAGCGGGGAATGCTCAAGGCCGTGTGACGGTGCTCCGGGACTATCACGCGGAGAACCTGCTCTGGCTGCCGGAGCGTGCTGGCGCGGCGCGGGTCGGGCTTCTCGATTACCAGGACGCGCTCCTCGGCCATCCGGCCTATGATCTCGTCTCGCTCCTCGAGGATGCGCGGCGGGACACGAGTGCGGCGCTGCGGGAGGCGATGCTGGCACGCTATCTGGAGCGGCGTGGCCTTAGCGGCGCGGATGCGGCGGCGTTTCGGGCCGCGTACGCCGCGCTCGGCGCGCAGCGAAACCTCAAGATCGTCGGGATCTTCGCCCGGCTATGCCTCAGGGACGCCAAGCCGCGCTACCTCACGCTGATCCCGCGGGTCTGGGCGCATCTGGAGCGTGACCTGGCCGCGCCCGGACTGGCCCCGCTTCGCCGTTTCGTCGTGGAGCGCCTGCCCGCACCGGAGGCCGCGGCGCTCGAACGCCTTGCTGCGAGGGCCGGGTGTGGCATGGCAGATGGCGATGTCGCGGGCGCGGGGAGCGCGCCGCTGTGAGCGGGTCGCCACCGCAGGACGGCGCCGGCGGGCGCCGGGATGCAGATATGCCGCGGGCTGCGCTGGTGCTCTCCGCCGGGCTCGGCACGCGGATGCGCCCGCTGACCGAGCGGATTCCGAAGGCACTGGTACCCGTTGCGGGCCGGGCGCTGGTGGATCATGCGCTCGACCGGGTGGCGGCGGCGCTGCCCCGCGCCGTCGTCAATCTCCACCACTTCGCGCCGATGCTGGAGGCGCATCTCGAGGGCCGGCATGGGCCGCCGAAGGTGGATCTGTCCGACGAGCGGGCCGCGCTGCTCGACACCGGCGGCGCGCTGGCGGCGGCGGTCGGGGTGCTTGGGGAAGGGGCCGTCGCGGTCCTCAACTCCGATGCCGTCTTTGCTGGGCCGGAGCCGCTGCCCTGCCTGATCGATGCCTGGCCGGCGGCGGCGGGCTGGGCGGATTTGCTGATGCTGCTCGTCCCGCGCGCCGCGGCGAGGGGCTACACGCGGCCTGGCGACTTCTTCCTCGCGGAGGGCGCGGCACCCGCGGCGCCGGGCCGGCGTGGCGCCCGGGGGGGGGCGCCCTTTGTCTACACCGGCGCGCAGATCGTCGGTCCGCGGGCGCGTGACATCGCCGCCGGGATCGCGTCGGAGACGCCGGCCTTCTCCATGAACGCGGTGTGGGACCGGCTGCTGGCGGAGGGCCGGCTCGCCGCGATTGCCTGGCCGGTGGGGCCGGGGACCGGGGCGCCGGTCGGCGCGTGGTGCGATGTGGGCACGCCCGCCGGGATTGCCGAGGCGGAGGAGGCGCTTGCCGCATGGGCCCGGCGCTGACGCTCTTTAAGCCGGCTGAGGGGCCGCGCGTCTTCGCCCTGCCGCCGGGGGTCGACTATGCGGCAGGCTTTGCCGCAGGCCTGCGCGCGAGGCTGGGGGCTCTGGCACCCGAGGCGCCGCTCGGCATCGAGGTGCTGGTCAACACCCGCCGCGCGGCACGCACGCTGGAGGAGGCACTGGCGGCGGATGGGCTCGGTTTCCTGCCGAGGCTCTCGCTTCTCGAGGCGTTGCCGAGCCGGGCGGGGGCGCTGGGCGCGGCACCGCTCGGGCCTGCGACCGATCCCCTCCGCCGGCACCTGACCCTCATCGAGCTGACCGAGGCCTGGATCGCGCGGCGCGACAGCGGGCTGCCGGCCGCCGCGGCGCCGGATCTCGCAGCGAGCCTCGCGGAACTGGTCGACACGCTCGACGAGGCCGGCATCGGGACCGGGAGCCTCGAGGGTGCGCTGGCGGCGGCCACGGCGGCGGAGGCTGGCGGTGGGGCGCCGACCGAGACGCTGGCCGCGCATTGGCAGGCGGCGCTCGGGTTCCTCGATATCGTGCGCGCCCACTGGCCGGCGCTGCGCGAGGCGATGATGCCGGGGGCGCTCGACCCGGCGGCACGCCAGCGCGCGGCCATCGACCGGTTGCTGGCGGCGTGGCAGGAGACACCGCCGCAGCGGCCGCTGATCGTGGCCGGTTCCACCGGCTCCCGGCCGGGGACCGCAGCGCTGATGGCCGCCGTCGCGCGGCTTGGGCAGGGCGCGCTGGTGCTGCCGGGCTTCGAGCCTTCGGTGTCCGCGTCGGTCTGGGAAGCGTCAGGCGCCGACCACCCGTTCGGCCCCTTTCAGCCGCTCTTCGCGCGCCTCGGGATCGGTCCGGCGGATGTGGAGCCGTGGTGTCCGGAGCCTGAGGGCGATGTGGGAGGCGGGGGAGCGGCGCGGCGCAGGCTGATGGGCGAGGCACTGCGCCCCGCCCCGGTGACAGATGCTTGGGCCGGTGCGCGCGGGGAGATCGCGGCCCTGGCGCCCAGAGCGACGGCGGGCATGAAGCTCCTCGAAGCTCCGCATCCGCGAGCCGAGGCCGCGGCCATCGCGCTCGCCGTCCGCGAGGCGCTGGCCGAACCGGGGCGGCGCATCGCCATCGTCACGCGCGACGCGGCGCTCGCGCGGCGGGTGACGGCGGAGCTCGACCGCTTCGGCGTGCTGCCCGACGACAGCCTCGGCCGGCCGCTGGCGCTGACGCCGCCCGCGCTTTTCTTCTCGCTGGTGCTGGAGGCCGCGCGGCAGCCGGACGACGCCGTGACGCTGGCGGCGCTTATAGGTCATCCCTTCTGCCGGCTTGGGCTGACGCGCGTGATGCATCGGCGCCTGGCGGCGGCCTATGAGCGCCGGGTGCTGCGCGAACGGGGAGCGAAGGCGCCGGAGGGTGCCCTGCTGCCGCTCTGGCCGGCGGATGACCGCGGATCGCAGGCAGAAGCGGGTACCGCGCAAGTGGATGCGCCCATCCCGGCGGACGAGGAGGGCGCGGATCCGGTGGCCTGGCTCGCGCGCCTCGAGGCGGCGCTCCTGCCGCTCGCCCACGCTCTTCAGGCATCCTCGCCGCTCGCCACGACCCTCGCCGCGCATCGTAGGGCGGCCGAGGCGCTCGCACGCGGGCCGGTCGAGAACGCGGTGGCGGAAGAGGCGGAAGGGGACGAACCGGTGGAGGCCGCCGATCCGATGGCCGCGGGTGCCGACGCAGGCGCGCTCAGACGGGTTCTCGATGGGCTGGAGGCCGCGGCGGAGGATGGTGGCGCCGCGATGGGCGCGAACACCTATGCAGCGCTGCTCGATGGGCTTCTGCGCGCGGAGACGATACGGCCCGACGCAGGCCGTCCGCATCCGAGGGTGGCCATCTGGGGAACGATGGAGGCGCGAACGGCGGCGGCGGATCTCACAATCCTTGCGGGGCTGAACGAGGGCGCCTGGCCCGCGCTTCCCGATCCGGGACCGTGGCTGACCCGGCAGATGCGCGTGGCCCTCGGCCTCGCCTTGCCGGAACGGGCGGTCGGCCTCTCGGCGCATGACTTCCTGCAGGCCGCCTGCAGGCCGGAGGTGATCCTGAGCCGCGCAAGCCGGTCGGGCGGTGAGCCGACGGTACCGTCGCGCTGGCTTCTCCGCCTCGAGACGCTTCTGGGCGGTACGGATGCGGAGGCGCTCGAGGAGATGCGCGAGCGGGGCCGTCAGATCCTCGAGCGGCTGCCGCTCCTCGACCGGCCCGCCGATCCCGCCGACCCGCAGCTCGCGCCCGCGTGGCGCCCTTCGCCCACGCCGGCCGTCGAGGCGCGGCCCCGTCACCTCTCGGCCTCCGACATCGAGCGGCTGATCCGTGACCCCTATGCCGTTTATGCCCGCCGGGTCCTGGGTCTGCGCCCGCTCGAGCCACTTGGTGCCGTGCCTGATGCGCGGGATCGCGGGACGGTGCTGCATCTCGTCATGGAGCGCTTCATGGCAGGGGCGGCGCCGGGCCCGGTGGACGCGGCGGCGGAGGCGGCACGGCTCGTTGCCATCGGGGAGGCGGTGATCGATGCGAGCCTCGCCGAGCCGGCCGAAGCGCGCTTCTGGCGTGCCCGCGTCGCGACGCTGGCCGAGAAGATCGCGGCGGACGAGGTCGTGCGGCGCGAGGGCGTAGCGGGCTGGGCGCTCGAGGCGGCGGGCGCGCTGTCGTTCCCGGTGGAGGGGCGGCAGATCACGCTGACCGCGCGGGCCGACCGGATCGACCGACGGGCGGACGGGACCGGCAGCGTCTACGACTACAAGTCCACGCCGCCGAGCCAGAGCCAGATCGGGATCTTCCAGCATCAGCTCCATCTTCAGGCGCTGATGCTGGCGGAGGGCGCGTTCGAGGGCCTGCCGCCGCTGCCGCCTGCGCCCGGCGCCTATATCGGCCTTGCGAACGGGCGCTCGACCGCGCCCAGGGAGCCGCTGGATGCCGCAGCGCTCGAGACCTATCGCGAGCGGCTGTGCACACTTCTCGCCCACTACATGGCGCCCGAGCGTGGATACCTCTCGCGCCGCGCGACGGAGCGGGAGGCGACGGTGGGGGACTATGACCATCTCGCGCGCCGCGGCGAGTGGGAGGGGCGGGATGGCTGAGGGACCGACGCCAGAGCAGCGTCTCGCGGCCGACCCGGACCGCGCCGCGTGGGTCGGGGCCAATGCGGGCTCCGGCAAGACGCGGGTGCTGACGCACCGGGTCGCCCGGCTGCTGCTCGCGGGCAGTCGGCCCGAGCGCATCCTCTGCCTCACCTACACCAAGGCCGCGGCGGCGGAGATGCAGGGCCGGCTCTTCAAGCTTCTCGGCGGCTGGTCGATGGCGGAGGACGAGGCGCTGGCTCGGGCGCTCCAGGCGCTGACGGGAGCCGCGGCCCCGCCCTCCGCCGAACGGCTGGTCAAGGCGCGGCGGCTCTTCGCGCAGGCGCTGGAGACGCCGGGGGGCCTGCGTATCCAAACGATCCACGCCTTCTGCGAGCAGCTTCTCCGTCGCTTTCCGCTCGAGGCCGGCGTCTCGCCCAGGTTCCGCGTGGCCGACGACCGCCGCCAGACCCTCCTCGGCCGCGAGGTCTCCTCAGCACAGGGGCGCGCCGCCGCGACAGGGCAGAGCGATGTGATCGACCGGTTGGCGGCGCGCACGGGCGAGCATGCGCTCGGCGCGCTGCAGGCCGCCGTTTCGAGCCAGCGCGATCTCTTCCCCGCGACGCCCGAAGCCGTGCCGGAGAGGTTGGCCGCCCATTTCCCGGCGATCGCGTTGGCGGGGGAGGAGGCGGCCCTTCGCGATGCGCTGGCGGCCCTGGACTGGCCCCTGCTCTCGACGCTCGCGGGCGATCTCTCGGCGCATGCCGGCGAGAATGGAAAGAAGGCGGCCACGAAGCTGCTGGAGGCCGCAACGCGCTATCGGGACGGGCAGCTCGAGGAGGCGGTCGAGGCGCTCCAGAGCGCGCTCATCACGACGGGTGGCGAGGCTGGCGGGCTGAAGGCGAAGGAGCCGGGGCGGCTCGTCACCAAGGGCGGGGAGAAGGCCTGCCCTGGATTGCAAGATCGAACAGCCGAGGCAGCGTATGGCGTCCTGGATGCGCTGGCGCGGATCGCGACCGCGCGGGTGGCGGCGCGGGCGGGCGATCTCAATGCCTTCGCGGCGGATTGGCTCATGCGTTACGGCGCCGCCAAGGAGGCGGGGGGCGTGCTCGACTTCGCCGATCTGGTGGGCCGGGCGGCGCAGCTCCTGACCGCGCCCGGCCTCGCGCCCTGGGTGCTCTGGAAGCTCGATGGCGGGATCGAGCACATCCTCGTCGACGAGGCGCAGGATACGAGCCCGGAGCAGTGGCAGGTGATCGACGCCATCGCGGCGGAGTTCCATGCCGGTGAAGGCGCTCGGGGCGCGGGGCGTACGCTCTTTGCCGTCGGGGACGAGAAGCAGTCGATCTATTCCTTCCAGGGTGCGGACCCTGCGGTATTCGCCGAGATGCGGGCGACATTCCGAGAGCGGTTCACGCCGCATGGCGGGCTGGCGGAACCTGCGCTCGAGCGCTCCTTTCGATCGGCCCCCGGCATTCTCGATTTCGTCGACCGGGTCTTCGGGGGGCCGGCCGCGGCCGGACTGGTCGCTGGCGGGGCCGCGCCGCGGCATGTGGCGCATCATGCGACGGTGCCCGCGACCGTCGATTTCTGGGAGGCGGTGCCGAGCGAGAAAGCGGAGAAGGAGACCGAGTGGTGGGAGCCGGTCGACCGGCCCCATCCAGGCCGTGCCGAGATCCGTCTCGCCCATCTCCTCGCCCGCGAGGTGGCTCGCATGACGGCCGAGGACATGCTGCCCGCGCGCGACGACAAGCCAGGATGCGCGGTCAAGCCGGATGACATCCTGATCCTCGTGCGCCGGCGCGGTCTTCTCTTCCACACGCTCGTCCGGCGGCTGAAGGCGGAGGGCGTACCGGTCGCGGGGGCGGACCGGATCGTGCTGGCCGAGGAACTGGCGGTGCAGGATCTCCTCGCCGCGCTCAAGGTCGCGGCCTTCCGGCATGACGATCTGGCGCTGGCGGCGCTTCTCCGCTCGCCTCTGGGCGATGCGTCGGAGGAGGCGCTCTTCGCCCTCGCTCATGGTCGCGCGAAGGGGGAGCCGCTTTGGCGTCGGTTGCTGGCGGCGCGGGCAACCCATCCGCGAAGTGCCGCGCTCTTCGAGGATCTGGCAGGTGCGGCGGACTATGCGCGGCCCTATGAGCTTCTGGAACGCATCCTCGTGCGTCACGACGGGCGGGCGCGTCTGCTTGCCCGGCTCGGCGGGGAGGCGGAGGACGCGATTGACGAGCTTCTGGTCCAGGCGCTCGACTACGAGGCGGAGGGAACGCCGAGCCTCGCGGGCTTCATCGCCTGGATCGAGGGAGGGGGGCTCGAGGTCAAGCGGCAGATGGGCGATGCCAGCGGTGAGGTGCGGGTCATGACCGTGCATGGCGCCAAGGGGCTCGAGGCGCCCATCGTCATCCTGCCGGACACGCTGTCGGCGCCGGGGGGCGGTGGCGGTGGGCGGCCGACCCTCCTGCCGCTGCGCGCCGAGGGCAATGCGCCGCCGCTGATGCTCTGGGCCGAGGCGCAGGCGCGCGACGATGCGCTGGCAGCCAAGGCGCGGGAGGCCGCGCGGGCCCGGGAGACGGCGGAGTTCAAGCGCCTGCTCTACGTGGCGCTGACGCGGGCGGAGACGCGCCTCCTGCTCTGCGGTGCGGGAAAGGCGAGCGGGCAAGAGGACGAGGGGGAGAGTGGCTCGGGCAAGTCGAAGGGCATCGTACCCGATCCTGCCGCGCCGCTCGGCAGCAAGCCTGCCGCCGCAGCCGTACGATGGTACAGGATGCTCGAGGCCGCGGTGAAGGCGAGCCCCGACTGCCGCGCCGTGCCCGCGCCGGAGGGCGTGCCCGCCGCTTGGCGCATCGGGGTGGACCCGTCGCGTCGCGCCATGGATGCGTCGATGCACCCCGCGGGCCAGCTCGATCTCACCGAGACGGCGCCACCGGCGGGGCCACCGTGGCTTGACCGTGCGGCGGAGGAGCCCCGTCGCCTTCGCATCACGCCGTCGGCCCTGGCGCCGGAGGAGGGTGCCGCGCATGCCGAGGAGGCGACCGGCGCGCCGGATCCGGGTGCGCCGGCTTTCGGCGGGGACTTGGCGGCACAGCGGGCGCCGGGGCGTGAGCGTGACGCTGCACTGCTCTACGGCACGGCCGTCCATCTCCTTCTCGAGCATCTCCCGGATGTCCCTGCGGCGAGCCGCGCTGCGATGGCGCCGGAGCTGCTGGCGGACGGCGTGCCGGCGCTCGCTCCGGAGGCGCGGGCGCAGGCGATCGCGGAAGT
>JBCCDG010000023.1:0-40456 GCA_039030915.1 Pseudomonadota bacterium | reverse complement strand
CTGAAGACCGGGCTCGAGACGCTTGAGATATCCCTCTGTCGCCGCCGCGAGGTCGGGCCGTGTCGCCAGCTCCGCAAGGACGTCCCCCGCTCTGAGTACCGCGGAGAGGGCGAAACATGTGGCCAGAACGGCCAGGGCGCCGGTCCGCATCTGCCGCGTCCGCATCAAAACGCCATGCGCTGAAGACGGAGGGGTCGGCCGCTGCCGCCTGATGAGGCGGCAACAACCGCGGGCGGCGAATCTTCAGGGCCGTTCTTCGCCGCCGCGTCGTCATCGCCGCCGCCACCGGGGCGCATCGGCTCCGCGGTGTTCTTGCCCTCGCGTGCTGCATCTCGTGACGCAGGGCGGCCCTTCCGTCCGGCCCCGCGGGCGCCTTCGCTCTCCGACGCAAGTTCCGGCGCTGCGCCGAAGCTGTAGCTCTCCTGCTCCGCCACCTCGAAGGCGGCATCGAGATCCGCCTCGTCCTCCGCTATGCCCCCGTTCGTGGCTGCGGCGAAACTGCCCGCCGATGCGGCGCCACCAGGGGAAGCATCCGCGATCCCGGCCAAGCCGGGATCATCGCCGACACCGACAAAGGCGAACTCCTCCAAAGCTTCCTCCTCCACGATCTTCCTGGCGTCACCGATCGAACCCGACGGCGCGCCGGCTGCGACATCATTGGCTTCGCGGACGATGGTCGCCGGTTCGGCGGCATAGAGCTTGTCGAGGAGCCCGCGCGCCTCCTCCCCGGCGGCTGAGAGCTCCTCCGCCAGCATGCGGGCCTGCGCCATTTCGCGCCGCACCCGTTCGCTCGCGTTGCCGGACTGGTTGCGGAGAGCGTCGATCCGCTCCTGCGCGGTCGTGAGTGCCGCCTTCGTCTCCTCCACCGCGCCGTTCAGCGCGGCGATCTGGCCACCGATCCCGTCCCCGGTGCTGGCAAGCCGGCGAAGCCTGCGCGAGAGCACCGCACAATAGATCGCCGCAGCAAGGGCGGTCGCGATCAGGAGCCCGTCGGCGATCAGCTGCAATCCCATCCCGTCCATCATGCGCCCTCAGTTGAGCAGGAATTCCTGGAAGAGAACGGCCCGCAGCGCCCCAGGCGGCGCGTTGAACTCGAGCCGGCGGAGCAACTGCTCCTGCAGACGGGCCATCAAGGCCGGCTGCTCGAAATCACGTTCGTCGACCGCGCGCAGAAAGCGCGTTAACGCTGCGATCAGGCGCGGTGACACCTCGGTCACCGCCGCCTCCGTGCCTGGCTCGACCTCCAGCGTCACGGTCACGCGGAGATGGCGCGCAGCAGCTGATGGGCCGAGCGAGATGGTGAGCCGAGGCAACGGCACATAGGCAACCGGCGCCGGACCTTCGGTGCCGGGGGGTGACGGCGCAAGGAGCGCCGAGGCACCCTCGATCGGCCCGAGCACGTGACCGCCATCCACCGCGAAGTATCCGGCCGCACCCAGCAAGGGCGCGAGGATCAACGGCAGCAGGATGCCGAGAAGGCCGCGCCGCCTGCCGCCCGCCGCGTCCGCAGCGCTCTTCGCGCCGCCACCAGGGCCCGTCCCCGTGGCCGCCCCTTGCGCACCGCTTGCTTCTGCCACCGCGTTGGCCACTGACCGCCCGCCCCTGCCGAAACCATGACCGGCCTTGCTGCCGGCCCGCTGTGCATAACGCCGAAGCCCTTAACTCCGGCTAAAGCCCAACTGGCCGATAGAGGGGGCGGACCGGAGAACCGGATTCGCCGAGGATGGGCGCCCAATCGAATGGATAGTCTTCTCGCCACATGGCGCGCGCTGGACCTGCGACGCAGGGTGATGCTGATCGGGGCCACGCTGCTGGCGCTCGGCGGCGTGCTGGCCATCGGGCAGTTTGCGGCACGGCCCGGCATGGCGCTGCTCTATTCGGGGCTCGAGCCTTCGGCTGCGGGCGAGGTCGTCGGCGCGCTCGAGCAGATGGGTGTGCCCTACGAACTTGCGGGCAATGCCATCCGCGTGGCGGAGGCTGAGCGGGACCGCGTGCGCCTGGCGCTTGCGCGAGATGGTATGCCGCAACAGGGCCAGGCGGGCTATGAGCTTCTCGATGGCATCTCCGGCTTCTCGACGACCACGGATATGTTCAATGCCGCCTTCTGGCGCGCCAAGGAGGGAGAGCTTGCGCGCACGATAGCGGCGAGCCCCGCCGTACGCGCCGCGCGGGTGCATATCGCGCCGCCGGGCCGCCAGGGCTTCGCCCGCGAACCCGCACCGCCGAGCGCCAGTGTCACGGTGACGCGCGCGGGCGGCGTGCTGCCGGTGCAGGCCGCAAGCGGCTTTCGCTATCTGGTGGCACTCGCCGTACCCGGGCTAGCGCCCGAGCAGGTGGCGGTGATCGACAGCGCCAGCGGCGTGATTCTCGCACCGGGAAGCGAGACCCCCGCCATTGCGCTAAGCGGCGCCGCCGCCGCGCGGGAGGAGAAGCTGCGCGAGGAGATCGAGGCGCTGCTGGCTGCCCGCGTCGGGGCGGACAAGGCACGCGTGAGCGTCAGCGTGGAACTCGAGCGGACGGCGGAGACCCTGAGCGAGCGGCGGCTCGATCCGGATAGCCGTGTGGTGGTGCACAGCGATACCGAGGAGATCGCGGACGAAAGTCGCGGTGGCGATCCTTCCGTCACCGTGGCCAGCAACCTGCCGGACGGCGAAGGGGCCGCCGGTGGCGAGCGCAGCGCTACGCGCACGGAGAGCCGCGAACGCTCGAACTTCGATTATGACGAGACCCGCCGCGAGCGGATCACGAGCCCCGGCTCCGTGCGCAGGCTGAGCGTCGCGGTGCTGGTCGACGGCATCAGGACAGCGCGCGACGACGGCACGACCGATTGGCAACCCCGCCCGGAAGAAGAGCTCGAAGCGCTCCGCGCCCTTGTCCGCGCCGCCGTTGGCTTCGATGAGGCGCGGGGCGATGTGGTGACCGTCGAGAGCATGGCCTTCCAGCCGCCGGCGGAACTCGGGACCCTGGCCGAAAGCGGCGCGGCGGAGCGGTTCTTCGAGCGGAACGCCTTCGCGATCCTACAGATGCTGGTGCTTGCGGCGGTCGTGCTGGTGATCGTCTTCACCGTGCTGCGGCCGCTTCTCCTCCGACCGCGCCAGCCCGAGTACCCGCTCCTGGCCGAGGGCGAGGACGCTGGGGCAATCCCGCTCGCGCAGGACGGGGATAGCGGGGCGGCCGTGGCGCTCGACGGGCCGGCCGCGTCGGCGGAAGGCTTCGAGGACGCCCTATTCAACCTGCCCGACCGGGAGACGCTGCGTGCAGCCGTCAACCAGTTCCCCGAGCAGAGCGCTTCGACACTGCGCGACTGGCTCGACCATGGCGACGAGGAGGCGGCATGACCTTCCGCGGCGGACTGCGACCGGGCCACGGCACCATCGCGCAGGACGGGAGAGACGGCAAACGCCATCCGGCCTCCACCCCCTCGCGCCCGGCGCGCCTGCCTGACTGGTTGGCCGGGGCGCCTTCGGTCGCAGAGAACGCTGCGGCGCCGGGGCGTTCGGCGCTGGCAGGCGGGAAGGCCGCGGCGATATCGGGTGGCGCCCGCATCGCCGATCGCCAGCGGACAGCCGACAGGGTCCGGCATCCCGACGCGATGGGCACCGATACTGTGGATGCCGAAGCATTGGAACGGACCGATGCTGCGGCACCGCAAGACCATGCCGCCACCGCTTCCGACCTGCCCAGATCCTCGGACCCTACGGGCGACGCTCCTCACGAGCCCGCCGAAGAAAGTTCCGGTGGAGAAGCCGTGCTCGAGGGCATCGCGGCGGAGCTGCACGACATTGGACAGCGGCTCGAGAGCATGCGCGAGAGCGCCGAGAGGCATGCCGCAGCGTGCTTTGGCGCAGCCGCCGAGAGCTGCCTGCCCAACCTCGCCCAGAGCGGCTTTGCCGAGGAGGTGACGGCCGCCTGCCACGCCGTCTCGCGCGAAATGCGGGCGGAGACCGTCGAAGTCGCGCTCCCGCCCTGCGCGCTGAGGCCGGTTGCCGATGCCCTCGAAGCGCGCGCGCCTGAAATTGCCTTCCGCCTGATCGCCGATCCCTCCCTGCCCGCAGGCAGCGCAAGGATCGCCTGGCCTGACGGTGGCGCAACCATCGTAGCCGACCGGCTGGCGCACGCAGCCCTGGAGGTACTCCGACGCCGCCTCGGCCCCGGGGCGCTGGCGCCCCCTTCCCTTTCAACGCGAGGAGAACGCGCATGACCACCGACGCTCAGGACCGTGATGTCAGCGGCGCCGCTGGCGACCAGGCATCGCCACCGGACGCGCCGCCCGCATCGCCGCAGGCCACGAAGCAATCGCGGCCCGATGGCGGGACGCCGGCAGCGCGGGCCCCGGGGATCGATGACACGCAGAGGCCCGCGAGCGGGTTGCCCGAGGTCGAGGAGCCACCGCTGCCGGAGGAAAACCTCGCGGAGAGCGCCTATCGCCGGGCAATCTTTTCGGTGCCGATCGACGTCGTCGTCGCGGTCGGCCAGGCACAGCCGGTGATCGGCGAGCTTCTTGCGATGCGCCGGGACACGGTGCTGCCGCTCTCGGCGCGGGTCGACGATCCGGTGCAGATCATGGTGGGCGACCGCATCATCGCCCGCGGCGAGCTCGAGGAACTCGGCGACGACGGCGGCCGTCTCGGTGTGCGGCTGACGGAAGTCGTCGATGTCAGCGATCTCTTCTGACCGGGCGGCGAGCGCCCCCCGCACGCTCGCCCGCGACGGCACATCGCCCTCTGCGCCGGCACCTGCACGATTTGCGGTCTCCATCGAGCTCACCGTCTGCGCGGTTCTTTGCGGCGCGGTCCTCTGCGGCACGCTCTGGGCAGGCGCCGCCGGCGCGCAGAGCCTGACGCTCGACCTCGGGCCTCCGGCGGGGAGTGAGGGCGAGGGCGCCACGCTTTCCGGCCGTGTCATCCAGCTCTTTCTCATCGTCACGGTGCTGAGTCTGGCCCCGGGGATCGCCGTGATGATCACTTGCTTTCCGTTCATGATCACGGTCCTCTCCATCCTGCGCCAGGGGCTCGGCCTCCAGGCCTCGCCACCCAACATGCTCCTCGTCAGCCTCGCTCTCTTCCTTACCTGGTTCGTGATGGAGCCGGTCTTCACTGAGGCTTGGGACGACGCCATCGCCCCTATGCTCGACGGCCGGGTCGAGACGGAAGCAGCGTTCGAGCGCGGCATCGTCCCCTTCCGGCGCTTCATGGCCGCGCGCGTCGAAGCGGAGACGCTCGCCGAGCTGGCGGCGGTGGCGCCCGGGCGCCCCGTGGGCGTGGCACCGGCGGCGGAGACGCTCGACGCCCGCACCGCGCCGCTCTCGCTTCTCGTGCCCGCCTTCATGCTCTCCGAGGTCGCACGAGCCTTCACCATCGGCTTCATGCTGTTCCTGCCCTTCGTCATCATCGACCTGGTCGTGGCGTCGATCCTCATGTCGATGGGGATGATGATGGTGCCGCCGGTCGTGGTCTCGCTACCGCTTAAGCTTGCCTTCTTCGTCGTCGCCGATGGCTGGTCGCTGGTGGCCGGCGCACTGGTCAGGGGTTACTCATGAGCGAGCATTTGCGAGAGGCCGAGGAAGCCTTGGCCGCCACGGCCGCGCGCAGCCGGCTGCCCAGCAACCCGACCCAGGATCTTACGGGGGCGGAAAAGGCGGCGATCGTCATCGGTGCGCTTGGCACGGAGGCTGCGGGACCGATCCTCGAGATGCTCGACGAGAGCGCGCTCCGCTCCTTCACCGCTGCCATGGCGCGCCTGCGCCGCGTCGAGCCCGCGATCGTGCGCCATGTGATCGCCGAGTTCCTCGATGCGCTGCGCGAGCAGGACACCATCGTGCGCGGCGGCGTCGGCCGGGCGCGCGAGGTGCTGCAGCCCCACGTCAATGACGGGCTGCTGACGCGGCTTCTCGACGATATCGACAGCCCCTCCACCAGCAATGTCTGGAAGAAGCTCGGCAAGGTGAACGAGGAGGCCCTGGCGGATTTCCTGGCGCGTGAGCACTCCCAAACCGCGGCCGTGATCCTCTCGAAGCTCTCGTCCGAGCATGCCGCCAAGGTGCTCAACCGCCTTGAGCCTGAGCGTGCGCGCGAAGTGGTACTCGGCATCACGCGCACCCAGTCGCTCGATCCCAACGTGATCGAGGCGATCGGCGTTTCGGTGAGCCGGGACTTCCTGGCCGCCAACATGCACGCCGCCCCCCGCCGCAATCCGGCCGAGCGCGTGGGCGCGATCATGAACTTCGTGACCGCTGAGACCCGGGACAACGTGCTCGGCCATTTCGAGGACACCCAGCCCGAATTCGCGGAGGAGATCCGGCGCAAGATGTTCACCTTCGACGATATCCCGAAGCGCATCGCACCGCGGGACGTCGCCATGATCGTGCGCGAAACCGAGCGCGATCAGCTGGTGCGCGCCCTGCGCGTCGCGCAAGATCTCGGCTCGGAGGCGGGCGAATTCATCCTCTCCAACATCGCCTCGCGCATCGCCGACCAGTTGCGGGGGGAGATGGCCGAGATCGACAAGGTTCGCCGGAAGGACGGCGAGCAGGCCCAGGCCGCTGTCGTCGCCGCCATCCGCGTGCTGGAGGATCGCAACGAGTTGCGCATGCTCGCGCTAGAAGAGGAGGGCTGACCTGGCGGGAGGCCGTTACAGACGATAGGCCGGCTCGGTGCGCCCACGCGATCGGGCAAGACCACGGAGCCACGTAGACGCCCAGTGCACCGAAGATCGCGATGCCCCGAAAGGGCGGCGGGCAAGGCCGTCCGTCGAGCCCAGATCGCGTCGATACCCAAGCTGCTCTCGTGCGCACAAAGAAGGACAGGACTGAGACACCCCTGCGCACCGATGCCACAGCCGCCTGAATGGCGCCGCTCCGGTCTGGCCAAGGCTCTCCACAGCGCCTCCGCTGGGGCCGCGCCACCCCTGCCGGGAGGCGGGCGGCAACTGGGCGCGCCGGGGGCGCCTGCAGGCACCGCTCCTCGAGATGTCCGGTCCGCAGAGCCGCGCCGCTCCGTGGGCGCGCGCCTCGCCGCTACGCTGAAAGCAGCACGCCGGCGCTCGTGTCCCAGCTAAGCGTCACGGGCTCTTCCCAGGTGATCTCGCCTTCCTCGCCACGCACCCGATTGGTCCGCGTCGCCTTCACGATCCCGCCGCTCGCCAGGCGTACATGGTAGATCGAGACGTCACCGAGATAGGCGATGTCCTCGACTACGCCAGTAATCCGGTTCTCACCGTCGCCTTCGGCATCGCCCCGGGCGATCGAAATCTTCTCGGGCCGGATCGCCACCACACCTTCCGCGCCCTCCGAAAGGGTCTCCGTACCCCGTGCCCGCAGTCTCGCCCCGCCGCCGAGATCGAGCACGCCGCCCTCGACCCGGCCCTCGAGCACGTTCACGTCCCCGATGAACTCGGCCACGTACCGGCTCACCGGCTTCTCGTAGATCTCGCGCGGCTCGCCGAGCTGGGCCACCTGCCCCTCCCGCATCACCGCGATGCGCGTCGAGACGGTCATCGCCTCCTCCTGGTCGTGCGTCACGATCACGAAGGTGAGGCCGAGCTCCTCCTGGATGTTGACCAGCTCGAACTGCGTCGCCTCCCGCAGCTTGCGGTCGAGCGCACCGAGGGGTTCATCGAGAAGAAGCAGCTTGGGCTTCTTCGCCAAGGCCCGCGCCAGCGCAACACGCTGCCGCTGCCCGCCCGATAGCTGGTCCGGCTTGCGCCGCGCGAAACGCTCGAGATGCGTCAGTGACAGCATCTCCTCGACCCGCGCCTTCAGCGCCGCCTTGCCCATCCCTTCCATCTCGAGCCCGAAGGCGATGTTCCGCTCAACGGTCATATGCGGGAAGAGCGCATAAGACTGGAACATCATGTTCACAGGCCGCTCGAAGGGCGGAATGCGGCTCAGGTCCTCTCCGTCCAGCAGGATTTGCCCGGCATCCGGCGTCTCGAACCCCGCCAGCATGCGCAGGAGGGTGGTCTTGCCGCAGCCCGATGGGCCGAGGAGCGCGAAGAACTCCCCGGCATGGATGTCGAGAGACACATGGTCGATGGCAGCGGTGTCGCCAAAGCGCTTCACGAGATCCACGACGCGCAGATGCGGGATGGCCTCCGCATCCCGCCAGGGCCGGGTCTCGCAAACGGCCGGGTGATCCTTGCGCGGGCGGCGGCGCTCCGCCGTCTGGCCCGGCGCCGCCGTTTCGCTCATCAGGAGCCGGTCTTGATGCGTGTCCAGGCGCGCGTCACCACCCGCTGGGTCTTTGGCGGATAAGGCACGGCGGTCCAGGTGTTGTTGATGGTCTCTTCCGGCGGATAGATCGCGGGATCCCCGATCACATCCTCCAGCAGAAACTCCTGCGAGGCCTTGTTGCCGTTGGCGTAGTAGACGTAGTTCGACGCCTTGGCGATCACCTCTGGCCGCTGCAGGTAGTCGAGGAAGGCGTGCGCAGCCTCCGGGTTCGGCGCGTCGGACGGGATCGCCATCTGGTCAAACCACATCAGCGCACCCTCCTTCGGGATCGCGTACTCGACCGTGATGCCGTTATCCGCTTCCGCCGCGCGGTCCCGGGCCTGGAGCACGTCGCCCGACCAACCGACCGCAAGGCACGCATCGCCGTTCGCCAGCGCGTTGATGTACTGTGAGGAGTGGAACTGCGTCACATGCGGGCGGATACCTTCGAGCAGGGCCGCCGCCTCCTCGATCTCGCCATTCTCCCGGCTGTTCGGGTCGTAGCCCAGATAATTCAGCGCGGCAGGGATCAGCTCGGTCGGCGCATCGAGCACGAAGACGCCGCAATCGGCGAATTGCGAGATTATCTCGGGCTTGAAGATCACGTCCCAGCTATCGATCGTGTCGACGCCGAGCCGCTCCTGCACCGCCTCGACATTGTAGCCGATGCCCGTGGTGCCCCACATGTAATTGACTGAATAGTCATGACCGGGATCGAAAGCCTCGGTACGGGCGCGGATCTGCTCCCACATGTTCGCGAGGTTGGGGATCTTGGACTTGTCGAGCTTCTGAAAGACACCCGCCTGGATCTGGCGCTGCAGGAAGTCGCCGGTCGGCACCACGATGTCGTAGCCCGTGCCGCCTGCGAGCAGCTTGGTCTCCAGAACCTCGTTGGAATCGAAGACGTCGTAGACGACCTCGATGCCCGTCTCGGCGGTGAACTCGGAGAGGATCTCCTCGTCGATATAGTCCGACCAGTTGTAGATACGGACGGTCCCCTCGGCGCCGAGCGCCGGCACGGCCATAAGCGCCGCGAGCGCGGCGCCGGTCAAAAGTGCCTTCATCCAATCAGTCCTTTCCCTGTGACCGACATGTCTTGGTTTATCGGCACACTAGCCCCCTGGCGGGGGCGCGGAAAGAGGCAGAAAGCGACGATTGCCTGTGCCGATGGCTCTTGCATCGGATGGTGGCGCCGATAGCGTGGGCAGCCGTGTCGGGAGGGATCAATGGGCTGGACGAGACGGATCACGATCCTCCTTCCCTTTCTCTGGCTCCTGGCCTTTTTCCTGGCGCCATTCCTCATCGTCCTGAAGATCTCGTTCAGTGAGGCGGCCATCGCGATGCCGCCGTACACACCGACATGGGACAGCTTCGGCGCCGCGATCGACCATGTCACCAACCTCGATCTCTACAACTACGCCTTCCTCTTCGACGACCCGCTCTACGTGAACTCATACCTCAACTCGCTCCGCATCGCGGCGATCTCCACCGTGGCGGCGCTCTTCATCGGATACCCGATCGCCTACGGCATCGCGCGGTGCGGGCAGGCCTGGCGGGGGGCGCTTCTCGCGCTCGTGATCCTGCCCTTCTGGACGTCGTTCCTGATCCGCGTCTACTCGTGGATCGGCATCCTTTCGAGCGAGGGCGTGCTCAACGGCGCGCTCATCTGGATCGGGATTACGGACGAGCCATTTCTCTTCTATCCCAGCGAGTTCGCGGTCTATGTGGGCATCGTCTACAGCTATCTGCCATTCATGATCCTGCCGCTCTACGCGACGCTTGAGAAGCTGGATCCTGCGCTCCTCGAAGCATCGGCCGATCTCGGGGCGCGGCCCGCCACCACCTTTCTGCGCGTGACGCTGCCGCTCAGCCTGCCTGGGGTTCTGGCGGGATCCTTCCTCGTCTTCATCCCGGCAGTGGGGGAATTCGTGATCCCCGAACTGCTGGGCGGATCCTCTACGCAGATGATCGGCTCAACGCTCTATGCCGAGTTCTTCAACAACCGCGACTGGCCGCTCGCCTCCGCAGTGGCGGTGCTGCTCCTGCTGGTCCTCGTGGTGCCGATCGTGATCTTCCAGCGCTATGCCCGGCGCGGCGGTGCCGTATGAAGCGCGGGCCCGGCATCTCGCTGCGCATCATGATGGCGCTCGGCTTCGCGTTTCTCTACGCGCCGATCGTGATCCTCGTCATCTACTCCTTCAACGCCTCCAAGCTGGTCAGCGTCTGGGGGGGCTGGTCCCTGAGGTGGTACGAGGCGCTCCTCCAGAACGATCAGCTCCTCGACGCGCTCTGGGTGTCGCTGGTCGTGGCGGCCTGCGCCTCCACCGTCGCGACCTTCCTTGGGACGATGGCGGGGCTCACCTTGGCACGGGTGCCGCGGTTTCTGGGCCGGACGCTCTTCACGGGCATGGTGCTCGCACCCCTGGTAATGCCCGAGGTGATCACGGGGCTCTCGCTCCTGCTCACCTTCATCGCCATCGGGATGGACCGGGGCTTCGTGACCCTCATCATCGCGCATGCGACCTTTTCGATGTGCTACGTGGCCGTGGTGGTGCAGGCGCGGCTGGCGGGATTCGACCGGTCGGTGGAGGAGGCGGCGGCCGATCTCGGCGCCCAGCCAGGCACGGTCTTCCGGCGGGTGACGCTGCCGCTCATCGTGCCGGGCATCGTCGCAGGGTGGCTCCTCAGCTTTACCCTCTCGCTCGACGATCTGGTCATCGCGCAGTTCGCCACCGGCCCGGGCGCGACCACGCTGCCTATGAAGATCTTCAGCGCCGTGCGCCTTGGCGTCACGCCCGAGATCAATGCCATCGCCACGATCCTGATCGGTCTCGTCGCCACCGGCACGCTCGTTTGGTCCATCGCGCTCAAACGTGCGATGGCGCGTCGCCCGCAGAAAGGCTGACCGCGTCACAGCGCATGACGCATCGCTGCCGTAACAAAACACACGCTTCCGTGATCGGCGCGCATCAACTATAAATTGTAACGGGGAATCGAAGCGTATGCGGCCGAGTTGCCGCCGGGAGCGTGTACAATGGATGAAACCGAGTATCGTCAGACGCCGGCGGAAACGCCGGAGGCAAGCCTCTTGCGCTTGCTCGAACCCGCCTACGGACCCGATGGTGCGCCGACGCCGAGCGACGTGAATGCCGCCACCGTCGCGTTCGAGATCTTCGTGCAGGGCGATATCGAGATGCCCAATGATGCAGGGCGCTCGGCGCTCTGGATCTTCTGGGGTCAGTTCCTCGATCACGACCTCAGCCTGACGCCCGAACAGGACGGCGAGGGCGCGGAGTTCCTGAAGTTCGAGGGGCCGAATGCGCCCTTCAACGTCGTACGCTCCGACTACACCCTGGAGGACGGCACGCGCGAGCAGCCCAATGTGCTGACCCCGCTGATCGATGCCTCCAATGTCTACGGCTCGGACGCGGGACGGCAGGCCGCGCTGCGGAGCTTCGAGGCCGGGCGGCTCGAGACTGGGGCGGAGCGGGACGGCATCCTCCTCCTCACGGATGCGGAGACCATCGGGCTCGAGACAGGCGAGGAAGGCTTCGTAGCCGGCGATGTGCGGGCCGACGAGAACCCGGGCCTCACGTCCGTGCACACCCTCTGGGTCAACGAGCACAACTACTGGGCCGGGCGTTTCGCGGCGGAGGATCCATCGCTCGATGACGAGGCGCTCTTCCAGAAGGCGCGCGAGGCGGTCGAGATCCTGATCCAGCAGATCACCTACGAGGAGTTTCTGCCGCTGCTCCTCGCCCCCGGCTCGCTCGCGCCCTATGACGGCTTCGACGCGGCGGTCGATCCGCAGATCACGAACGAGTTTTCGACGGCGGCCTACCGCTTCGGCCACACTTCGGTGCCCGACAGCTTCAGCTTTATTGCGGAGGACGGGAGTACGGCGGCGCAAGACCTTTCGCTCTTCCAGACCTTCGAGAACGATGCGGTGCTGACGGATATCGGCCCCGCCGCCCTTCTCCGCGGAACGCTCGAGGCGCGGGCGCAGGAGCTCGACACCAAGGTCGTCGACAGCCTCAACTTTCTGCTCTTCACGCCCGACGGGGGGCTCAGCGGCTTTTCGCTGCCGGAGCGCAACGTCCTGCGCGGGCGGGATCATGGGCTGCCTGGATGGCTCGAGGCGCGGGATGCGCTGGTTGGCGATCTAGATGCGGCGGCGCTGGCAGGCTCCACCGATTTCTCGCTGATCACGAGCGACGCCGCGCTGGCGGAGGCGTTGGCCAGCCTTTACGGGACGCTCGGCGCGGTTGACCTGTGGGTGGGCGGCCTGGCGGAGGACCGGATGCCGGGCGGCGCGCTCGGCCCAACCTTCAACGCGATCAACGCCGAGCAGTTCGCCCGCACGCGCGACGGCGATCCGCTGTTCTACCAGGGCCGGAGCACGGGCGATGCGGATCTCGATCTGGAGCTCGGCGCCACGATGCTGTCGGACGTGCTGATGCGCTCGGGCGGGATCGACTACGTTCAGCGGGACGCGTTGCTCGCATCTGAGCGCGTGGGCGGGACCGACGAGGGCGACGAGATCGTCGGCGGCGAGGGGCGCGAGCTCATCATCGGGTTCGACGGCAAGGACCGTCTCGACGGCGCGGGCGGCGCGGATGACCTCTTCGGCGGCGCAGGAGACGACGAGATCAAGGGCGGCGACGGGGACGACAACGCGAACGGCGGCGACGGCGACGACCTGATCATGACCGGCGCGGGTAACGACCGCCTTGTCGGCGGCAACGGGCGTGACGTGCTCATCGGCGGCATCGGCGCGGACGTCTACGTTATCGAGGCTGGCGACGACCTGGTGGACCGCATCGTCGGCTTCGTCGCGGGCGAGGACACGCTGGAGTTGAGCGGCTTCGGCGCAGACGCGGTGGTCACGGTCGACGACATGGGCGGCAGCCGCCTCGGGATCGAAGTCGACGGCGTCCGGGTAGTCGTTGTCTGGAACTGGGACGGGCGCGCCGACGGCATGGGCACGGCGGAGGAGGATGTCATCCTGCTCGGCTGAGCGCCCCCTCCGCGACACGCGCCGCTTCCTCGAAGAGAATCGTGTGCCGCTCCGCCACCTGCGCGGGGCTGTCGCCATAGCCGCCCCCGATGACCGCGACCGTCGGCAGCCCGGCAGCGCGGAGCCTGGTGAGGACAGCTGCATCCCGCGCGCGCAGCCCCTCCAGCGACACGGCGAGACGGCCGAGACGGTCCCCCTCCCAGATATCGACGCCGGCGTTGTAGAAGACGATGGACGGCCGGGCGGCGGCGAGCGCACGCTCCAGCCCCGCCTCGAGCGCTACGAGATAGTCGGTGTCGCCCGTCCCATCCGTCAGTGCGATGTCGAGGTCTGACGGGGCTTTCTGCATCGGATAGTTGTTGGCGGCGTGGAGGGAGAAGGTGAAGACGCGCTCATCGCCCTCGAAGATGCGCGCCGTGCCGTCCCCCTGGTGAACGTCGCAATCGACCACCAGCACCCGCCCGCCATGACCCTGCGCCAGCAGGTTCCGGATCGCGACGGCCACATCGTTGAAGACGCAGAACCCGGCGCCGCCCTCGGGCCCCGCATGATGCGAGCCACCCGCCGAGTTGGCGGCGAGCCCGTGCTCGAGCGCGAGAAGGGCTGCGAGGTAGGTTCCGGCGGCGGAGAGGCGGGCACGCCTGGCAACCTGCTCGGTCCCAGGCAGGCCGATGCGCCTGACCTCCTCCGGCCGCAGCGTCTGCGCCAAGACCCGGTCGACATAGCTCCGATCATGCGCGAGGCCGATCTGCCCCGCTGTCGCGGGCGCGGGCGCGAAATAGCGCCCAGGCGTCATAAGGCCCCGTGCGAGCAGCGCCTCTCGCAGATAGCCGTATTTGGACATCGGGAAGCGATGCCCCTCCCGCAGGGGCGCCTGATAGTCGGGATGGTGGACGATAGGCAGCATGACGCCCTAGATGGCGCGCTGTCCGCCCTCCGACAACGCGTCAGCTCCGCGCGCTGCCCACCAGCCGCCAGATAGCCGGGAAGAGCAGCATGGCGAGCGCGACCTTCAGCACCTCGGCGCCGAGGAAGTTGGTGACGCCGACCTCGACCACCCATGCCCAGCCCTTGGCATCGGCGAAGAGATAGCCGAGCCAGAGAACGCCCGGCAGGAAGATCAGCACCTGACCGAGCCCCATCGCGATTCCCATCTGCATCGGGTTCCGGTCCCACCCCTTCCGGGCCAGCGCTCCGAGAGCGAGTGCTGCGAGGAGGAAGCCGAGCAGATAACCGCCCGTACCGCCCATCATATAGGCAAGTCCGCTGTTCTCCGCGGAGGACGAGGTGAAGACGTCGAGACCGATGGCGCCGAGCGCAAGATAGCCGAGGAGCGTAATGGCACCGAGCCGCGCGCCATAGGCCGCACCGATGGAGAGGACGGCAAAGGTCTGCATCGTCATCGGCACCGGCCAGAAGGGCACACGGATTTTCGCGGCGAGCACCAGCACGGCGATCCCCGCAGCGACGAGAGCGGCGCGTCGGAGCCAGAGGCCGGCCTCCGCATTGCCGAAGGCGGGCATCAGCGTCTCGGCGAGGACAGGGCGCTGGGGGGTGAGGCTCATCACGGTCTCCGTTCTCTTGGTCCGGCAGGGCGGCCGCCCGCTGAGCGCGCGATCGCCCGAAAGGGCTGCTGCCGGTGGCTCCATGGGCTGCATCGCACGGGCTGCGCGCCTTGCGCAAGCGGCGTTGTGGGCAGGGTGCCCCATGGTCTAGTCTCGCGCATCCGTGAAGGAACGTGAGAGGCGCCGTGAGCGGAGGACCGCGCGACAAGGCGAGCAAAGGGCGCGGACCGGGCCACGGTCAGGCGGATCGTGGCGCGTCACGCGGCGTCGGGACCGCGCAGGATCCGGGACTGGCGCTCTGGTTCACGGCAGAGGCCGTCGTGCTCATGGTACGCGATGGGACCGGCGCCTGGAGCGAGCGGGCAGAGGCGCCGCTCGACGACGCGGGCCAGGCAACCGGGATCGCGGCGCTGCACGAGAAGGCGCGTCTCGCCGACCCGGACGCGGCGGCGCAGCCCACGGTGCAACTCTGGCTACCGGAGGAACATGTGATCCGGCTGCGCATCGTGCTCGAAGAAGGGCTCGATGCTGCAGGGCGGCTCGAGGCGGTGATCGCCGCCGTCGTCGCGCAGACTGAACAGGCCCCGCGGGATCTGGCCATCGCCGTCGGTGCCGCAGCGGCCGAAGCGCGAGCGCGGCCGGTGACGGCGGCCTTTGCGCTAACGGTGCGCGAGGCGACGGCCTATGCGGAAGGTTGGGGGTTCCGGCCCGTCGCCATCACGGCAGCACCCGGGCTCGATGGCAGCGCCCCGCCCGCCGGCCCGCCGGCCTCGCTCACGCCCGTCGAAACGCTCCGGGCGCGGATGATCGCGACACCGCGCGATGCGAAGGAGCGCATCGTGGCGCCGCCGCCAGCGGCGCGGGCGGCCGGGCGCGGCTTGCCCAGAATGGGCTCCATCGCAGCGGCGGGCGTGATCCTCGCATTGCTAGCGTTCTTTCTCGGCGTCGGGACAGGCGGCCTTCTATGGGAGCGTGACGATCTCCGCGTCACGGGCGGCAACGCAGCGTCGGAGGGGGCTACGGAAGAGGCGGTCGTCATAGACGCCGTGCCTGCCGATCCCGTCGCCGGGCCCGACATGGCGACGGCGGATGACGCGGACGGGCGCGTAGCGGCACCTCGTCCAGCCGCATCGCCCGCCTTGCCTGAGCCTGCCAGGCCCAACGGCGGCCTTGCCCGACTACAGCCCGGCTTCACGCTGGCCGCGGCGGCGCCAATCTCCAGTGGGGCGGCGGGTAGCGTCGGCGGGGAGACGCGTGAGGCTCTCACGGAGCCCGCCTTTCGGGAGCCCGTCCTGCTTATGGCCCCTCTGCGGCCGACATCGGCGGCGCCGCCTGCGCGCGGAGAAACCTTCTTGCCGCGGCCTGCCTTCGCGCCGAGGGTGGCTGATGCGCCGCCGGATGGCGCCGCCCCACCGGAACCGCCCGCGCCGCCGCAGACCGCCGATGTGGGTCAGACAGCGCCGGGCCTCGACGCGGATATCGCAGCGCTTCCGCCGAATGCCGAGGGCGTCTCACCGCGCGCGGAAGCGCCTGATCCCGGCCCGGCCATTGCCGCTGCGGCGCCGGATGGCAGAGCTGTTGCGCCCGCGACGGTCGCCCCCGATGCGCCGGGCCGGCTGAGGGCGTTGCCGGAACTTCCCCCGCCAGCGGCGACCGCCAGCGTCGGTCAAGGGCTGGCAGGCGGGCTCGGCCGACCTCTCGGGGCGCCCGCCATCCCGCAGGCGGGCGAGGGCGCTGCCGGTCGCGCGCTTGCCGCCATCGATAGCCTCTCCGTCGTGCCCCCGGCGCTCCCGCGGCGTCCCCAACCGGTCGAGCAGGGGGGCAGACGGCTCGACCTCACGCCGACCGCTGCAGCGCCGGAGACCATGGCGCGGATGCCGCTGCCCCGGGGCGGTAGCGCCGTGGCCGCCGGGGAGGACACGACGTCCACGGCAGTGGCCACCGCAGAAGCTGCCGACGCCGTGCCCCTGCCGCCGGCGCAGCCGCCCGGCGAGACCGCCGAGAGCGGCGCAGATGGCCTGGCAGCCGCGGCGGCGACAGCGGTTGCTGACGATACCGCGCTCGCGGTCCCGGATGGCGATGACGCACTCGCCCCCACGACGCTCGCCGCCCTCGCCGCACCGGCCCCACGTCAGCGGCCGACCGATGTGCCGCCGCGCATGCGGGGCAACCTCGTCCGCCTCGGCGATGGTAGCGATCGGCGCCAGGATGCCGGTCCCCGTGTCGCCCGCCCTTCGCGAAGCACACCGGCTACGACGCCGCTCACCATCTCCACCCGGCTCCCCGCGCGCGTCGGGCGGAGCGCCGATGAGGGCAGCCTCGCGCTCAGCGAGATGACGCTGATCGGCGTGCTCGAGCTCGAAACCGGGCGGCAGGCACTCCTTCGCATGCCCAATGGCCGGTATCAGCGGCTCGGCATCGGCGACCGGGTCGAGGGCTGGCAGATCACGGCCATCGGCGGGGAGAGCGTGCGCATCCAGCGGGAAGGCAGCGAGCGCATCCTGGCGCTCGTGGCGCGCTGAGGCCGGTGTCCCTTTCCGCCGCCCTGCCATCGACGGCGCGGCTTGACCCCGTCGGGTAATCGGGACCGTCAGGAGGCGCGCCCGCGTCGCCAGGCCGCCCAGGCTTCCGGCGTGTCGAGATCGACGAGCGCGCGCTCGCCCGCAAGCCTCACCGTCGTGACGAATTCTGCATTTTCCTCGAGAAGAGTCCGCGCGCCCCGATCCGCGGACAGCAGGCGCAGGGGCTCGAAGAACCGGCGTCCGATCAGCACCGGATTACCGGGCCGGCCGTCCGCGGTGGCCGCGCGGACGATCTCGCGACCCTCCGCGGGATCGAAGGCCGCGATTAGGCGTGCGTGGTCCTCGGCAGTGAGCTCCGGCATGTCCCCCAGCCCGATCAGCACGCCCTCGGCCGCGGGATCGATGGCGGCGAGGCCGGCGGCGATGGAGGTGCCCATGCCGTCCTCGGCCCGCGCGTTCTCCACCACCCGGATGCCGAGCCCGGCGAGCGCCGCACGCCGCGCCTCCGCACCCGGGCGTATGACGGCGACGACCTCGTCCACGCCGGAGGCCGCCAGCGCACGGGCTGCGCGGCTGAGCATCGGCTCCCCATCGGCGTCCTCGAGCAGTTTGTCCGTGCCGGCCATGCGGCGCGACGCGCCGGCGGCCAGCAGAAGAGCCGAGAGGCGCGGACGGCGCGCCCCACCGGTCTCGGCGTCCGCCGCCGCCCCGGCTTCGACCGCGCGGGGCGCGGGACGGGACGGGATCTCCTTCAGAAGCCCGCCGACGCCCATGGCACCGATGGCCGCATCGCTGAGCGGACGACCGGCCGCCACACGCTCCAGCACCCAGTCGGCGCCGTTGAGCTTGGGCGAGCGGGCGCAACCCGGCAGCCCGATCACCGGCCGCGCGCCGAGAGTGCCGAGAAAGAGGAGATTGCCAGGATCGACCGGCATGCCGAAGCGCTCAAGCCGCCCGCCCGCCTCGCCCAGCGCCGCCGGGCCCACGTCGCGCCGGTCCGAGGTGGCGGAGGCGGTGAGGATGAGGAGCAGTTCTCCGGGACAGTCCGCCAGAGCCTCCGCTAGCGCTCCGGTCTCATGCGCCACCTGACGCTCCCCTGCGAGAGCGATGCCGAGCGCCCGGAGCCGGCGGCGCACGGCCTCGGCCCCCTTCTCCACCACCGAGGGTTTCATACCCGGCGTGACCGTGAGCAAGAGCCCGGCGCTTCGATGTAGGAGCGGCGCGACGTTCAGAAGAGGCGTCTCGAGCAGCGCCTCCGCCGCCGCCACCGCCCGCTCCGGCGCAGCGTAGGGAATGATCTTGATGGTCGCCACCATCTGGCGCGCGGCGACCCAGCTCCACGGCGGCAGCGTCGCAAGCGTCACCGCCTCGTCGAGCGCATTGAGGGCGTGGACCCGGTCCGCATCGAATTCGAGGAGCCCCGGCTCGGCCGCATAGAGGTTGAGCCGACCGGTAAAGGCCGCCCCCCGATCCAGGCCCAGCACCTCGGGCCGGGGCGCCATCGCCCTGCCGATGCGCTCGGCCGCAGCATCTTCGGGCACGTCTTCAGGATCGAGCTTCGCCGCGACCACCTCCCCGTAGCCGGCGGCCGAGAGCGCGCTGAGCTCGGCGGGGCCAAGCGGCTGGCCCTTCTTGAGGCGTCCGGAGGGCAGAACGACGGAGTGGGCGAGGATCGCGCCCTCGGCTTCGCCGAGAGGCACAGGCCCGAACTTCACGCAGCGCTCTCCGCCGGGGCCGCAGCGCTCCGCCCCGCGGCGCCGTGCGCGCCCGGCCGCGTCTCGGGCCGGCGGAGCCGTTCGGTCATCTCGGCCATCACGCTGACGGCAATCTCCGCCGGGGTGCGCGCACCGATATCTGCGCCCACCGGCGCATCGATCCGGGCGATCTCGCCCTCGGCAAAGCCTGCTGCGGTCAGCCGCTCGACACGCCGGGCATGCGTCCGCGTCGAGCCGAGGGCACCGACATAGAAGGCCGGGCTACGGATGGCGGCCATCAGCGCGGGATCGTCGATCTTGGGATCGTGGCTAAGGGTCACGACGGCGGAACGCAGGTCGAGCCCGTGCTCAGCCAGCGCCTCGTCCGGCCAGTCGTGGCTGAGACGCTCTCCCGGAAACCGTGCCTCCGAAGCGAACGCCTCCCGCGGATCGATCACGGTCACGTCATAGCCCGAGGCACGCGCCATCAGCGCGAGCGGCTGCGCCGCATGTGCCCCGCCGACGATGGCGAGACGAAGCGGCGGATTGTGGATTGCCGTGAACAACCGGCCCTCCTCATCGAAGCCCGACCGGTCGGCATCGAAGCGGGCGGGCGCAGCGTCATAGGCCACAAGCTGGCGCGACCACACATCCGTCTCGGTGACTACGCCGGCGGCGCGACGTGCCCGTCGCTCCTCGACCAGCCCTTCGAGGAGGGCTTTGTCCCAACCCGCGCCGGTGCCCACAGGCTCGACCATGACGCGGATCGTGCCCCCGCAGGCAAGGCCGACCGCGAAGGCCTCCTCACTCGAGACGCCGAATTCCAGGATGCGGCAGCGCCCGTCCTCGAGCGCCTCCAGCGCCTCGACAACGACCGCGCCCTCGACGCAGCCACCCGAGACCGAGCCTGCGATCTCGCCCTCGCCGGAAATGGCGAGCATGGCGCCCACGGGCCGGGGCGCGCTGCCCCAGGTCTCCACCACAGTAGCGAGCGCGGCGCCCTTTCCTGCCCTGTACCAGGCCAACGCCTGCTCAGGGATAGCGTCATGCGCCAGCAGTGTTCCGATCGTTTGTGCGTCTGCCATGCCCTCCGACATGGCGGGCCGAGGCGCGCAACGCAAGCCTCATGCGGCGTTCAAGGGCTCCGCAGCGTCACTCGGCGGCGAAGACCGGCCGATCCTCGGCAGCGCCCTTCCTCCTGCGGCCGTCGGCGTGCGCGGATACCGGCCCACCCCTCAGGCCGATGCGACCCCGTCGGCCGAGGCGCCAGGTGAGTGCCATGTCGAAGAAGGCCATGCCGAGGTTCCAGGCAGCGAGGTAGAAGCTGCTGCGCAATATGCCCGTCACGGCCCAGTCCTGCAGCGTATCGGCCATTACCGCGAGGCACCCGGCGGAGATGACCGCCATCACCACCGGGCGGCGCGGCGACCACCACCGCGTCTCGATCAGGCGCAGGATCGCCGCCATCCAGGCCAGCGCCAGCACCACCACACCCAAGATCTCAAGCAACACCAACCACAGCACGCGGGCTTCTCCCTCGCTCGGGGCCACCGGAACAATGGCGGCCGACGGGAAGAAGATGCGGGGCGAATCGGATCATTGTTTGGCGCGCCCGTGACGGTTCGCGGCCGCACATCGCACCTCGATGCCGCAATTCGCGCCCCGCGCGAACCAAGCAGCCTCAGCGCCCGAGAAGCCGCCGCTTCTCCCCATCGTCGTCGGGCCGCGTCAGAGCCTCTGCAAGGGCGGAGAGGCTCTCGATCGAGTGGGCGGCGCGGAAGCTGTCCACGTGGGGCAGGAGCGCGCGCACCCCCGCCGCCCGCGCCTCGAAGCCGTCGAAGCGCAGGAGCGGGTTGAGCCAGACAAGTCGGCGGCACGAGAGCGAGAGCCGCTCCGCCGCCCGGCCGAGCCGCCCCGGATCATCGCGTTCGAGCCCGTCGGTGATCAGCAGCACCACGGCCCCCTGCCCCAGAACACGGCGCGACCAGTCGCGGTTGAAGGTCTCGAGGGCAGCACCGATACGCGTTCCCCCCTCCCAGTCCGTCGCCTCGCGCCCTGCCCGCGCCAGCGCCTCGTCCACGTCGCGAAAGCGGAGATGGCGGGTGATGTTCGTGAGCTTCGTGCCGAAGGTGAAGGCATGCACCTTCGACCAGCCGGCACCCTTCGCATTGGCCGCGGCGTGCAGGAAATGGAGCAGCATCCGGCTATAGCCCGCCATGCTGCCCGAGATATCGCAGAGGCAGACCAGCGCGGGCCAGCGCTCGCGCCGCGCGCGGGTGGCGAACTCGCGGACCTGCCCTCCCCGGCGCATCGCACGGCGCATGGTGCCAGGCCAGTCGGGCAGCCGGCCGCGCGACGCAGGTTTCGTGCGCCGGGTCGCGATGGGGCGCACGGGCAGGCTCAGCCCGGCGATGGCGCGCTTCGCTTCCGCGATCTCGGCCGCCGTCATCTGCTCGAAGTCGCGCGTCGCCAGCCGATCCTCGGCGGACATGGTCAGCGTCGCGTCGATCTCGATCTCCTCGCCGTCCTCCTCTGCCGGAGGGGGCGGCGGCTCCTCGCCGGCGGTCAGCGCCTCGGCCGCCCGCGTCTCGCCCGGGTTCGGCGGGCGGTCATCGCCGGGCGCACGGATCTCGGGCAGAAGGAGGCCGAGCGCTTTCTCCAGAAGCTGCGGGTCGCGCCAGAAGAGCGCGAAGCACTGATCGAAGACGGGCCGCTGCTCGGGCCGGCTGACGAAGCAGCCCGCCAGCGCGTGATAGAAGTCCCGCCGATACTCGAGCCCGCCGACCTCGAGCGCCGCGATCGCGTCCGCAACCCGCCCCGGCCCCACCGGCAGCCCGGCCGCCCGCAGCGCCCGCGCGAAATGCATCACGTTCTCCGCAAGCCGCCCGCCCCCTGTCGTCCTGATCTTAGCCATCGGACGCCCCCGTCCCATCGCCGACGCGCTTGCCGTTGCGGTAGTAGGCGACGACCTCGATGAGGCCGACGATGCCTTCATTGAAGGCGTTGAGCTGGTCAGCGGGAATCCACAACTCTTGATGAGAGCTTCCACCGGCGAGCTGCGGCGGGTAGCGTCTTGCCGTCGCCCGATCGATCTCAAAGCGCATCACGAAGCCCTCGTTCTCCGGCGCCGCCAGAACGGAGTTCCAGTCCCGCGCGATCCGCTCTGCATAGTCGAAGCTCAGGACAGGATAGAAAATCGGCTGCTCCGGCAGACGCGGAGGCCAGGCCCGCCACCCCGATGCCGCCACAAGGTCACGTTCCGCCCGCCCCGTCGGTCTGAAGAGCTCCATGAACCTTACCGGACTACCATCTGCACAACGCCCGCATCACGCGATCCCCCGCCCACAGCGTGTCGCGGCACCGATTTCGGCCCGGACGGCGCCGGCGGGCGCTGGCCGGGCGGGGGATGGATCGCGGCGGCGCCGCGATGCCGCTCGGTTCGGAACGCTCACACCGCGGCCTTCACCTCGTCGAGGACGCGTTTGGCCTCCGAGTCCTGGAAGCGCGCGATATCATCCTGATACTTGAGGAGCGCACCCAGCGTGTTCGACACCATGTCGGGCTCGAGCGCGATGGCGTCGAGGGCGACGAGGCATTTCGCCCAGTCGATCGTCTCCGCCACACCCGGGCGCTTGAAGAGATCCTCCGTGCGCAGGCGCTGCACGAAGGCCACCACCTCCTCGGACAGCCGCTCGGCCGCTTCCGGCGCCTTGGCGCGCAGGATCTCGAGCTCCCGTGCCGCATCCGGATAGTCCACCCAGTGATAGAGGCAGCGCCGCTTCAGCGCGTCATGCACCTCGCGTGTGCGGTTGGACGTCAGGATCACGATGGGCGGCTCCGGCGCCTTCACCGTGCCGAGCTCGGGGATCGTGACCTGGAAATCTGACAGTGCCTCCAGCAGGAACGCCTCGAAGGGCTCGTCCGTCCGGTCGAGCTCGTCGATCAGCAGCACCGGCGCGCCCCCTTGCTGCGGGCTCATCGCCTCGAGGAGCGGGCGACGCACGAGGAACCGCTCGGAGAAGAGCGCCGCGGCGATCTGCTCGCGATCCCGGTCGCCCGCGGCCTCGGCCAGCCGGATCTCGATCATCTGGGCCGGATAGTTCCATTCGTAGACAGCGGAGGACGCATCGAGCCCCTCATAGCACTGCAGCCGGATCAGCCGCCGGTCGAGCGCCGCCGCCAGCGCCTTCGCGATCTCGGTCTTGCCGACCCCCGCCTCGCCCTCAAGGAAAAGCGGCCGGCCGAGGCGCAGGGCGAGAAAGGTGACGGTCGCAAGCCCACGGCCGCAGACATAGCCGGCCTCGCCCAGCATGGCCTGGGTCGCGTCGATACTGTCGGGAAGGTCGGTCATGGGCACCCCTCGGCGGATCAGGGGCACCAACAAGCGCGGGCAGCCGTCGATTTCAAGGCCGGCACGGCCAAAGGTGCGGTCCGGCGCATCTTTCGCGCACCGGTCACAGGAGCACCGTAGCGGCAAGGCCGAGGAACGCTAGGAAGCCAACCACGTCGGTCACGGTCGTGACGAAGGTGCCCGAGGCCAGCGCCGGGTCCGCGCCCACCCGGTCGAGCGCGATGGGGATCAGGATACCCGCGAGTGCTGCGGCGACCATGTTGATCACCATGGCGACGGCGATGACGCCGCCGATCCCCGCATCGCCGAACCAGACCCAGGCGATGAGCCCCATCACCAGCGCGAAGGCGAGGCCGTTGATCAGCCCAACCGCCGCCTCCCGCATCACCACCCGCCCCGCATTGGTGCCCGTGAGGTCGCGCGTGGCAAGTGCACGAACGGCGACCGTGAGGGACTGCGTGCCGGCATTTCCGCCCATCGAGGCGACGATGGGCATCAGCACGGCCAGCGCGACCACCTGCGCGATCGTATCGTCGAACTGTGCGATCACCAGGCTCGCCAGGATCGCAGTCCCGAGATTGACCGCCAACCAGGGAAAGCGCCGCTTCGTAATCTCCCAGACGTCGTCGGAGATTTCCTCGTCGCCAACGCCGCCGAGGCGCTTGAGGTCCTCCTCGGCCTCGTCGTCGAGCGCCTCGACCGCATCGTCGATGGTGATCACGCCAACGATCCGGCCGTCATCGTCCAGAACGGGCGCCGAGACGAGGTGATACTGCTTGAAGGCGTAGCCCACGTCCTCCTGGCTGTCTTCCACATGCAGGCTGTGGAAATCCTCGTTCATGATCGCGCCCAGCTTCACCGGCCGGCGATTGCCGAGCACGCCCGCTAGCGGCAGGAGGCCGATGGGCTTCATCGACGGGTCGACGACAACGATATCGTAGAACTGTTCCGGCAGGTCTTCGGAAGCACGCATGAAGTCGATCATCTGGCCGACCGTCCAGAAGCTCGGTGCGCGGACAAACTCGGTCTGCATCAGCCGGCCGGCGGAGTACTCCGGATAGGAAAGACTACGGGCAACGGCGATGCGGTCGGCCGGGTCGAGGGCCTCGAGCACCTCGCGCTGCTGCTCCTCGTCTAGATCCGAGAGGAGGTAGACGACCTCGTCGGTCTCGAATTCGCGGGCAGCCTCGGCAAGGTCCGCGGGCTTCAGGATCTCGAGAACTTCGTCGCGCACCCCCTCCTCGAGCTCGATCAGCACTTCACTGTCGATCTCGTCCCAGGCGAGCACAATGAGGCGGCGGCGGCGTTCGGGACCAAGCTGTTCGATAAGGTCGGCGAGGTCGGCGACGTGCAGCCCTTCGAGCTGCGGCGCGAGTGCGGGCCGGTCCTCGGCGTCCAGCGCCTCGATGATCGCAGCCACGACCTCCGGGTTCAGATCGAACTCGTCCTCGCGCTCCTCCGCCCGTTCCTCGGCCTCGGTCATCGACATTGAAGAACCTCCGGGATCGAGCGAACCATGATCAACCGCCTGATATAGAGGCACCGCGCGCGTGGAAACCGGCCCGATGGAAAACGCCGCCGGATGATGGATCCGGCGGCGTCTTCAGCGCGTCGAGCGAGGAGCAATCAGGGCAGCAGCACCATATCGATCACGTGGATGACGCCGTTCGATGCCTCGACATCGGCGGCGATCACGTTCGCATTGTTCACCATTACGCCGCTTGTGGCGTCGATATCGAGCGGCGTGCCCTGCACGGTGACGGCCGAGAGCGTCTGGCCGGCGATATCCCCGCTCATCACCTTGCCCGGCACCACGTGGTAGGTGAGGACGGCAACCAGCGTGTCGCGGTTCTCCGGCTTCAGCAGGTTGTCGACCGTGCCGGCCGGGAGCGCGGCGAACGCGTCATCCGTCGGCGCAAAGACAGTGAAGGGCCCCTCGCCCTTGAGTGTTTCAACGAGCCCGGCTGCCTGCACGGCGGCCACGAGGGTGTTGAAGTCGTTCGCGGCGACCGCCGTGTCCACGATATCGGCCTGGGGCGCGACGGCCTCGGGCTCGTTGGCGGTGCAGGCGGCAAGGCCGAGCGCGAGGAGCGCGGCGACGGCCGCATTGGCGAGAGTCTTCATTGCAGTTCTCCTGTCGGACGAGGTGCCGCTCCACACGCGACACCACCGCAGCGGGAGATGGGGTGCGAAACATAATTACACGCTGTGAATACGGAATCGCCGCTCACTGGCCGAAACGCCCTTGCGCACCGGTCCGTCATCTTGCTCCGGATGGCAGGGTCCGGCCCACGCGGCGCACCGATCGCCGGGCTTCCGCCACGCAGCGACGGCCCTTCGCTCAGCACCTCTCGGCCGCCGCCCTCTGGAGCACGTCGCGGATTGCCGTTTCCAGCCGTTCGCTGAGCACCACCCGTTCCTCGGGGCTGAGGAAGGCACCGAGCTCGATCTCACGGCCGCCGCCCTTGAGGGTGAGGTAGTTCTCGGGGCGGCCCTTTTCGTGCAGCGTCAGGCGCACCCAATAGGGATCCGCCCGCCAGCGCTTGACGATGCCCGACGCCTCCGTCCGCTCGACGCGCAGTTCGTCCGGCCAGAGCGTCACGCGTTCGACAAGCCTGCCGTCCGCGGTGTTGCGGCGGAGCGCATAGGCGACCGCGCCAAGGACGGCGAGGCAGAAGGCGAGCGGGATCCAGATAGCCGGCGTGAGCGTCAGGGGCAGGAGCGGCACGGCGAAGCACGCCGTCATCAGCCACAGGAACCGCCTCCTCCCGGGGAGGCTGAGCGACCGGTTGGGCCAGAGGTCGAGATCGAGATGCGGCGCATCGCTCCGCTCGGACCAGGTGATCTCCACCCCCTCGCCCTCAAAGCGAGCGGCCGGAGCTTTCGCCCCGGCCGCGGTATCGTGGTGGAGTGCCATGGGCCTCAGTGCGCTTCCTGCTTGTCCCACTGCTCTCGCGTGGGCAGCGTCTCGAAGGTGTGCTCCGGCGGCGGGTTCGGGAGCGTCCACTCCAGGGTCCCGCGCGGGTCGTTCCAGTAGTTCTCCTCCGTCACCCGCTCGCCCTTCCGCACCGTGTAGTAAACGATGTAGATGAAGAACAGGAACGAGGCGAAGGTGATGAACGCGCCGATGCTGCTGATGTAGTTCCAGAGCGCGAAGGCCTCCGGATAGTCGATGTAGCGGCGCGGCATGCCCTGCCGACCCAGGAAGTGCTGCGGGAAGAAGGTGATGTTCGCACCGATGAACATCGTCCAGAAGTGGATCTTGCCCCAGAGCTCCGGGTACTGACGGCCCGACATCTTGCCGATCCAGTAGTAGATCCCGCAGAAGATGCCGAAGACAGCACCGAGCGACATCACGTAGTGGAAGTGGGCAACCACGTAGTAGGTGTCGTGATAGGCGCGGTCGATCCCCGCCTGGCTCAGCACGATACCTGTCACGCCGCCGACGGTGAAGAGGAACAGGAACCCGATGGCCCAGAGCATCGGCGTCCGCAGGTCGATCACGCCGCCCCACATGGTGGCGATCCACGAGAAGATCTTGATGCCTGTTGGCACCGCGATGACCATGGTCGCGAGCATGAAGTAGGCCTGCGCGTTCTTCGACATGCCAACCGTGTACATGTGGTGCGCCCAGACCACGAAGCCTAGTACGGCGATCCCTACCATGGCGAAGACCATGCCCGAGTAGCCGAAGATCGGCTTCTTCGAGAAGGTAGAGATCACATGGCTGACGATACCGAAGGCCGGCACGATCAGGATGTAGACCTCGGGGTGCCCGAAGAACCACAGGATGTGCTGGTAGAGTACCGGATCGCCGCCGCCGGCCGGGTCGAAGAACGCCGTGCCGAAGTTGCGATCCGTCAGCAGCATCGTGATCGCGCCGGCCAGCACCGGCAGGGCCAACAGGATCATGAAGGCCGTGATGAAGATCGACCACGCGAACAATGGCACCTTGAAGAGCGTCATGCCCGGCGCGCGCATGTTCAGGAAGGTCGTGATGATGTTGATGGCACCGAGGATCGACGAGGCGCCCGACAAATGGACCGCGAAGATAGCGAAATCCGTCGCCATGCCCATCTCGGTCGTCGATAGCGGTGCATAGAGCACCCATCCGACACCTGCGCCCGCTTGCCCATTACCGCCCGGCACGAAGACCGAAAGCACTGCGAGCGAGGAGCCTGCGACGAACAGCCAGTACGACAGATTGTTCAGCCGTGGAAACGCCATGTCCGGCGCGCCGATCTGCAGCGGCATAAAGTAGTTGCCGAAACCGCCGAAGAGCGCCGGGATAACCACGAAGAACATCATCAGCACGCCGTGCGCGGTCACCATCACGTTCCAGATATGACCGTTGGGGGTGCCATCCTCCATCGTCATGTACTGCACGCCCGGCTCCATGAGCTCGAGACGCATGTACATGGTGAAGGCCACTGAAATCAGACCGACGACGCCCGCCGTGATCAGATAGAGAATGCCGATATCCTTATGGTTCGTCGAACAGAACCAGCGCGTGAAGAAATCGGGCTTGCCGTGGTCGTGGGCATGGGCTGCCGCGTCGGCCATGGAGGTCTCCTTTCGTCGAGCGGAATGCGCCGCCGTTTCCCGCGCAGGAATATCGAGATGCTACCGAATGAGCAACGGGCCGCGGGCCGTTTTGCCCCAGCCTTTTGTCGCAGTTGCACGGAACGCAAAACGGGCGCCGAAGCGCCCGCCTGCGTGGAGCCACGAAGGGCCGGCCGGATCAGCTGCCGCCGCCAGCTTCCTTGAGATACGCGATCATGTTGTCGCGGTCTTCGCCCTTCTTCAGGCCCGGATAGGCCATCTTGGTGCCCTTCACGACGCTGCGGGGGTTTTCGAGATATTCCGAGAGCGTGGCGTCATCCCAGACCTTGCCCGCGCCCCATTCCATCATCGCGTCCGAATACTTGTAGCCATCGACGGCGCCGACCTCACGGCCGAAGATACCCACGAGATGGGGGCCGACGCGGTTCTGTTCCTTGTCGATCACGTGGCAGGCCTTGCACTGGCGAAACAGCTTCTCGCCCGCTGCGGCATCCTGCGCGCTGGCGGCGCCGGCGCTGCCGAGCATGAGCGCGGCGGCGGCGAGGCTGGCAAAACGGATCATGGTCGATCTCCCCGAGGTTCTTGTTACGTAAGCCAGGCGGCTTCTGCCCGGCCGGGGCGCCTTATAGCACCCGAATGCCGCGATACGACTTGAACTTTCTGCCGATTTCAAGCGGGAAGCCACGGCAAGGCCCATGCATTCAGCCCCCTTCGAGCGGGCCGAAGGCTGGTGGCAGCGTCCGGCGAAGCGCCAGGTCCACATCCGCCATCGTGACCGGCAGGCCGAGATCGACGAGGCTCGTGACCCCGTGCTCAGAGATGCCGCAGGGAACGATGCCGGCGTAGTGGTCGAGATCGGGCTCGACGTTGAGCGCTAGGCCGTGGAAGCTGACCCATCGGCGGAGCTGCACGCCGATGGCGGCGATCTTTTCCTCGCGCACCATGCCATCCGGCCGCGGCGCCTTGTCCGGCCGCTCGACCCAGACGCCGACACGCCCCTCCCGCCGCTCGCCCCGCACGTGGAACTCCGCCAGCGTCGCGATCACCCAATCCTCGAGCGTGGCGACGAAACGACGGAGGTCCCTGCCCCGCCGGCCCACATCGAGCATCACATAAACGATCCGCTGACCCGGCCCGTGATAGGTGTACTGCCCTCCCCGGCGCACGGCGATGACCGGAAGCCGCCCGGGACCGCGCAGATCCTCCGCTCGCGCGCTGGCGCCGGCGGTGTAGAGCGGGGGATGCTCGAGGAGCCACAGACACTCTGCCGCTTCGCCTGCCGCGATGGCCGCGGCGCGCGCCTCCATGAACGCCAGCGCCTCGCCATAATCCACCAGCGCGTCGCTCACCCGCCACTCGACGGGCGCAAGCGGTGGCGCAGTTTCGAATACGGACGGTAATGGCGCGGGCATGTCCTATCCCTCTTCGTCGCGGCGCGACCGTCCGGCAGCGCCTGAGATCAAGCAGTAATGACGGGAGACCCCCATGGACAAGGTACTGGCGATCACCGGTGCTTCGAGCGGCATCGGCGCCGCCACCGCCCGCGCCGCCGCCAAAGCGGGCTGGCGCCTCGTGCTCGGCGCCCGCAACACCGAGAAGCTCGAGGCGCTGGTGGCAGAGATCGGCGATGACCGGGCGCTGGCAAAGACGTGCGACGTGCGCCGGATGGAGGACTGCGAAGGACTGGTGGCCGCCGCGACCGAGCGCTTCGGCCGGCTCGACGCCATGTTCGCCAATGCGGGCCTTGGCGCCAGCGCTGCGGGTGTGGAAGGCGGCGATCCGGAGAATTGGCAGGTTATGGCCGACACCAACATCGTCGGCCTAGCACAAACTGCCAAGGCCGCTCTGCCGGCGCTTCGCGCTTCGACAGGACACTTCGTCATCACCGGCAGCGTGGCCGGTCGCCGCACGCTCTCGGGCTCCTTCTACGGCGCGACGAAATGGGCGGCGAACGGCTACGGCTACAACCTGCGCGAGGCGCTCTCGGGCACTGGCGTGCGGGTCACGGTCATCGAGCCCGGCATGGTCGACACGCCCTTCTTCGACGAACCGAAGCCCGATGCGCTGAGGCCCGAGGACGTGGCCGGCACGGTGATGTTCGCACTCGCGCAGCCGCCCCACGTGGAGATCCACGAGCTCCTGGTACTGCCCTGCCGCACGGATTGAGCAGGGACATCGGCAAGGCGCCGCGGCGAAGCAACTTTTCTCGTCGAGGCCCCTTGCGCTCTGCCGCCGCTATCCCCTATTAGGCCGCCACCAATCGCGGTCGTGGCGGAATTGGTAGACGCGCAGCGTTGAGGTCGCTGTGGGGTAAAACCCGTGGAAGTTCGAGTCTTCTCGACCGCACCATCCTATATTCAGGCTCTCGAATTCCCTCCACCCTCCCGGAGGGCAAGGCGGCTTTGGGAGTTACGGCCCCTGTGCCGCGCCTTTTCGGAAGGCGCTCGGCGCAGGCCAGCCCGGGGACCGGTCTCGGCGACGCGTTATCGCCCGATGGCCGCAATCTCCGACAGCTCGCAAAGCAAATCGTCGCAGCGAACAAGCCTTGCGCCCGAAACGGCGTTCGGGAACGCAGGGTCGCGTCCACGGGCACGCGCTGGCGCGGCATGCCCGTGTTCGTCTGTTGCAGCGGGAGCGGGCTCGAACCCGCAATCGCTGCGTAAGTTGTCGCGGCCCGACCGTCAGGAGGGGCCAGCACCTTGGGTGGCGAGGTGCACCGAGTAGATGGACTGGCTGGCGGCCATGAAGAGGCGGTTTCGCTTGGGCCCGCCGAAGCAGATGTTGCCGCAAATCTCGGGGAGGCGGATGCGGCCGAGGAGCGCGCCCGCCGGGCTCCATACCGTCACACCGGAATAGCCCACGTTGCGGCCCGCGTTGCTCGAGGCCCAGAGGTTGCCGTAGACATCCGTTCTCACGCCGTCAGGCCCACATTTGATGCCGTCAACCATGCAGTCGGTGAAGACGCGGCGGTTCGATAGCGTATTGTCGTCGTTGACATCGAAGGCGATGATTTCGCCCTTGCCGCCCGGTCCCTGATCGCCCGGGCCCTTGCCGGTGCTGGCGACATAGAGCGTGCGCTCGTCCGGCGAGAAGCAGAGACCGTTGGGATCGGGCGCGTCCGCCTCGGTCGCCACGCGCGTCACGGTGCCGTCGGGCGCTATGCGATAGCAGGCCGTCTCCATCTCGCGCATCGCGTCGCCGATTTCGGGCGGCTGGCCGAGGCGGTTGTTGACAAGACCGTCGGGGTTCGTCGGCCCGCCCGGCGCGCCCACCGCCCCTTCGTAGAGCTGCCCGCCATAAGGAGGATCGGTGAACCAGTAGCTGCCGTCCGTGTGCTGCACCACGTCGTTGGGCGAGTTGAAACGCTTGCCCTCGAAGCGGTCCGCAAGGATCGTGACCGCACCGTCGAGTTCGTATCTGACCACACGGCGAGTGAGATGCTCGCAGGAGATCTGGCGGCCCGAATGGTCGAAGTGGTTTCCGTTCGAATTGTTCGACGGATGGCGGAAGGTGCTGACATGGCCGTCATCGTCGAGCCAGCGCATCTGCTTGTTGCTCGGAATATCGCTCCAGATGAGATACTTCCCGACTCCGTTCCACGCAGGGCCTTCCGCCCAGAGCGCACCGGTCCAGAGCCGCTGTATCGGCGCGTTGGGCTGGGCAAGGCCGTTGAAGCTGGGGTCGACGGCGATGACGTCGGGATCCCAGAAATAGACGTTGGGCGGCGCATCGGGATCGAAGCGGCGGGGTGGCTGGGTGACGGTGCTGGGCGGTGCCTGCACCTCCGCCTCCTGCGCGCGGGCGGCGCCGAGGGCGAGGCCGGCAGCACCGGCGCCGAGCGCGAGGGCGCGGCGCCGGGAAAGGGCGGGCGCTGCGATATGCTTCGTCATGTTTTCCTCCCAGACCTTATTTTGCTTCGAAACGGTACGGTCAGCGCGCGCAGTGGTCCATCGCTCAGGGTCTGAATATGCCCGGTCGCCCGGTTGCCCCATGGCGGTGCAGGAGCCAAGCTGGCGGCGAAGCAAGCGCAGGACCGCTCCCCATGTCGCTCACCGTCCGCCTCGCCGGCGCCGACAACGTCGTGACCGCCATCCGCCCCCTGGAGGTGGGTCAGGAGGGGGCGGTGCAGCTCATCCCGCGCGGGCACAAGATGGCGGTCAAGCCGATCGCGAAGGGTGCGCCGGTCCGGAAATACGCGCAGATCATCGGCTACGCCTCAGAAGACATCGCGGCGGGCGCACATGTTCATACACACAACCTGGCCTTTCGCGGGGTGGACGCCGCTTATGAGTTCGCGACGAACCTGCAGCCCGCGGCGCCGGCGAAGCAGGCGGACAGCTTCCGGGGCTTTCACCGGCCAGGGGGGCGGGGCGTAGGCACGCGGAACTTCATCGCGGTGCTGACCTCGGTGAACTGCTCGGCAACGGCTGCAAGGCAGATCGCGCGACATTTCACGCCCGAACGGTTGGCGCCCTATCCCAACGTGGACGGCGTCGTGGCGTTCGTGCATGGCACCGGCTGCGGGATGGCAGGCTCCGGTGAGGGGTTCGAGGCGCTGCAGCGCGTGATGTGGGGTTATGCGCGCAACCCCAATGTGGGGGCCGTGCTGATGGCGGGCCTCGGCTGCGAGATGATGCAGATCGACTGGCTTCTGGAGGCGTTCGGGCTCGAACCCGGGCCGCTCTTTCAGACCATGAACATTCAGGACGTCGGCGGGCTTCGTCGTTCGGTCGAGCTCGGCATCCGCAAGATCGACGCGATGCTGCCGCTCGTCAACGAGGCTACGCGGTCCCCTGCCCCGGCCTCCGCCCTCACCGTGGCGCTGCAGTGCGGCGGTTCGGACGCATGGTCCGGCATCACGGCGAACCCCGCGCTCGGCCATGCCTGTGATCTGCTGGTGGCGCAAGGCGGGACAGGCGTACTCGCGGAAACGCCGGAGATCTACGGAGCCGAGCATCTGCTGACGGCGCGCGCGGTCGACCGGGCGGTGGGGGACAAGCTGATCGGCCTCATCCGCTGGTGGGAAGACTATACGGCTCGCAACCACGGCTCGATGGACAACAATCCGAGCCCCGGGAACAAGAAGGGCGGGCTGACCACGATCCTCGAGAAGAGCCTCGGCGCGGCGGCCAAGGGGGGCACGACCCCGCTCACGGGCGTCTACAAATACGCCGAAGAGGTCACGGCCAAGGGCTTCGTCTTCATGGACAGCCCCGGCTACGATCCGGCGAGCGTGACGGGCCAGATCGCCAGCGGGTGCAACCTTGTGGCCTTCACCACGGGGCGGGGCTCCGCCTTCGGCGCCAAGCCCTCGCCCTCCATGAAGATCGCCACGAATTCCGAGATGTATGCCCGCATGACCGAGGACATGGACGTCGATGCGGGCCGCATCCTGAGCGGGCATGCGACAATCGAGGAGGTCGGCCGCGAGATCTACGAGATGTGGCTGCGCATCGCATCGGGTGAGCGCACGAAGTCCGAGGCGCAGGGCCTCGGCGATGACGAATTCGTCCCCTGGCAGATCGGCGCGGTGATGTGACCCGCCCCTGCCCGACTGCCATCCGCAAAGGAGCCCGCCATGGATAAGCCCAGCATCGGTTTCATCGGCCTCGGCCTCATGGGCTCGGCCATGGTCGAGTGCCTGCAGAAGGCGGGCTATGGCGTGACGGTGCTGGGGAACAGGGACCGTACGGGGATCGAGGCGGCCCTGTCGCGCGGTGCTGCGGAGGCGGCGAACGCGCGCGAAATAGCGGAGAAGAGCGATCTCGTCATGTTCTGCATGGGTACCTCCGAGCATGTGGAGGCACGGGTATATGGCGAGGACGGCGTGTTGGCGGGCGTCCGCGAGGGCCAGATCGTCATCGATTTTGGAACCTCCCTGCCCGCCTCGACCAAGAAAATCGGGGCCGATATGGCGCAAAGGGGCGCACATTACCTCGACGCGCCGCTGGGGCGCACGCCAGCGCATGCGGTGGACGGGCTCCTCAACATCATGTGCGCGGGCGACGAGAGCGCCTATGCGGAGGTGAAGCCGGTGCTGGAGGTGCTGGGCGAGAACGTCTTCCATCTCGGCCCCCTCGGCGCGGGCCACACCATCAAGCTGATCAACAACTTCTTCGCGATGACCACCGCTTCGGCCATGTCCGAAGCCTTTGCGATGGCCGATGCAGCCGGGATCGAGCGTCAGAAGCTCTATGGCGTGATGTCCGCCGGGCCGCTCAAATCGGGCATGATGGACTTCATCAAGGCATATGCGACCGAGGGGAAGATCGATCTCGCCTTCTCCATCGCCAATGCCGCAAAGGATGTGGGCTATTACCGCGGGATGGCCGAGGAGTTGGGCATGCGGTCTTACATGTCGGGCTGTGCGCATGAGCTCCTCTCGACCGCGCGGGACGACGGATATGCCGACAAGCTGGTGCCCCAAATGGTCGACTACCTGACGGAGAAGGCGAAGGGCTGAGGCGCGGCAACGGCAGGGGGCCGAGGGGAGGCGCAAGACGCATGGCGATCTGGGACCGCCCCTGGCCGGCCCCCGCGGCGGGCAGGCCCGGTCAGGTGGAGGACCGCAAGGCGCTCGGCGTCGGGATGATGGCGCTGGCGGTCATCTTCTTCACCTGCATCGACACCTCCGCGAAGTGGCTGATCCTGGCGGGCCTGCCGGCGATACAGGTGGTCTGGATCCGCTATGCGGGGCACTTTCTGGTCTCGCTCGCGCTCTATCTGCCAAAGGGAGGGCTTGGCGCCTTCCGGTCCAAGAGCCCAGGGAAACAGCTCCTGCGCTCGGTCTTTCTCTTCGGCAGCACGATCCTGAACTTCACCGCGCTCAAATACCTGCCGATCACGGTGACGACGACGATCATGTTTGCGGGGCCCATTGCCGTGACGCTGTTGGCGATCCCGCTCCTCGGCGAACGGGTGGGCGCGCACCGCATCGCGGCGGTCTGCGTAGGCTTTGTCGGCGTGCTGGTGGTGATGCGCCCCTGGGGGGTGGAGTTCCACCCCGCGATGCTGCTCTCGCTCGCCGCGCTGACGGTCGCAGCGCTCTATTTCATCATGACGCGGATGCTGGCAGGCGTGGAGACGAATGCGACCAGCCAGCTCTGGTCATCGGGGCTCGCGACGCTCTGCCTCGCGCCCGTCGCGCTGCCGGTGTGGGTTATGCCGGAGGCGGGGATCGACGTCCTGGTGCTGCTGCTGATCGGCTGCTTTGGTGCGTTCGGCCACATCTCGGCGACGTTCGCTCACCGCATGGCGGACGCGTCGCTGCTGGCGCCGGTGATCTACATCCAGATCTTCTTCGCCGCGATGGCGGGCGTCCTGGTCTTCGACACCTGGCCAACGATCTACACGCTAGGGGGCGGCGCCATCATTGTCGCGGCGGGCATCTACATCTGGCATCGCGAGAGGGTGCGGGCGGTGGCTCCGGACGGCTGACGCGCTGCGCGGCCAGGCCCGTGCAACGCGTGCCGGGCTCGGCCCGGGACACGTGGCGCCCGCGACGGGGCATGGCATCCGGCGGTCAATCAATCCTCGAAATGGCCGGCCTTGGCGAAGCCGCCGCCGTGGTAATGCGTGGCCGGATCGTGCGGATCCTCGGGCGGCAGATGATCGAACATGCCGTCGAACTGCTCGGTACTGTCCTCCGGCTCCCAACCGAGATAGCCGACCTCGGAATTGTCCCACCACTGCTCCTTGTTCTTCGACGCCCCGTAGACGATGGGGCAGCCGAGGCGCGGCGCATCGATCATCCGGGCGATCAGGCGCAGCATGTCCCCGGGGCTGAGCCAGGTCGCCATCATGCGCCGGTCCATCGGCTTCTCGAAGCATGAGCCGATACGCACGCTCAACGTCTCGACGCCGTATTTGTGCCAGTAGAGCTGGGCCAGCGCCTCGCCGTAGACCTTGGAGACGCCGTAGTTGCTGTCCGGGCGCGGCGGGGTCGAGGGCGCAAGCCGCTGCTCACGCGGGTAGAACCCGATGGCGTGGTTGGAGCTTGCAAACAGGATACGCCCGCCGCCCGCGGCGCGCACCGCTTCGTAGAGGTTGTAGAGCCCTACGATGTTCACGCGGTGGATCAGATCGGCCGTGTTCTCCCGGCTGATGCCGCCGAAATGCAGGATGACGTCGCAGCCTTTGACGAGATCGCGCACCGCGGCTGCGTCCTCCAGATCGCAGTGGACGTGCTCGCCCTCGCCGGCCCGCTTCTCCCCCATCTCCACGATGTCGGAGAGCACGAGTTCCTCGCATAGCGCCGGCAACCCGTCGCGGATGAGCGTCACGAGCCCGCCTGCGGCTCCGGTCACCAGCATGCGCTTGGCCTTCATCATCGGTCGTCCCCCTCAGTGCCCGCTCAATGGTTGTCCCGCGGCAGGGTGCGGGCGACGCGCTGATAGGCGGTGGCAAGCTCGAGGCAGCCCCCCTCGGCGAGCTGGCCCACATGGGTCCGGTAGATCTCCTGCCACGGCGTCTGATGCTCGAGCTTGGGTGCCTGCCAGGCGTCGACGCGCTTCTGCCATTCCGCCTCGTCCACGAGCGCGTCGAGCCTGCGGGCGTTGAGATCGAGGCGCACGCGGTCCCCGGTCTCGAGCAGCGCGAGACCGCCACCCACCGCCGCCTCGGGAGACGCATTGAGAATGGAGGGGCTTTCGGACGTCCCGGACTGGCGCCCGTCCCCCACCGTCGGCAAATGGTTGACGCCCGCGCGGATCACGGCGTCGGGCGGCTGCATGTTCACCACTTCCGCCGATCCGGGATAGCCGACGCAGCCGACGCCGCGGATGAAGAGGATCGTCGTCTCGTCGATGCCGAGCGCGGGATCGTTGATGCGGTCGTGATAGTCCTCCGGTCCCTCGAACACTACTGCGCGGGCTTCGTAGATCCCCTCGCGGCCAGGCTCGGAGAGGAAGCGGGCGCGGAAATCCTCTGAGATCACGCTCGTCTTCATCAGGGCACTGTCGAAGAGATTGCCGGAGAGGACGAGGAAACCCGCATCGGCGCGCATCGGCGCCTCATAGGGCTTGATGACGTCGTGATCCTCGCTCTCCCGACCCTCGAGGTTCTCGCCCATCGTGCGACCCGTGGCGGTCATCGCGCCGTCGTGCAGCCGGCCGGCGCGGCGCAGCTCCGCCATCACGGCGGGCACGCCCCCGGCGCGGTGGAAGCTCTCGCCGAGATAGGCGCCGGCGGGCTGCATGTTCAGGAGCAGCGGCACGTCGAAGCCGACCGTCTCCCAGTCCTTCACGTGCAACGCCACGCCCGCGTGCCGCGCAATGGCCTGCAGATGCGGCGGCGCATTCGTGCTGCCCCCTATCGCGGAGTTGGTGACGATCGCGTTCTCAAAGGCCGCGCGGGTCAGGATGTCCGAGGGCTTCAGGTCCTCGTGCACCATCGCGACGATGCGCCGCCCTGTCTCATAGGCCATCTCCATGCGCTCGCGGAAGGGCGCGGGGATGGCACTCGAGCCAGTCAGCGTCATGCCCAGGGCCTCGGCCATCGCGTTCATCGTGCTGGCGGTGCCCATGGTGTTGCAGTGACCGAGCGACGGGGCGGAGGCGCAGACCCGGCTGATGAACTCATCGTAGCCGATCGCGCCCTCGGCCAGCAGCCGCCGGCTCTCCCACACGATGGTGCCGGACCCTGCGCGCTTTCCCTTCCACCAACCGTCCAGCATCGGCCCGCCGTTCAGCGCGATGGCAGGCAGGTCGACCGTGGCCGCACCCATCAGCATGGCGGGCGTTGTCTTGTCGCAACCGGTGGTCAGCACCACGCCGTCGATGGGATAGCCGTGCAGCACCTCAACGAGGCTGAGGTAGGCGAGGTTGCGGTCGAGCGCCGCGGTGGGCCGCTTGCCCGTCTCCTGGATCGGATGGACCGGGAACTCCATTGGGATACCGCCCGCGTCCCGGATGCCCGCCTTGACCCGATCCGACAGGAACACGTGGATCTTGTTGCAGGGGGCGAGATCCGAGCCCGTCTGCGCGATACCGATTACGGGGCGCTCCCCCTGCAGCTCGCGCCGGCTGTACTCCTGGTTCTGGTAGCGCTCGAGATAGAGCGCGGTCATGCCCGGATTGTTCGGGTTGTCGAACCACTCCTGGCTGCGGAACTTCTTGCCGGCGCGCGTGTCGGCCATGGCGCGGTCCTCCCTGGTGTTCCCGCGTCTCGCGGCGGGTGCGCCACGACACTCGCGGTTTGGTATACCGCTTTCAAGGGCCGTCAGGCCGGGGTGCGGCGCATGGAGACGGCGTCAGGAAACGCGCGATAATCCTCGAAGCCCATGCGTGCGTAGTAGGCGAGGCCGGCGGCGTTGTGGCGACGTATGGTCGCGTCGATGGAGGCCGCGCCAGCGTCGCATGCCGCGCGCAGGGTCTCCGCCATCAGCCCGCCGCCGATCCCCTGCCCCTGCGCGTCCGGGTCCACATAGGTCGCGATGGACGCCCAATCGGCGGGCAAACGGTGATCCTCCGGCCAGTCCGGGTCGCACCAGACCAGCGCCTGAAAGCCGACGAGCCGCCCGCCATCGAGCGCCACGACGCAGCTGAGCGGGCGGGCGGGCGCGATGAACTCAGAGACAATCCGCGCCGCATCGAAGGGCTCGCGATAACCGGTCGTCCCCCCGATATCGATGATCCGATTCAGAAGCGCGGCCATCGCGGGCGCGTGGTCCCGCGTCGCCGCACGGATCTCGGGCGCGGCGGCCGTCATGCGAAGGCGCTCCGCGCGCCGCCCGATTTCTGGGTCTGAAAGATCGATGAGGTGTCCGCGGCAGGTGGGAGCGGCATGCGCACGGGCACCTGCGCGATGCGGGGCTCCAGCACCGGGGCGCCTGTGATCATCCGCTCCTGAAGATCGTCCCAGAATTTCCGCTGGCCGAGGGCGTGGAAATAGGAACTGGAGCCGAGGATCGGCCAGGCATCGGCCGCGGCGCACTCGTAGAAGAGTATCATGCGCGCCCGGTCGCTCATGTTCGGCGCCGAGCCGTGGAGGGTGCGCGCATGATGCACGGTCATCGAGCCCGCCTTGCCCGTCAGCGTCACCGCCTTCTCGCGTTCGAAGGCCGGATCCTCCGGATCGATCGCACCGCAGAAGACGCCGTTCGCGTGATGGCTGAGGAGCGGGCCGCGATGGCTGCCGGGGATGACCATGAGGGGGCCATTGTCGGGCGTCACGTCCTCCAGCATCAGGCCGAAGGCGAGGAGGTCGTCATTGGTGTGGGGGTAGAAGGCCCAGTCCTGATGCCACTCGACCGCCGCCCCCCCGCCCGGCGGCTTGGTGTTGAGCTTGGCGGTCAGGAGCGTGGTGTCGGGCCCGAGCAGGTCGTTCAGCACCCGGGTCACGCCAGAGTTGCGGATTATCTCCCAGAAGAAGGGATGCTGCTTGTGCGGCAGCTTGATGCGCGCGAGCCGCGGGGCTTCGGCTGAGTGCCCGTCCTCAAGGTCGAAGCGCGCATCGCTCTCGGTCACATGCCGCGCTTCGTCGATGAGCCCATAGGTGATTTCGCGCAGACGCGCGAGTTCCTCGGCGCTCACCGCGTCCTCGAGCATGAGATAGCCGTTCTCGGCGTAGGACGCCTTCTGTTCTGCGCTCAGCATAGCCGCCTCCCGGTTGCTCAGAGGCAGGAGGTCATCCCGCCGTCGACGAAGAGGGTGTGACCGTTGACGAAGCCCGAGGCGTCGGACGCAAGGAAGATCGCCGCGCCGATCAGTTCCTCCACCTTGCCCCAGCGCCCGGCCGGCGTGCGCCTGGAGAGCCAGGCGGTGAACTCGGGATCCGCGACAAGGGCCGCCGTCAGCTCCGTTTCGAAATACCCGGGAGCGATGGCGTTGCAGTTGAGGCCCTTGGGCGCCCAGTCCGTCGCCATGCCCTTCGTGAGGTTCGCGACCGCCCCCTTCGACGCGCAGTAAGGCGCGATGCCCGGGCGGGAGAGCGCGGTCTGCACGCTGGCGATGTTGATCATCTTGCCCCGGCCGCGCGGGATCATGTGCCGGGCGACAGCCTGGGAGACGTAGAAGATCGAATGGACGTTGGTGCGCATGATCCGCTCGAACATCTCGGCCGGAAAATCCTCGAGCGGCGCGCGATGGGTCATGCCCGCGTTGTTGACGAGGATGTCGATGGGGCCGTGACCCTCCTCGAAGCCGTCGATGGCGGCGCGCACGGCCTGCGTGTCGGTCACGTCGAAGGGCAGCTCGATCACCTCGCAGCCCTCACCACGAAGCGCCGTCGCAGCCTTGCCGAGTTTGCCGGTGTCGCGCCCGTTCACCGCGATGCGGGCGCCGGCGGAGGCGAGACCCCGTGCCAGCGTGAGGCCGATGCCGCCCGATGAGCCGGTGACGAGCGCGGTGCGCCCGGTGAGATCGAAGAGCTGCATGGCGGTCCTCCCAGACCGCGGCGCGGGCCGCCGCCCTCTCTCGGGGCGCGTACCTTGCTGCCGCACCGTGAAACGGTATACCATCTGGCAGGCGATGCAACCAGGCTGCCAGACGGCCCGAGAGCGCCATCACCCGGGGAGGACTGCCGATGAGGGCGCTCT
>JBCCDG010000022.1:0-41343 GCA_039030915.1 Pseudomonadota bacterium | reverse complement strand
TAGACCCGCCCCCGGATCACGTTGAAGAAGTCGACGAGCCCGCGCGCCTTCAGCACCCGCGCGATCTCCAGCCCCTCCTCCGCGCCGATCCCGCCCTCCTGCATCTCGTCGGCCACGAACCGGATGCCGAGGATGAAGTCCGGCCCGACGCGCGCGCGTATCGCCTCCAGCACCTCGACCGAAAAGCGCATGCGGTGCTCGAGCGGCTCACCGCCATAGGGCGCGTCCAGCGTGTTGGTGAGCGGTGACCAGAACCCGTCGAGGAGATGCCCGTAGGCCTCGATCTCGACCCCGTCGAGCCCCGCCGCCTGCATCCGCTCCGCGGCATCCGCATAGTCCGCGACGATCCGCTCGCGATCCCAGTCCTCGATCAGCTTGGGGTACGCCCGGTGCGCGGGCTCCATCTTGCGCGTCGAGGCGACGGTGGGCAACCAGTCGCCCCTGTTCCAGCCCGTGCGCCGGCCGAGATGGGTAAGCTGGATCATCACCGCCGCGCCATGCGCCTGGCAGGCCACGGCCAGGCGGGCGAGCCAGGGCACGACCTCGTCTCGCCAGGCGAGAACGTTGTTGAAGGCGGGCGGGCTGTCACGGCTCACGATGGCCGAGCCCGCGGTCATGGTGAGTGCGACGCCTCCCTTGGCGCGCGCTTCGTGATAGGCGCGATAGCGATCCTTCGGCAGCCCGTCCTCCGGGTAGGCCGGCTCATGGCTGGTGGTCATGATCCGGTTCCTGAGCGTGAGGTGCTTCAGCCGGTAGGGCTGGAGCAGCGGGTCGTTGCTCATCCATCTCCTCCTGGGATGCCATCTACCAGACAACCGACTCACAGGCCCGGTGTCGATGCGAAAGCGCGCCGCGGCGGCCGGGGCTGCCGCGTATGTGCCGTTCCCGGACGAAAAGGATGCGCCGCGACGGCGTAGGTTTCAGAACGCATCCAGAGGCATGACCGGCCCGCGGCGGCGCCGCGCGGGGATGCACGCCGTGCCGTTCAGCGCTCGCGCAGCATTCGTGATTGCGCCCGGCGCCGCCCGGTGCATGCTCGACCCGATGCGCGCCCGTCGCATGTCCACCACGTGCCCGCCGCCGCCAGGGAGGCCGAGATGAACGACCACTTCAGAAATGCCCGTGAGATCCGCGCCCCCCGCGGCCCCGATCTCAACTGCCTCGGCTGGGGCCAGGAAGCGGCCTTCCGCATGCTGCAGAACAATCTCGACCCGGAGGTTGCCGAGAACCCCGCCGAGCTCGTGGTCTATGGCGGTATCGGGCGCGCGGCGCGGAGCTGGGACGATCTCGACCGCATCCTCGCCACGCTCCGGCGTCTGAAGGACGACGAGACCCTGCTCGTCCAGTCCGGCCGCCCCGTCGCCGTCGCCCGCACGCAGCCGGACGCCCCCCGCGTGCTGATCGCCAACTCCAACCTGGTGCCCGCCTGGGCCACGTGGAAGCACTTCAACGAGCTCGATCGCCTCGGCCTCATGATGTACGGCCAGATGACCGCGGGCTCATGGATCTACATCGGCACGCAGGGGATCGTTCAGGGCACCTACGAGACCTTCGCGGAGGCCGGGCGTCAGCACTATCACGGCGACCTCACCGGCCGCTGGATCCTGACCGCTGGTCTCGGCGGGATGGGCGGCGCCCAGCCGCTGGCAGCCGTCTTCGCCGGCGCGTCCTGCCTCGCGGTGGAATGCGACGAGAGCCGGATCGATTTTCGCCTGCGCACCCATTATCTCGACGAGAAGGCGACCGATCTCGACACCGCCCTCGAGATGATCGAGCGGTTCACTAAGGCCGGGCAAGCGCGCTCCGTCGGCCTCCTCGGCAACGCGGCGGAGGTCTTCCCCGAGCTCGTCCGCCGCGGCGTGAAGCCGGATATCGTGACAGACCAGACCTCGGCGCACGACCCGATCAACGGCTATCTTCCCGCCGGTTGGACCCTGGGCGAATGGCGGGCCAAGCGGGAGAGCGACCCCGCCGCGGTCGAGGCTGCGGCGCGATCCTCCATGCGCGTCCATGTCGAGGCGATGGTCGCGTTCTGGGAGGCTGGCCTGCCCGTCCTCGACTACGGCAACAACATCCGCCAGGTCGCCAAGGACGAGGGGCTGGAGAACGCCTTCGCCTTTCCCGGCTTCGTGCCCGCCTATATCCGCCCGCTCTTCTGCCGGGGCATCGGCCCCTTCCGCTGGTGCGCGCTCTCGGGCGATCCCGAGGACATCTACGCCACGGACGCGAAGATGAAGGCGCTCTTCCCCGAGAACGGCCATCTGCACCAATGGCTCGACATGGCGCGGGAGCGGATCGCGTTCCAGGGCCTGCCCGCGCGCATCTGCTGGATCGGCCTCGGGGACCGCCACCGCGCCGGCCTCGCCTTCAACGAAATGGTGGCGTCGGGCGAGCTGAAGGCGCCCGTGGTGATCGGCCGCGACCATCTCGACTCAGGCTCCGTCGCCAGCCCGAACCGCGAGACCGAAGCGATGAAGGACGGCTCGGACGCCGTGTCGGACTGGCCCCTCCTCAACGCCCTCCTCAATACCGCCTCGGGCGCCACCTGGGTCTCGCTCCATCACGGCGGCGGCGTCGGCATGGGATACTCCCAGCACGCCGGCATGGTGGCCGTGGCCGACGGCACGGCCGAGGCCGCCCGCCGTCTCGAGCGCGTCCTCTGGAACGACCCCGCCTCCGGTGTCTGGCGCCACGCCGATGCGGGCTACGAGGACGCCATCGCCTGCGCGCGCGAGCACGGTCTCGACCTGCCCGCCATCCTCGGCTGAGGCGCACTGCGCCGCGGCAGCCGAGGCACGGGCCGCGGCGCCGCCGCTCGATGACCGGCACCCCCCGGGCATCGCGCTCCGTCGGGAAGCCCCACGGCCGCGAACGGCACCGCCATGCCGGAGGCGACACAGGCCGCACCGCCACACGCCCCGCAAAGGGTACCCTGACGGGCGCCCGCTTGACCGCCCTGCCCCCGGAATGACCACCGCGCCGCCGTGCGCGCTTCCCCCCGAACCGGTTCCCGATCCGAGCCCAGCGGCCGGCGAAAGCCCTGTCGCGCCCGCGCCCACCCACGTCAGGCTAGCTTCACCGAATGAACAAAGAACGAACATTGGGACAAGTGAAGGGGCCGGCGGCGTTGGATGCGTTCGGGCTGGCCTCGGCCGACCGCCAAGACATCGAGCGTTCCGGAAACCACCGGGTGAACAACGATGACGGAGCGGTTCGCCGAAAGGGGAGGTTACCGACGCGATGTTCGCCTAATAGCCACAGCCTCGACGCTACCGGTCGATGGGTGGAGGCGGTCCCGAAGACTGGGCCCTGATGCGAACTGCGGTGTGAGATTGCAGGGTATCCGACAGAGGAGACGGAAGAGAGGGCGACGACGAACCGGCAAGCGGCTGCGTTCAAGGCGAAGGCGGCTGTAGCGGCACCGCGCGGCGGGCAGACAGTGGCCGGGCCGGCGGCGCGGTTCGAGGGCCAGCCGACCCCGATCCACCAGCGGATGCAGGCGCCGCTCGAGGTCGCGACCCGTGTGTCGGCGTGCGGCCAGGGGAGCAAGGCGCAGGAGATCGACGCGGAGAGGACCGGCGAGTTGCCCGAGAAGACTGGCGAGCTCGCGGGGGCGAACACGCTTCGGCGCGACAGCCCGAGCCGCTGGGGCGGCGTGCAAGGCGGGCGATGGTCGAGAGGGGCCACTCCACGGCGATCGGTTGGCGCGCCGTGCCGGCTGCGGCCGAGCCCGCAGTCGACGTTCTGCTATCGGCCCGCAGGCGGGAGCGGGGAGAACCCAGCGCCGACGCAGGTGACCGACCGATAGTTCGCGGGAACGACCAACTGCGCGCCCGGGAGACCGGCTCGCGAACCGGCGCGGACACCCGGAGTCGGGTTGGCTTCTTCGACTGCCGGCGGCCCCACACCGCCCCCGACGGATCGCTGTCGGACATCGCCTAACGCAACGGCACCGCAATCACGCCACCCGATCAGAAGGTCCGGAGAGTGGCCGGAGGCCCGCCCATTCCCGTTCGAGGACCCGGGCGCCGCTCAGATGCGTACGGCCACGATCCCTGCTGCCACGCGGGCCCTCTTCGACGATGTCGCGCCCCGGCGATCTCCGGCGATACGGCCAGCTATGAGCGCGCTCGCCGGTCGAGCCTGCGCTGTCGATCTCGCGACACGGGACCGGACACGAGCAGGGCAAAGCCACGGGACCGGCTCGAAGAGCCGGTATCGCCGGATGCCGGCGGGAGCGTCTGTCGCCGAACGGCCAAGCCAGGTGGTGGGATGGCCCGCTGATGATGCGATCCCACACCGCCGACAAGACCTGCTTCGAGGACCTTAGCGGTGCAAGCCGGGCCACGGGCATCGCGCTCTGCCATCGGGATGAACGGGCACGGGCGCAATCAGGAGGCGTCGCGTCGGCATGGCTCGGGTCGACGAAATCCCATGCGTCGCGGTCCCGCATCGGTTCGTCGGCCGCCGGCCCCACGATAGGGTCACGCCAACTCGCAGGGATCCCGCCGGATATGCCCGACTGCCCGGGTCGGTCTCGCGCAGCAGGGGCGCTGAAGGCCGGCGCCAACAGTGCGGCAGCCCCGCTTGCCGCCCTGGCGTCGGCAGGCCTGCGCGTCAGCGGGTATCGCCGAGCGGATCCGGATATTCGAGTGAAGACGGCGCAGCGCAGGGTCGACGGATCGCTTTCGGGTGTTTGCTTCACCTGGCTCCGGCGGTAGGATTCGAACCTACGACCAGCGGATTAACAGTCCGATGCTCTACCACTGAGCTACGCCGGAATAGCGCCTAGGTGATGCCGCGGAGAACCCTGGGAGGCCTCGGCGTTGGGGCGGGATAATGGGGGGCTCGGCGCCTGTCAAGGCGCGCGGCGGCCCGGCAGCCCGGGCGTACGGCCCGGGCCTTACTGTGCCGCCATCGGCACGGTGCCGCCATAGTCCCGAGTCGCCTCGCTCGCGGCCTGGGCGACCATGCGGCCGAGATTGGCGAGCCGCTCGAGCGGGATGCGGGCCGACGGCCCGCTGACCGAGATCGCGGCGACCGCGTTACCGTGTTCGTCGAAGAGCGGGGCCGAGACGCAGCGCAGGCCCAGCGCGTGCTCCTCATCGTCCGACGCGTAGCCGAGGCCGCGCACCTCATCGAGGGCCGCGTCCAGACGCGCCCGATCGGTGATCGTCGCCGCCGTGACGCGCGCAAGCGGCATGGCCGACAGGAGATGATGTCGCCGCGTCGGGTCCATGTGCGCGAGCAGCACCTTGCCCGCGCCGGAGGCATGGAGGGCGACGCGACCGCCGACCCCGGTGATCGCGCGCATGGCGTGGCGCGACTCGATCTGGCCGATACAGATCGCCTCCCCGTCCGACTCGACGAAGAGATTGGCCGTCTCGCCCGACACCTCCATCAGGCGCCGCAGATAGGGCCGCGACAGCGTCAGCTTGTCCCGAGAGCGCGCGAAGCTCGACCCCACATAGAACGCCGCCACGCCCACGCGCCAGACGCCGCCCTGCGGATCCGGGCGCACGAAGCGCTCGGCCTCGAGCGTTGTCAGCAGGCGGTGCGTGGTGGAGGGCGGCAGCCCCGCTGCCTCGGAGAGCTCGGTGAGCGACATGCCCTCGTTGCTCGATGCGAGATGGCGCAAAAGCGACAGCGCACGCGTGAGGGAGCGTACCTGCCCCGCCGTGCGATTCTTCTGATCGGCCACGTGCACCTCCTTGCTTGCGCCCCTTCGTCGCAGAAAATTGGTGCAACAGGCGGAAAAGGAAAGGGGCTGCCCCTTCTTTAGGCAGCCATTGTACAGGTCGGCTCAGCTCGGCAGTCTTCCGAGCGCGCCGAGCCGTCCGGCCTCTACGTAACCGAGCCATTCGCCGGTCCGCTGTCGGATCGCGCGCAGGCTCGCCACAAGCCGGTCGCGACGGTCCATCGCGGCCTCCGGATCTCGGTCGATCGCCCGCGCCTCGCGCTCGAGCCCGACCGCGCCGACCGCGCCCGCCATACCGGCGAGGCTGTGGCCCTGGAACTTCACTGCCTGGCGATCCCCGCCCTCGAGCGCCTCGATGAGCGCCGCGGTCACGCGGTCGATATCGGCGCGCGCCATCTGCAGGAGCCGACCGACGGACTCGTCGCCCGCCAGATCGGAAAGCCGGCGTAGCACTGAGGGATCGAAGTCTTCGGGCGACGCCGCGCGCCGCTCCTCGCCGTCCCCGGACCGCTCTCCCCCGCACTCCGGCGCCCTGCCCTGATCCGGATCGTCGCCTGCGGGCGGGAAGGCGCTGCCGCCTGTGGGGGCATCGCGCGGATCGGCGTCGTCGACGCCGGCACCGTCATTTCCGCCACGGGCCCCGGCATCGCCGCGCGCTCCGTCGCCGGCCTCCATCGCCTTGCGCCGTTCGATGAACTGCGCCACCGCGTCGCCGAATGCCTGGATCGAGACGAGCGGCTTGGGAATGATGCCGTCGGCCCCCGCCTCCTCGATTGCACGGCGCTGGTCCGGCATCACATAGGCCGTGAGCGCCACGATCGCCGCGTCGCGATGACGGCTTTCCGCCGCGCGCAGGCGCTGGATCACGTCGATCCCGCTCAGGCGCGGCATCTCGATATCGATGAGGAACACGTCGAAGGGCTCGCGCCCCGCGAGCTCGACCGCCTCGAAGCCGTCCGCTGCAAGGGCGACCGACACGCCGAGAGACTGAAGCATCTCGCGCGCCACGAGCTGGTTGGTGACATTGTCCTCCGCCACCAGGGCCCGGATGCCCTCGAGCGGATTGCGTGGCGCTTTCCTGCGTTCGTTGACCACGACATGACCCGCACCTGCATCACAAAAATACCACACAACACATCTCCCGCACGGCACCTCGGCCGCGTCACGCTTAAACGCAATGAACCTGCTGGCCGCGTCCCACCCAATACGGCCCCGGTCAGCAAGCGGAAGTTGCGCTGGGAAAGCGGCGGAAATAAGCCGCAGGGCGCTATTTCGACGGCATGCCCGAATAGCCCAGGGTCTCAAGCGCGCTGCCCACCTCGTCGAGGATCGCCGGGTCGTCGATGGTCGCGGGCATCTTGAACTCCTGCCCGTCCGCGATGCGCGCCATGATACCCCTCAGGATCTTGCCCGAGCGGGTCTTGGGCAGGCGGTCCACCACCACGGCGCTCTTGAAGAAGGCGACGGGTCCGATCTCCTCGCGCACCAGCTTCACGCATTCCCGGACAATCTCGTCATGGGGCCTGTCGCAGCCGGCAGTGAGGCAGAGGAACCCCACGGGCACCTGGCCCTTGAGCTCGTCCGCCGCACCGATCACGGCGCATTCGGCAACGTCCGGATGGCGCGCCAGCACCTCCTCCATCGCGCCGGTGGAAAGCCTGTGCCCCGCGACGTTGATGACGTCGTCCGTGCGGGCCATGATGTAGACATAGCCGTCCTCGTCGACGTAGCCCGCATCGCCCGTCTCGTAATAGCCGGGGAAGCGCTCGAGGTAGCTTTTCTGGAACCGCGCATCGTTGCCCCAGAGCGTCGGCAGCGTGCCCGGCGGCAACGGCAGCTTGAGCGCGATGGCGCCAAGCTGACCCGCCGCGACCTCGTTCCCGCCCTCGTCGAGGATCTGCAGGTCGTAGCCCGGCATCGGCAGGGTGGGCGAGCCTGTCTTGAAAGGCTGCGGCTCGAGGCCCATCGGATTGGCGGCGATCGCATAGCCGGTCTCGGTCTGCCACCAATGGTCGACGACCGGCACGCCCAGCTTCTCCCCCACCCATTCCACAGTCGCCGGGTCCGCCCGCTCCCCCGCGAAGAACAGGGTCTCGAGGCTCGGCATCGGCGTCTTCTGGATGAACTCTCCGTGCGGGTCCTGCCGGCGCACGGCGCGGAAGGCGGTGGGGGCGGTGAAGAACGCCTTCGCCCCGTTCTCCGCGATGATCCGCCAGAGCACGCCCGCATCCGGCGTGCCCACGGGCTTGCCCTCGAAGACGATGGTCGTCGCGCCGACCAGCAGCGGCGCATAGACGATATAGCTGTGCCCCACGACCCAGCCGACATCCGACGCGGTGAACCACACATCGCCGGGCCCGATGTCGTAGATGTTCCGCATCGTCCAGATGAGCGCGACCATGTGCCCGGCATTGGGGCGCACCACGCCCTTCGGCTGGCCCGTGGTGCCGGAGGTGTAGAGCACATAGAGCGGATCGGCCCCGCCCACCGCGGCACAGGGCGCAGGCTCGGCGCCCTCCTGGAACGCCTCCCAGTCATGATCCCGCCCCTCGGTCAGGTCCGCTGCCGCCTGCTCACGCTGGAGCACGACGCAGAAGTCCGGCTTGTGCGTCGCATGCGCGATGGCCGCGTCAAGGAGCGGCTTGTAGGGCACCACGCGCCCCGGCTCGATCCCGCAGGAGGCCGACAGGATCGCCTTCGGCTTCGCGTCGTCGATCCGCACCGCCAGCTCATGTGCTGCGAACCCGCCGAAGACGACGGAATGCACAGCCCCCAGCCGCGCGCATGCCAGCATCGCCACCACCGCCTCGGGCACCATTGGCATGTAGAGGATCACGCGATCGCCCTTGCCCACGCCCTGCCGCGCCATCGCGCCCGCCAGCCGCGCGACGCGCTCCTGCAGCTCGGCATAGCTGATCTCGGCCCGGTCCCCGGTGATCGGGCTCTCGTAGATGATCGCGACGCGCCCGCCATGGCCGGCCTCCACATGCCGGTCTACCGCGTTCCAGCAGGTGTTGCACTCCCCGTCCGCGAACCAGCGGTAGAAGGGCGCCTTGCTGTCGTCGAGCGCGCGGGTCGGCCGCTTCGTCCAGTCGACCGCCTCCGCCTGCGCCATCCAGAACGCCTCGGGATCGGCGAGCGAGGCCTCGTACTCGTTGCGGAAGCTGCCCATTGTTCTCTCCTCCCCCGGTCGGCTCTGAACGGCATGACGCGTGTCCCCGAGGCTTAGCAGCTTGGCGCGGCAAGGGAAGCCATCGGACAGCGCCGGATCATGCCCCGGCCCGCATCGGGCGCCCCGCCATGCCCCCGCGTCGCCTACCGGGCCGGGCACGGGCCGCCGCAGGCACTGAAGGACACACAGGCCACACCGATTCTCCTGCCAAGCGGGGCTCCGCGAAAAAGCTATGAACGAATCATGTCCCACGATAGGACCGCAATCAATGCGTGCATTGTTGTGGTCGCACACGCTTGGCTTGCTCGCGTCAGAGCACCCGTCAGGAAAGAGAGAGACCGTGCAAATCGACAATCTTCACGTGATCATCCCCGTCGCAGCATCCGTCTGCATCTGCCTTCTCGCCGCGATCATCGCGCTACCGGCCTAGCTGCCGGCCTCGCCAAGGCCCGAAGAAGGGGCCAAGGCGAACCCCTCCTCCCGACGAACGGATCCTACGGGCGGCAGAGCCTCCTCAGGCGTAGTTCTGCACCGGCGTCCCCGCCAGCGCCGCGATATTGAGCAGCCCCCGCGCCGTCACCGACGGGCTCACGATATGGGCCTTGTTGCCCATCCCCATCAGGATCGGCCCGACCTCCAGACCGCCGCCAAGCTGCTTCAGGATGTTCCGCCCGCCCGAGGCCGCATCGACATTCGCGAAGATCAGGCAATTCGCCGCCCCCGTCAGCCGTGAGTTCGGGAAGACCCGCGCCCGCAGATCCGGGTCGAGCGCGTGATCCGCGTGCATCTCGCCCTCATATTCGAAGTCGAGCCCCATGCCGTCGAGCAGCTCCATCGCCTTGCGCATCTTGCGCCCCGAGGCGGTGTCCAGGCTGCCGAAGACCGAATGGCTGAGGAGCGCCACCTTGGGCTGGATGCCGAAGCGGCGGATATGGCGCGCCGCCGCGACCGTGCTCGTCGCCACCTCTTCGGGCGTCGGATCGTGGTTCACCTGGCTGTCGGCGATGAAGATCGTGCCCTGCTCCATGATGACGGGGGAGAGCGCGCCCTGCGGGCGCAGCCCCTCCGCCCCGCCGGCCAGCACCTGGGTCACGTAGTTGAGATGCCAGAGGTAGTTGCCGAAGGAGCCGCAGACCATGCTGTCCGCGTCGCCCCGGTGGACCATCACGGCCGCGATGGCCGTGGCGTTCGTGCGGATGATCGTGCGCGCCAGCTCCGGGGTCACGCCCCTGCGCTCCATGAGCCGGTGATAGGTCTCCCAGTAGTCGCGATAGCGCGGGTCGTCGGTCGGGTCGCAGATCTCGAAATCCTCGCCCATGCGCACCGTCAGGCCCGCGCGCTCGATCCGGCTCTCGATCACATCGGGCCGCCCGATCAGGATCGGCCGGTCGACGCCCTCCTGCACCATGCTCTGCGCTGCGCGCAGCACGCGCTCGTCCTCGCCTTCGGCAAAGACCAGCCGCCGCGTCGCCGCCCGCGCCGCCTCGAAGACGGGCTTCATCAGCATGGTCGAGCGGTAGACCGTCGCCTCCAGCCGCGCGCGGTAGGCGGGCAGATCCGCAACCGGCCGCCGCGCGACCCCGCTCTCGTCCGCCGCCTTCGCCACGGCCGAGGCGATGATGGCCAGAAGGCGCGGATCGAACGGCTTGGGGATCAGATACTCCCGCCCGAAGACCATGCGCTCGCCCCGATAGACCGCCGCCGCCTCCGCGCTCGAGGTCCGCCGCGCCAGCGTCGCGATCGCCTCCGCACAGGCCACCTTCATCTCCTCGTTGATCTGCGTTGCCCCGCAGTCGAGCGCGCCGCGGAAGATGAACGGAAAGCAGAGGACGTTGTTCACCTGGTTGGGGAAGTCCGAGCGCCCGGTGCAGACGATGGCGTCCGCCCGCACCTCCATCGCATCCGTCGGCCAGATCTCCGGCACCGGATTGGCCAGCGCGAAGATGATCGGGCTCTGCGCCATCGTCGCCACCCATTCGGGCTTGAGCAGGTTCGGCGCGGAAAGCCCGAGGAAGAGATCAGCACCCTCGATCGCCTCCGCGATCCCCGGCGCCGCACCGGCCTGCGCATAGCTCCGCTTGGTCTCGTCCAGATCCTCCCGGCTCGCATGCACCAGCCCGTTGATGTCGTAGAGCCAGACATTCTCGCGCTTCACGCCGAGGTTCAGCAGCATATTGAGGCAGGCGATGCCGGCAGCGCCCCCACCGGTGCTGACGATCTTGAGGTCCGCGAACGCCTTCTTGGCGATATGCAGCGCGTTGATCGCCGCCGCCGCCACCACGATGGCCGTGCCGTGCTGGTCGTCGTGGAAGACGGGGATACCCATCCGCTCCTTGCAGATGCGCTCCACCTCGAAGCATTCCGGCGCCTTGATGTCCTCGAGGTTGACCGCGCCGAAGGTCGGCTCGAGCGCGATGACGATCTCGGCGAGCTTCTTCGGGTCCGCCTCGTCCACCTCGATGTCGAAGCCGTCGATCATCGCGAATTTCTTGAAGAGCGCGACCTTGCCTTCCATCACCGGCTTCGAGGCACCCGCCCCGATATTCCCGAGGCCCAACACCGCCGTGCCGTTCGAGATGACCGCGACCCGGTTGCCCTTGCCCGTGTAGCGATAGGCGTCCTCCGGGTTCGCCTGGATCTTGAGGCAGGCCTCCGCCACGCCCGGGCTGTAGGCGAGGCTCAGATCGCGCTGCGTCGCCATCGGCTTCGTCACCCGGATCGCGAGTTTCCCGGGGCTCGGCTGCTCGTGATAGGCAAGCGCAGCCGTCTTCAGGGCATCGTCCTTGCCGGCCGTCTTCTCACCGTCCGCCATGCTGTCCTCCCAGGATGCGCCGTCTTCCCGCGGCGGGCTTGAGAGGCTTGGCCGGATGGACGGATTTGTAAAGGCGCCCCCGCATCCCCGCCGGAAATAGGGGCTCCCCGCTCCCGGGTTTTTGCCCTGCCTGCACGGCCCGCCCTCGCGATGAGACGACAGGAGCGTAACTCCCCCTCGGCCGCCGCCCGGTCGACAGCGGTCGCGATGCGCGGGCCCGCCCGCCTTTGCGGGTGCGCCCGCCGGGCGTTGCTCCTTCAGGAGCCGTCAGGCGAAAAGGAGGAACTCGTCCTGGACCAGTTCGGCAGCAGTAACGCCCTCGACGATCGCCACGGCCTCACCCGTAAAGGCATCCATAAGCGCTGCGGAGCCCTCGACCGTGCCAAACGCCAGACTGTCAAAGGTCAGGTCGTCCGAAAAAACGAGCCGATCCACACCGACCTCGAAGTCGAGGATAACGCTCACACCTTCATCGAAGCTCCTGAAGACGAAGATATCTGCCCCCGCACCGCCGGACAGGACGTTGTTGCCCGAGCCGCCGATGATGATGTCATCGCCTTCCGCGCCGGTGATCGTGTCATCGCCGTCACCGCCATCCAGCACGAGATCGATCAGGCCGCCCACGCCGGCCCGGGCCTCGATCACATCGTCGCCGTCCTGGCCGTTGATCTCGAGGGTCTCGACATCGACGATCTCCAGCTCGAAGGGGCCGAGATTGGTGCGCTGGAAGAGCACGTCATCGCCGTCGGCGAAGATCTCGAAGACATCGCCGTCACCATCGGCTCCGTTGACCTGGACCCGGTCGTCGCCTTCGCCGCCATCCATCCTGTCGGAGCCGTCGCCGTTGTTCCAGATCATGAGATCGTCGCCATGACCGCCGAAGATCTCGTCGTCGCCACGGCCGCCGATCAGCTCGTCGTCGCCATCACCTCCGAAGATGCGGTCCTCTCCGCCATTGCCGCGGATGATGTCGTCGCCGGAGAGGCCGAAAATGAGCTCGCCGAATTGCGTGCCGTCGATCTCATCGCTGCCGTTCGCGCCGAAGATGGAGCGGTTGAAGAGGAACTGGGGGAAGAAGAATGCCATCGGAGGGTTTCCTGGGTGAGCTGTTGTTGCGGTTGCGCCCCGACTTGCGGCGGAGCCCACTGTATGTGCCTCGCCAGGCGATCCGGTTTTGCACGAAGATTTGAGCGCGGCGATTGAACCGAACGCGCCGCTTGGGGCACGCTAGGGCTCGGGAAGCTCTTGCGCTCATCCCGCACCCAAACGGCGGCTATCGAACTCGGTGCGCCTACGCGACCGCCGCGACTGCCCGGTCCCCGCCCCGCGTGTCGAACGCGGATGCCGGGAACGGGCTCTAACCGAACCTGCGAACTGTTTGCGCGCGGGCTTTGCCGCCCTTCGATCGGTGAGGCCTGCGGGGGCGAGAACCCCGCGCCGTCACGGCTGCGAGTGACGCATCCGCTCTGCGCAATCGGTGACATTTCGGAGCTGCTGCAACACCCGCACATCGCCGAATGGCCAAATGGCTCTCCCGCATCCGTTAACTCTCGCCATCCGTGGGCTCTTGCGGGGGACCATCGTGGCCGTCTGGCGGCATCCGGCGCGATGGCGCCGGCGCCGGGCATGGGGTCGGCCCGGCGGCTAGAGGCGCGGGTCGACCGGTTCGCTCTCGAGCGCGAGGACACCCAGCGCGCATTCGTGGACCTTCGCCAGCGGCGCCTTTTCGACGAAGCGGTGAAGCCCCTCGAGGCCCAGCCTGAACTCCCTGTCCGCAAGCGAGAATTTGCGCCCGAGGCCCCGCTGGCGAAGCCGCTCGATGTTCTCCGGCAGGTCGTAGTCGGGCCCGTAGATGATGCGCAGATAGTCGCGCCCGCGCACCTTCATGGCTGGCTGGATTAGGCCCTTCTCGCCGCGCGCGATAAAGGAGGCGGGTTTGAAGACCATCCCCTCGCCGCCCTTTTCGGTGTGCTCGATCCACCAGGAAGTCACCGCCTCCCGGTCCTCCGCCTTCGCCGCGTCGATCCTGCGCCAACCCGTCGCCTGCAGGATCGGATCCTGGCCCGCCAGCCGGGTCAGCACCTCCATGTGCCAGTCATGCGGGCGGTCCGCGAAGATCTGGCCCTCGGCCGCCAGCAAGTGGAAGGGCGCGATGCGCAGATCCTCGATCCCGGCCGCGGGCCAGCAATAGCCCTCGATGGTCTCTCCCATCCGAACGGCATTGCGCCGTCGCAGCTCGGTCGCGGCCCGAAGCCCCTCCAGCCCCTCGACATGCGCGGCCCGGTCGAGGGTCTGCAACAGCGCCTCGGCCGAAGTCCGCGCCGCCGTAACGGTCGGGAAATATTGCCTTTTCAGAAGCTCCTGCGCCTTGGCGGACCAGGGCATGAGCTCCGCATCGAGAAGCAGCCAGTCGGTCGCCAGCTCCTGCCACAGCCCGGCCGCCCCGGCCGCGGCACCGACGCGCTGCACGACCGCGGCCTCCTCCGCCTCGTTCCTGAAGAAGGGGCGGCCCGTGCGGGTGTAGACGACGCCCGCCTTGCCGTCCTCGACCCCGAACCGCGCGCCCGCGGCATCGGCATCGCGCGCGACGACGAGAAGGGCGCGGGAGCCCATATGCTTCTCCTCGACCACCAGATCCGTGACGCCGAGCCAGGCATAGTGATCGAGCGCCTGCTCGGGATGCTCGAGAAAGGGCCCGTCGGGCGCCGTCGGGCAGGCCGCCATCGTGGGCGGGACGTAGACGAGCCAGCGCGGATCCACCGCGAAGCGGCTCATTACCTCGAGGGCGGCAAGCGCGTTCTCCTCGGGGATGATCACGGTGCCGCCCAGCCGCGTCTCGATACGCTGCTTGCGGGCATAGTCGTCGAAATAGAGGAGCCGGTCATGGTCCTGCTGCGCGGTGCGCCCCCGGCCCGCATCGAGCGGCCTCGCAGGCTCGGCATACTGCCGGGCCGCGGGCACGGAGACGGTCTCCCGCTCCGGCCAGCGCAGCGCCGTCAGCTTGCCGCCGAAGACGCAGCCCGTGTCGATGCACATGGTCCCGTTCAGCCACTCGGGCTCCAGCATCGGGGTGTGACCGTAGATCACCTCGGCCCTGCCCCGATAAGCCCGCGCCCATTCCAGCCGAACCGGCAGCCCGAACTCGTCGATCTCGCCCGTCGTCTCGCCGAACATCGCGAAGTTGCGGACCGCGCCGGAGCCGCGTCCATGCATCTCTTCCTTGAGGCCCGCATGCGCGACGACCAGCTCACCGCCCGCCAGCCAGGCATGGGAGCGCAGATCGTACAGAAAATCGGACACCTGCTTGCGGAAGGCGTCGGAGGTCCGCTCGAGCTCCGACGCCGTGAGGTCGAGCCCGTGGTTGAGCTGCACCTTCCGGCCCTTCAGCCATTTGTTGAGCTTGAAGTCGTGGTTGCCGACCACGCAGCGGCCGGAGCCCTCCGCGCACATGCCCATCACCAGGCGCAGGCAGTCCACATTGCGGGGTCCGCGATCGGTTATGTCGCCGACAAAGAAGGCGATCCGCCCCTCCGGATGACGGGCACGGATGAGCTCCTCCCCCGGCTCGAAGGGGTCGATCCGGTAGCCGAGGCGGTCCAGCAGCGTCGCAAGCTCGTCGAAGCAGCCATGGACGTCTCCGATGATATCGAACGGCCCGAAATCCTGCCGGCGGTCGGTCCAGAGCGGCTCGCGCACGATCTCGAGCGCATCCACCTCGGCGGGCGTACGCATGACATGGATGTTGCGAAAGCCCTCCTTCTGCAGGCCCCGCAAGCCGCGGCGGAGCGCCCTGGCGTGGTTCCGGGCGACATGGGGGCCGAAATCGCGGTTCGTGCGCCCCTGGTTGCGGGCATGGCATTCGTCGGGATCGATATCGAGGACCAGCGCGACGGGCAGCGCATGGTGCTTCTGCGCCAGCCTGATCAGCTCCGCGCGGTCCGCACGCTGCACCGAGGTGGCATCGATCACCGTCAGCTTGCGCCGGCGCAACCGGACGCCCGCGGTGTAGCGCAGAAGCTCGAAGGCGTCGGTGCTCGCCGACTGATCGGTTTCATCATCCGAGACGAGCGCGCGGCAGTGGTCGGAGGACACGATCTCCGTCGGCAGGAAGTGCTTGCGGGCAAAGCTCGACTTGCCCGAGCCGGTGGCGCCGATCAGCACGACCAGCGAGAAATCCGGGATGGCAATCCGGTGGGGCTTGGTCATGGCGCACCTGCCTTGACGATCTCACGGAAGAGATCGTCGGCTTCATCGGTCACATCGCCGTTCCCCTTGGACGGCGGATTGGTCCGCGCCCACGCGAACTCGGCCTGGATGAGCCGGTCGAGCCGCGGGATGCGGCCGCCTTCTCCCGTCTCCCGGGCCTTTGCCTTGAGCGCAAGGAGCCGCGCGATGTCGGTCACTGCGGCTGGCTCCAGGTCCAGCCCGTGGCTCATTGCCTGGATGTTCATGGGCGGCGGCCGGTCCGGGTTGAACCGGACCCAGCGAATGGCAAGGGCGGGGCGCAGGACGTAGAAGTACTTCTTGTAGTTGACGCTCTCCCGTTCGCCCACATGCTGGCGCCACTGCCCCTCACCGAGGCTCAGATAGTGGTGGAGGCAGGCCGACGCATGGGCTGTCCGCCCCGCGAGCCGGATGAGCTTGGCCGCATCACCCTCGTTCCAGGCATAGCGGATCGGGCTAGAGAGCCATTCCAGCATGACCGGGTTCGGCTTCAGCAGCAGGTTCAGCGCCTTGCGGAGATCCCATCCCCCGATGTCGAAATCGTCCGCGATCGGCAGCTCGATCACGTCGCGCCCGGCGGTGAGGCTCAGATACCAGTCGAGAGGATGCACGTAGACGAAGCGCACATCGTAGTCGCTGTCGGGCGAGGGAAAGCCCCAGGCCCGGCTGCCGCTCTCGACCGCGAAGAGGATGCGGACGCCGAACTCGGCCTCGACCCCGGCAAGCTTGCACTGGATCGTGGCCTGCATCTCGGGCGCGATGCTCGGCTCGAAATCTGGCAGTCTCACGCCTCGCCTCCCCTTGTAAACACTGCCATCTGGGACGGTGCTCCATGGGTTTCGTCGACCGGGCCCAACGGCGCGAACCGCACCGTGTAGCCATGGGCCTTCGCGACACGACCGGCCCAGCCCTCGAACTCGGCGCGCGTCCATTCGAAGCGATGATCGGGATGGCGAACCGCGCCGGCTTCCATGCCCTCGAAGAGCGCGTTGTACTCCCGGTTGGGCGTGGTCACGATGGCGAGGCGCGGCTGCGCATCGCCGAAGAGCGAGAGCTCGAGCGCGGAGAGGCGCGGCGGATCGATGTGCTCGATCACCTCCACCAAGGTCGCTGCGTCGAAGCCGTGCCAGCGACGGTCGCCATAGGTGAGGCTGCCCATCTGGAGTGTCACCCGCTCCCGCATCCGATCGCCCGCCTGGTCGAGCCGCAGGCGCCGGGCAGCGACCTCCAGGGTGCGTAGCGACGGGTCGACGCCGACGATCCGGTCGATCCCCCGCTCACCGATCAGACGCCTGATCAGCTTGCCCTCGCCGCAGCCGAGATCGAGCACGCTTGCCGCCCCGGCGTCCTTGAGCGCGCCCGCCACCGCATCGAGGCGCAGCTCATGAAGGCGGATGGGCTTCTCCACCGCCTCTTCCGGCTCCGGCGCATCCTCCTCCTCTGCGTCGTCGAGCGCACTCTCGGAAAGCCGCTCGAGCGCGCGATGCACCAGGGCGCCGCGGTGCTTGAGCGCACGCCGCGTGATCAGTTCCCTCGCAGGATGATCGGCGAGCCAGCCTTCGCCCTTGGCCAGAAGCTTCTCGACCTCCTCCTTGTCGATCCACCAGTGCTTCGCGTTGTCGAGGACGGGCACCAGCACATAGAGATGCTTCAGCAGGTCGGAGAGCGTGACCGTCCCCTTGAGCCTCAGGTCGTGGATCTCCCGCACGCCGCCCGCATCCAGGATCTGGGTCTCCACCGTGTATCCGAGGGGCACGAAGACCTCCTCGATCACCGCGCTCCCGCCCGAGACGGCGACGGGAACGACCCGCGCCTCGAGCGACAGGGGCCGGTCCGCAAGCGCCTGGCGTTCCTTCGATTTCCCTGACATCGACTGTCCGTAGGCCCGCCCCAGCGCCACGGAAAGGAACGAGTTCGCCACATAGGGGCGGTCATTCACGTACCGGTCGAGCAGCCCGTCCGCCTGCCGGGTCTTGCCCCGGACCAGTCCTACCGGATCAATGTCGAGGTGCAGCACGGCCGTCGTCCGCGCGTCATCCACCTCCGGGTAGAAGATCGACACCTTGCCCGCGGATGTCTCACGCTCATGCAGATGATCCGGATGCTTGTGCAGCAGAAAGCCCAGATCGCGCGCCGTCTGCGCCCCCTCCGCCGCGGCCAGCAAAGAAATCTCCACCTGCATAGGACCACGCCCCCCACCCTAAGTCGCGCTGGCGTAGCGAATGAGACAAGACGGTTCAACTCGATCGAACCTCTGCCAACCGGCATATTCTCGAAGCGAGGACGTTTGCCCGCGACGATCGCGGACCTAAGATCACACGGAGCACCGAAGCAGGCGGTGCCGTCGCGCGGTGCGCCTCTGGCGGCGGCCGGGTGGCGCCAAGCTCGCGGCCATCGCGCAGGCCCACACCCCTCTTCGCCGTAGAGCCAACCAGAAAGGACGGACATGCCAAAGGATGCGGACCGGTCGGCAACGCTCTATCGCATGGACATGGAGGGGCACACCTGCCCCTTCGGCCTTAAGTCGAAGGCGCTGCTCCAGCGCCGGGGCTACGCGGTCGAAGACCGTCGGCTCACGAGCCGGGCCGAGACGGACGCCTTCAAGGCCGAGCACGGCGTGAAGACCACCCCGCAGGTCTGGATCGGGGGGCAGCGGATCGGCGGTTACGACGCGCTCCGCGTCCATTTCGGGATCGACAGCGCCGATGACGACGGCACGACCTATCAGCCGGTGATCGCGCTCTTCTCCATCGCAGCGCTGCTGGCCGTCGCCGTCTCATGGGCGACGCTCGGCACGCTGCTCGCCGTGCAGACGGTCGAGTGGTTCATCGCCATCGCGATGGTGCTGCTGGGGCTCCAGAAGCTGCAGGACATCGAGAGCTTCTCGACGATGTTCCTCAACTACGACCTCCTGGCGCAGCGCTGGGTGCGGTATGGCAAGATCTACCCCTTCGCGGAAACAGGCGCCGGGCTCCTGATGGTGGCGGGCGCGCTGACCTGGCTGTCCGCGCCGGTGGCGCTTCTCATCGGGACCATCGGGGCCGTGAGCGTCTTCAAGGCGGTCTATATCGACCGGCGAGAGCTCAAATGCGCCTGTGTCGGCGGGGACTCGAGCGTCCCCCTCGGCTTCATCTCGCTGACCGAGAACCTTATGATGATGGCGATGGCGATGTGGATGCTTCTGCGCCCGTTCTCCGGTCTCTGAGCAGCACACTCGGGCCGGTTGCGCCGAACGCACCGGCAGACCGCGCGCCTGCAACGATCCGTAGCCCGCTACGCCATCTTCCAGCTCCCGAGGCCGCGCTGCCGCGCGAGGTGTTCGCGGGCATCCTTCGCTTGATCAACGGCCTGCGCGGACCTCCGGTCGAGGCAATTCCCGCATGACCCGGACCGACGCCACATCGGCCGTGCATACCATTGGAGATGGAGGCGTGCACGAAGGCGGCCAAGATCGCGCGTCTTGCCGCCCGGGCCGGCTGATTGCGGGCTGCGAACGGCGATCGTCGAGTTGCCAGCGCCTCAGGAAGGGCGCACCGTGCTTGATCGGCGCGTCATTCGGGGGCGGGGTGGTTGCGCGAACCCAAATGGGGAATGTCTGATGAAAGCGTGTTCTATGCGCGCGGCGCTTCCTGCGTTTCCATTTCTTCTGTGCGCGGGCGAGGCCGGCGCCGCTTCGTCCGACGTTCCCCTGCCGGGCGGTCTGGCGCTGATCGCGAGCGCGCTCGCCGGGCTCGGATGGGTGGGCCGTCGCGGAGCGCGCACCTGACGCGGCTCAGCAGTCCTTCCGGAAGGGCTTCATCTCCGTTGACACCACCACTTCTGCCGACCGGCTCATATTCCGTGTTTTCATTGATACATGCATTCTGCTCGGCTCCGACGGATTGTGAATCATTTCTTTACCGTAGGCTGACCACGAGAGCTTTTCTGCGGCCTCCCACTTCAATGTTAATGTCCAAAAGGTTTCGAAGGAGAGACTGGGTTACCCTAACCGCGACATACGCTAGTAGAGCATTGCCTGCAGCCACGTGGCGATACCGGGAAGGGCCCAGATCAGGCTCATGCCGAGGATCTGGAGGCCGATGAAGGGCAGCACGCCGGCGTAGATCTGGCCTGTCGTGATCTCCGGCGGTGCTGCCCCGCGCAGATAGAAGAGCGAGAAGCCGAAGGGCGGCGTGAGAAAGCTGGTCTGCAAGTTGATTGCCAGCAGCACGGCCAGCCAGATCGGATCGTGACCCATCAGGATCAGCGTCGGCGCGATCAGCGGCAGGACGATCACGCTGATCTCCACGAAGTCCATGAAGAAGCCGAGCGCGAAGACCAGCGCCATCGAAAAGACGAGCGCTCCGGTCGGCCCGCCGGGCATGGCCTCGAGGATACCGGCGATGCGTTCATCCCCGCCGAAGCCGACGAACACTAGGGCGAAGACGCTGGCCGTGAGGATGGTCGCGAAGATCATCGCCGTGACGGTCAGCGTGCTCGTCAGCGTATCGCGCAGCGTCTCCCGGCGGTCGAGCTCGCGAACCGCGGCGATGACGGCCCAGGCGCCGAGGACGGCCAGGGCCGCATAGGCGCCGCCCAGCGCCCACTCGGCCATACCCGCATCGCTCCGTTGCAGCCGCACCGGCGCGACACCGGCCGCGAGCGCCAGCACGACAAGCGCCGCGCCGCCCGCAAGGATCAGCATGGGGCGCGCGCCCGCGCGCAACGCCGCCATCAGGATCGCCCCGACCGCGCCGACCGACGCGGCCTCCGTCGGCGTCGCGATCCCGCCCAGGATGGCGCCGAGCACGGCCACGATCAGGAGCACCGGCGGCAGCACGGCCCGGCCGACAGCGCCCGCCCCGGGCAGCGGTCCGGCCTCCATCGCCGGCGCGCTCCCGGGCGACGCCCAGGCGCGGAGGATCAGGTAGAGGAGGTAGAGGCCCACCAGCATCAGCCCTGGCAGCAACGCCGCCGCGAACATCTGCCCGACCGAGATCGTCTCGACCGTGAACCGCCCCTCGGCGAACTGGGCCTGCTGATACGCGTTCGACATGACGTCCGACAGAATGATCAGCAGCGTCGAGGGCGGGATGATCTGGCCGAGCGTTCCCGCCGTGCAGACGAGGCCCGAGGCCAGCCGCGGGTCGTACCCCTGGCGCAGCATCGTCGGCAGCGCGATCATCCCCATCGCGATCACGGTGGCGCCGACGATCCCCGTCGATGCGGCCAGCAGCGCGCCGACCAGCACGACCGATATTCCCAGCCCGCCGCGGAGCGAGCCGAAGAGCCGGCCCATCGTCTCCAGCAACTCCTCCGCGATGCGGCTCTTCTGCAGGAGCACGCCCATGAAGACGAAGAGCGGGATAGCGATCAGCACGTCATTGGTGATGAGACCGAAGACCCGCTGGCCGAGCGCACCCATGAGCGCGATGTCGAAATCCCCCATGGCCCAGCCGGTGAGCGCAAAGAGGGTCGCGATACCGGCGATCGTGAAGGCGACCGGATAGCCGAGGAGGATGCCCCCGATGAGGGCCGCAATCATCAGGAGGTCATACGCCATTGTCGCGCCCCGCAAGCCGCATGAGGTCACGGAGGGCAGAGGCCAGCCCCTGAACGATCACCAGAACGCAGAACGCCGGGATCAACGATTTGAGCAGGAACGAGGCCGGAATGCCGCCGACGGAGATCGGCCCTTCCATCACCGCCCATGAATTGCGGACGGAGGGCCAGGACCAGGCAAGCAGCACCGCCATGGCCGGCAGGAGGAACAGGAACGTCCCCGTCAGGTTGATCGCGGCCTGCCCCCGGCGCCCCAGCTGTGCGAGAAAGATGTCGACCCGCACATGGCCGTCCACCAGAAGCGTGTAGCCCGCCCCCAGCATGAAGAGGGCGCCGTGGGAATAGAGCACCGTCTCGGTCAGCCAGACCTGGCTGATCCCGAAGACGTATCGCAGAATCACGATGCCGAACTGCGCCAGCACCATCGCGAGGGCCAGCCACCGCACGGCGAGCCCGACGCGGGCGTTGACCGCGTCGAGAAGATCGGCGAGCCGCGCCAAGCCTAGTAGGTGTAGTCGAGCGCGCGGGCGTTCATCTGCCCATTGTCGGCATAGACCATGTAACCGGCGACCGAGGAGCGATAGGCGAGGAAGCTCTCGGTGATGCGCCTGACGAGATCGTCTCCATCTTCGCGCAGCGAGGCGATCACCTGTCCCGCGGCGTTGCCCATGGCCACGATCACCTCGTCCGGTAGCTTGCGCACCTGCACACCCTGATCCGCCACAAGCTGGGTGAGGGCGGCAGCATGCTTGGTGGTGTATTCGGTCCAGACGGGGTTGTAGAGGCTCTCGCAGGCCAGCGCGACGGCGGCCTTCAGGTCGTCCGGCAGCGCATTATAGGCATCGGCATTGACGGCGCATTCCTCTGCGGAGGACGGCTCACCGACGCCGGGCCAGTAGTAGTTCTTGGCGATCTGGTAGTAGCCGAGGGCGCTGTCGGTCCAGGGCCCTATGAATTCGCCGGCATCGAGCGCGCCCGACTGCATCGCCTGGAACATGTCGCGCCCGCCCATGGCCTGCACGGCCATTCCGATGGTGGATGCCATCTCGGAGGCGAGGCCGGTGGTGCGGTAGCGCAGGCCCCTCAGATCATCGATCGAGTTGATCTCCGAGCGGAACCAGCCCGCCCATTGCGGCCCGGAATTGCCGCACAGGAACGGCTTCAGACCAAAGCGTGCATACATCTCGTCATAGAGCGCCTGGCCTCCGCCATGGGTGAGCCAGCCGACCTGCTCATCCGCGCGCAGGCCGAAGGGTTGCGAGCCGAAGAGCAGGATGCCCCGGGACTTCGAGCCCCAGTAGGCCGGCACGGCGTGATAGAGTTCCGCGGTGCCTTCCGAGACCGCATCGAAGACCCCGCGGCCGGGCACGAGCTCCCCGGCGGCAAAGAGCTTGACCTGTATGCGCCCGCCCGAGAGGGCCGTGATCCTGTCCGCCAGCATCTGTGCTGCAACGCCCGGCCCCGGCAGGTTCTTTGGCCAGGCCGTGACCATCTTCCACTCACGGATGTCCTGCGCGATTGCAGGTGCCGCCAGACCGGACGCGGCAACGCCGCCGGCAGCCGTCAGAAATGCGCGTCTTTTCATGCTCCGCGTCCTCGCTTGACCCTTCGACGGCGCGGCAGGGTTACGCCGCGCTACGCTAGGAGTAGCGCGTCAGGCCAAGCGACGTCGAGAAGGTTTCGCGGCACTGCGTCATGCGCCCTACTGCCCGGCGGTGCGATTGGAGGACACCGCCGCCGCGATCAGATCGCCACCGATCTCGCCCTCGAAGGTCTGCCAGACGGGGAGCAGGGCGTCGATCCATTCCTGACGCGCGGCACTCGAGAGGCTATTGATCCGGGCGCCGTTCTGGGCCGCCTTGATCTTGTTGAGCTCGCCGATCTCGAAGGCGAAGCGATTGTACTCGTGCGTCACCTCCTCGATGATCCGCTCGACACTCTCGCGCTGCTGCTGCGGCAGACTGTCGAAGAAGGCCTGCGAGCCGAGCACTGCGTAGGCGATGACGCGGTGGTTGGTCTCGGTGATCGAGTCCTGCACCTCGTAGAACTTCTTAGTGTAGATGTTGGACCAGGTATTTTCCTGTCCCTGCACCTCGCCCGTGCGAAGCGCATCGTAGACCTGCGAGAACTTCAGTTTCTTGGCGGAGCCGCCCAGCGTCTCGATGTAGGCTTGGCTCACCTTCGATCCCGAGATGCGGAAGGTCAGACCCTCCATGTCCTCCGGGCGCTTCAGGGCACGGGTGGCGGAGAACTGGGTCAGCCCGTTGTGCCAGTAGGTGAAGGCGAGGATGCCGGCGGACCGGGTCTCGTCCAGCAGCCTCTGCCCGAGATCGGAGGACTGAAACCGCGTGACCGATTCGAGATCCTCGAAGAGGAAGGGCAGATCGAAGACCTGGAACCGCCGCGAGATCCCGCCCATCTTGGCGATCGAGGGCGCCGCCATCTGGAGCTCGCCGCTCTCGAGCGCCGCGAACATCTCGTCGTTGTCGGCAAAGAGCGACGAGTTCGGATGCACCTCGAGGCAGACCTCTCCGTCGAGTTCCTCGTTGATCCGCGCAGCGAGTGCCGAGGCCGCCTCCCCCTTGGGATGCCCCTTCTCGGCGACGACGTGCGAGAAGCGGATGACCCGCTCGCCAGCATCGCACGACGCCATCGCCGGCGACGCGAACGCGATCATCGCGCTGAGCGCCAACGCGGGCCGCAACACAAACTTCGACATCGGATGATCCCCCGGTATCCAGTATCAACGATTTGGAACTCTATACCGGGAATTTGGTCCGGAATGAGGCGGCGGGTGACGCCGGAGGGCCGCTCCTCGCGCCAAAACCCATTGCCAACAAGGGATTAGACGTCGCCATATGGCGATCTCGCGCAGATGCGGAGCCCTGAAGAAGGGAGAAACGTTCTCGCACGGCACGAGGTCCGAAAGCGGCTGCCGAGCTGGGCGAGTGCGCCTCAACCTCGGGGCGCGTAGGTGCGTTCGGTCAGCGCCGGGGGAATGCTCAGCTCGCGCCAGCCATCCGCATCGCGGAACAGCAGCGAGAGGTTGGCGTCCGCATACAGAAAACCGCCCTCGACGCTGGCGAGCCCGACCGGATTGAGACCGAGCGCCGCGCGCTCCGCCCCGACCACCGGCCGCAGCGGGTGCAGGAGGTGCCCGTCGAATCGGTGAAGCGCATGGAGCGAGGCCAGCACCGGCTGGCCGTTCGTGGCCGCGCCCAGCGGCTCGAGCGCCGTGAAGGCATGCGGGTCGACCGCCGAGAGCAGATCGCGAAGACCCTCCTCCGCGCCGCCCTCGAGAAGCGCCCCGCCATCGGTCACGGCCATGAGCTTGCCGCCGGGCCCGATGCCGGCATCGCTGATGCTGCCCTCGGCGTCGACGGCGATCTCCCGCCAGTCATCACCACGAAGGACATAGCCCGCCGCCTTCGTCGGCCCCGTACCCGACGCAGCATTGTGCTTCTGGAAGAGCGCCATGAACTCCTCCGCGGTCATGTCGGCCTTGAAGGCGGGGTCGGCGCCGAAGGCGGTCGCCCCGCTCTCCGGTCGCCGCCCGCCCAGAACGGCCACGCCCCCGCCGTGGAGCGGGACAAGCCGTGCGAAGGCCGGTGCGTCATAGCCGTCATGCCGGGATAGCGGTGGCGAGATATCGGACCAGCGTCCGTCCGCACTCCGACGATGCACCTGCCCGCCCGTGCCACAGGCGTGGAGAAGCCCGTCCGCCACGGCAAGACCGTAGAGCGCGCCCCGCCCGTCCGCATCCGCGCTCAGCACGCCCGCGCCGGGGATCTTCTCAGGACTGACGCGACCGTCCGGCGTCGCGGTCAGGTAGACGTCGCCCTCGTTGCTCAGGATCGCGTACTCCGCCCGCGCCGCCGCACCGCTCGGATCGAAGGGGCAAATCGCCGTGACCTCACGCGGCACGTCGATCCGCCCCCAGGGCTGCGGGTCGGGCTCGGTTGCCAAACGATCGTAGAGCAGAACGACGCTGAACGGATCGTCGTATTCGAGATCGGCCAGCGCGAGCGCCACGCGATCCCGATCCACCGCCGCCACGCATTGAATGGTCGGCCGCCAGTCGTCACTCATCTCGGGCACCCCATCCTCAGTAATGACCACGCTCGAGCACTTCGAGCGCCGCAGGGCTCGGCAGCGGGCGCTCCTGGGTACGCCCGGGCTGTGCCATACCCGTGTGGCTCACGACCTGCCCCACCGCGGCGGCCTGGGCCCGCGCGATGCAGTCCGCCGTCAGCCCCGGCGTCTCGGCGATCGACTTGTTCGACTCGTAGAGGATCATGCCCATCGGCGCAGTGCCAGGGACGGGTGAGGCCGCGCCGAGCGTGTTTAGCGCACCCCGCAGCCGGCCATGGATGCCCGTGGGTCCGCTGCTGTGCTGGGCGGGCGTGAGGCAGATCGACATACCCTCGTTCAGCGTCGGCGCGTCCGGAATGCGGTCATCGGTCGTATTCGGATCGTGCCCGCGCCGGGCGACCAGCCGGTAGGCCATGTCGGGCACGATGTGGTGCGTCCGCCCGCCACGAGCTGTGCAAGGATCGTAGATGTCCTGGTACTCGCCGACCAGACAGTCGTCGGGATCGTCCTCCTCGTCGATGCGCACGCCCGGCGGAAAGGGGATGGGAAAGCGGGGGTCCGGGTCGTCCTCCGGATCCGGATCTGGATCTCTCTCTGCCTCCGCCTCCATCTCGGCGAGCTTCTCCTCGATCTCCTCCTCGGTAAGGCCCTGGAATGGGGCAAAGATCTCCCGCATCTCCGCGTCGCTGATGGTGCGGACGTCGACCGGCCGCCCGGCCAGGGTCGAGAGGATGTCATTGGCCAGCGGGATGCGCTCCTCCGGCCCGATGAACACACCGTAGCGTCCTTCCCACGTCTCCGCGGAGAACATGTCGAGCGGGTTGGCGGTGTGCTGCCGTCCGCCGAGCAGCCTGTCGCGGCGGGTCACGACATGACCAGCGCGCGAGGTGTATGTCAGGATGGCGCGCGCCTGGGCGGCCCGCTCCTCAGGCGACATCGAGAGATCCCGGGCAAGCTCGCTCAGGATCGTGCCGAGGATGCCGCGGCGGCCGACGCCCGTGCGATCGCGATCCGATCCGGTGGTCGTGCCCCCGGTTGTCCGAGTACCGGTGCCGGCCGTCGTCGTACGGGTCCGCCCGGACGTGTCCGCATCGGTCATCGTGCCCGTGTTCGCCTGCGCGACCTGATACTCCGCGCCTTCGACGAAGAAGAGCGAGCCTGGGAGGGGATCGGTGTCGAGCGGTGCGGCGTAGCCCGCCATGTCCCGCACAAAGATAGCCTCGCCCACCGTGTTACGGCGGTTCATGTAGAACCGGTCGAGATGGCGGATGACCTCGGAGCCCTCTGCCCGCACCTTCAAGGCATGCTCGATGGGCTCGCAGATATCGCCGACCGTGCCCGACTTGACCCCCCTTCTCGTGCCGGGCGCATCACCATGCACGCAGGTCGTGTTGGAGCGCATGACCATCGCCCGCTGGCGGGTGAAGCGGACAGAAGGGGTGTAGTTCTCGTCGTCGCCGCAGTTGTCGACCACCGGGTAGGGTATGGGCACGACCGAGCTGCCGACAGGGGTGAGGCAAACATCCGGCGCCAGCGACACGATCCGCGCCCGGGATTCGTCGCGCAGGCCCTCGAGGGGGCGCGACGTCGTCCAGGGCGCCGGATAGTCAGGATATCCGACGAAATAATCGCGCGGCAGGCTCATGCCGCCCCCTCCGCCTCATCGGCGCTGACGAGCGAGACGCGGTCGAGCGTGAGCATGGCGCCGGCCGCCTCCGCCAGCGGGAAACGCGCGCGCCAGTTGAGGAGGATGCGGCCGTCCTGCCGCCAGTCGAACTGCACACCGTCGAGGCGCATGAGGTGCCATTCGGCCGCGTCGCCGACCTCGGCACGGACGGCCAGTGTGAGATCGGGCAGCCGTCCCTCGGCAACCGCATGCTCGGGGTGCAGGTTCTCGAGGCGGTAGGCGGCACCTTCGAGCGCCGCGTCCGTCACCTGTCCCGGCGGAGCGCACTGCCAGAAGCGCGGGTCGAAATCGGTCGGCAGGAGCGGATGGCGCGCCTCGAGCCACGCGTCGTCATAGGTTCCCGCATGCTGCTGGCGCTGCCTCCAGAAGGGCGGCACGGGCGCCAGGCAGGCGGGCTCGGGCGCGGCGTCCCAGGCCGGCGGCTCGGGATCGGCGAGGATCTGCGGGGCAGGACGCGGGGCGTCCACCCAAACCTCCCGAGGGCCCGCGATGCCGCAGCCGAGGGGGTTACGCGGATCGACCTCGGCCGGCCCATCCTCCCCGCTGCCTGGCACCGCACCGCCATAGGCTTGGCGCCAGTCCATCGGCACGGCCGTCACCGCTTCGGGTTCGGACAGTGCCCAGCCCGCCACCCGACTGCGCGGATCCTCCCCACCCAGGAGCGACCGGCCACGCACGGGCTGCCAGCGGCGCGGCCCCGTGACGTGAAGCCTGCGCTCGACCGGCCCGACGCTCAGCCGGCAGGTCCATGCCTTCGCTGCGCCGCCCGGCGCGTAGGACTTGCCGAGGAACGTTACATCGGCCCCAGGCTTGCCGGGCACGAGATCGCCCTGGTGGAGGAGCGGCGTGGCATGCGGATCGCCCTCATACACATCCTCCCACAAAAAGGGCTCCTGCACCGACCGGAAGGCCGCCGTCGAGCCCTGCACATGCTCGCAGGTCGCCCGCAGCGCCACGACGCAATCGAGCGCCCCCGCCTTGTCGAACTGTCGGAAGGCGAAGGCGGGCAGCGGTGTGAGGTTGCGGAGCTTCATGACCGAGCCGCTAGTTGAGATCGATCGGGTCGCCGCGCATTTGAAAATGATCGGTGGCGTGGAAGTTGAAGGTCTTGCCGAGGATCAGGATCTCGCCATTCGACTTCATGACGAGCTTCGAGTCCCCGCACTCGATGACGAACTCCTCGCCCACCGCGATCTTCTTGTACTTGCCGACGCTCTCGATGGCCGTGACGCCAACATTCGTGACCTTGGATACGCCGATCTGCTCGACCCCGGCCACGCCGATGGTGTCCGACTTGAAGGCGCCGACGACCGTGTTCATGACGCCCGGCATCGGGAAGAGCCCGGCCGCCGCGTCGCCTACGCCGCTGCCTGCATCGCCCAACGCGCGTCCGGCGTCGACGCCCGGATCCCCACCGTTGACCACGCCGTTCCGGCTGACGAGCCCGCCCATGCCGAAGAAGCCAAGCGCGGAGGAGGCGAGCGTCCCGGCAAAGGCGCCGAGCGTGCCGCCGCCGACACCGGCGATGTCGCCCGCCTGCTTCAACATCCCCGCAGTGTGCCCGGCAAGCCCGCTGACAGCGCCCGTGAGCGCCATGGCGAGCGGCCCGGTACCGCCGACGACGACGTTCATCGAACCGCCGATCTCATGCTTCTGGTTCGCACCGACCTCCACCGTCCGGTTTCTGCCGACGGCGGCGACCTCATGGCGGTCCACGCGCTTGGTGCGGTCGTTGAGCACGCGGGTCGTCTGATCCTTCTGGGCGTGGAAGTACATGTTCTCCCGCCCCGCCTCGTCCTCGAAGGTGAACTCGTTGCGCCCCGTGCCCTTGTGCGTGTCCGACCGGAAGACGCTCTTCGTCTTGTGCTCGGGCAGCGCGTAGGGAACCTTCTGACGCGGGTTCGGCACGACGCCGGTGACGATCGGCCGGTCCGGGTCGCCTTCGAGAAAGTTGACCATCACCTCCATGCCGATGCGCGGGATGATCTGGCCGCCCCAGCCCGTACCCGCCCAATTCTGCATCACGCGGATCCAGCAGGTGTCGGAGCCGTCCTTCACGGCTCGGCGGTCCCAGGGGAACCAGACCTTGATCCGGCCGTAGCCGTCCGGATGGATCTCCTCGCCCTCCGGTCCTGCCACGATGGCGACCTGCGCGCCCTCGATCCGCGGGCGCCTGGTGACGCGATGCGGGGTCGCGGGGATGCGGGCCGGCATCGCAAGGAACTCGTTGACGTATTCCGGCTCGTCAGGCGCCGTCTCGTAGGAACGGTCGACGGCGCGGTGCACGATGCCGCTTGTGACATGCATCTCGTAGGTGTCGTCCGGATTTGCGACATTGTAGGGCTTGAAGCGCCTGCCGGGGGCCATGGTGCGCAGGTCCGATGTCCCTTCCACCCGCTCATGCCCGTGCTCAGTCGCCTGCATGCGCAGCTTTTCCATCCGCGTCACTGCAGCATCGTCGAGCGCGCGGGCCGGGAACTCGTAGAGCTCGCGCGCGCCGTTTCTCGGCAGACTGACCAGTGACGGCGCGTCGCCGCCAGGCACGACCGTCGGCGTCTCGAAGTTCCAGTCCCGCCCCGCCCGCTTGCCAGGGGTGAACGTATAGCGGCGCTCGAAACGGTTGATCCGGTTGCGGTCGGCCGAGCCGAGCGCGAGGCGAACATCCGTCTCCTCGCCCTCCGTGTAGCCCGACGGATGATCGGCGATATGCATCACATGCGCGCCGTCCTCATGCTCGAACCAGTAGAAGAGGCCGTCCTCCTCCATCCGCCGGGCGAGGAACTCCCAATCCGTCTCGTTCCACTGGACCGAGTAATGCTGCGGCGGCGGGGCGGCGATCACGCCCGCCGTCACGGGCGGGGTGATGCCATGCTCCGAAGCGACGATGCGCGCGATCTCGAGCACGTCCTTGTCCATCCAGATCCGGCAGTCGCGATGCTGCGTCAGCAGCCACCATTCGGGCCGCAGGACGAGCTGATAGGCATGGAGCGCCCGAGTGATCCGCGGCCCACGCAGAAGATCGGTGCAAAGCGCGTTCCACGGACGACGCAGACCGTCGCCGAGCTCGAGGCTCACATCGACGGGCTTGCCCACGATGTCCTGCGGCGCGATGTCGAGCTGCTTCGAGCGCACATTGGCGACGATCTCGAAAAACGTGCCGATCTCCTCTCGCACCTCCACCCGCTCGGGCAGCAGCACGTCCGTGCCGAGCGGCGAGCCGATACGGAGAATGCGCTCCGCCTGGATGTAGCCGGCCGTCTCGATATTCATCGCACGCCTCCAGTCTTCGTCATGCGGTCTCGTCCGTCGCCGCGGCCCTAGATGTCGAAGTCCTTCGCCGCGGCCGGATCGTCGACCACGCGGATCACCATCGCCGCGAAGTCCTCGAAGGACACACCGATCGCCGCGAGATCGAGATCGGCACCGAAGTATTCGTGGAAGACGTCCGGCTCTTCGTTATGTCGGCGGGAGAGACGCTCCAGGTCGTTCTTCACGCCTGCACGCTCCTGCGGCAGAGCGATCTCGGCGAAACCGGCAACTGCGTCGGAAATCGAGTCGTACTCGATATCCATATCCTGATGCATGTAGCCGCCGATCAGCTGGGAGAGGTACGGAAACGCGCTCTCAGCCTCCTGATATCGAAATCCGCCGGCCTTCTCGTCTGTCGTCATTACGGCACCGGAAAGGAGGTCAGGATGTAGTAGGGCATGCCGTTATACGTCTCCTTCTTCAGCACGAAACGTATCGAGCGCATCTCCACCAACGCCCCCGTCGCCCTCTCCACGCCGGTTCCCGTCACGCGGTTCATCGACACCGTGCGCGCGAGGGGGGCTCGGGAGGCCGACTGCGCCCAGGCCAGGATCTCGGTCTGCTTCATGCGCACGGCCTGGGAGACGAGGCGTTCTGCGCTGCGGAGATTGCTGAAGGAACTGATATAGGGCGGCGGGCGGCGGCTGCCGGCCGTGGCCGCGATGCGGGCCCGCATCTGCGCCTCCGTCTGACCCACATGCTTCAGGATCGTGTGACCGCCCGGCGCCCCGCGCGCAGCGGATGCAGCCTCGTGCTGGGCAAGCCGGATGCGGCCCGAGACGACGGCGGTGGCCCGCGACGCGTTGGCGAGGGCGGCCGCGCCGAGCGGCACCATGATCTCGACGGCCAGACCGATATTGTTCGCTGTCTGCGGGCTTGCACCGAGGCGGCGGGCGACGGAGGACGCGCCGCGATCGAGCAGCGTGCGCTCGCTGCGCCCGGTCCAGACCTGCCGGGCGCCGGTCGAGCATTGATCGGCGGAGGCGGTGACGAGGACCCATCCCCCGGCGGCGCTCAGCATCGTGGGCTCGGGTGCTGCGATCATCGCCGCGCCGCCGACTGCGCCGAAGCCGCAGCCGACGATGCGCAGCGCGCCGACCAACCGATTGCCGAGCGTACCGCCCTCCCTCAGCGTCTCGTTCTCGAGCACCGCCGCAAGCTGCGCGGGCGTGAGAATGACGGTGATGCCCTCTTCCTCCATCCTCAGTTGCCCATGATCAGGACCGAGGCGTCGGGGCAGGAGATATCCGTCCGCCCGCCAACGCCCGTGCCGCTGATCGACTGGAAGAGATCGAAGAGCATCTGGTCGGAGAGCCCGGAGAACTCCCTGAAGCCCGAGCTTTCCTTGCGGTCGACCAGACAGTTCTCATGGTCGCGCAGGGTCTCGGTCTTGGTGATCGTCATTCCATCCAGATGGCGCGACCAGGGATGCGCATGCACGGCGACCGCGACGGTACTCACGATCTCGTAGCGCCAGCCACGATGGACGCGGATCCCGCCCGAGCGCGCGAGAAGCCACGAGCCGGCGAGACCGGCGCCGAGCCCCGCGCCCCAGCTCCGCCCGCGCGTCGCAATCGCGGCGATGATGGCCACGCCATAGCCGAGACGTTCGGCGATCTCCTTGCTCTGGTTGCGGAACTTCTCGACGCAATCATCCGTCGGCCAGGACAGCGCCAGCGTGTGCGCACTGCTTGCCTCGAGACTGTCGAACGCGTTCGGCTCCGGCCCGCTGCCGATCCAGTGGCCGCCATCGGACCAGTTGCCCCGGTTCCCGGCCTGCCGCCGGTTGCGCTTGAACTCGTTCCAGCGCTCTCGTGTAATCGTGTCCGCGGCCTTGCCGGCCGGAAGACGCACGATCCGTGCGACGCGTGGCTCGCCCATCGGTCCCGCTCCCAGTATCTGACGGCTCAGGGCCCGGCGGACGGTGCGCCCGCCGGGCAGAAGCAGTGCCGGATCAGGCCGCGCGCGTCGTCGCGAGGTCGTAGGACGCGATCATCGGCGACAACGGCGAGTGGTTCTCGTCATGCGGGATGTACTTCACCTCCATCTTGGTGAAGTTCAGCCGGATCGTCTCGACCGGACGGTCGCCGGTGGTGTCCACCGAATAGTTGGCGACGAGCGTGTTGGTCAGCTTGTACTCGACATATGTCTCGCCCGGGTTGCCCGTCGTGACCAGGTGGATCGTCGTGAGCTTGCCGGTGCGGCCACTGCAGGCTTCGGCGAAGAGCTTGGTGGAGGACGAGTCGGTCACCTTCGTCAGCACTACCTCGCTGACGGTCGGCTCGGAGGCCTCGCGGTTTGCCGAGGAGCCGGCCGACGTGTTCATGTTGCGCGAGACGTTCCAGTGAAGCGACTCGATATCCATCCAGTTCTTGTGGGTCTCGTGGGTAGCGTCGCCCATGATACCCTCGATTTCCATGTAGATCGGCATTCCTGATCTCCTGCTTCCCAAGAAAAAACTCGAACCGCCGGCCGAAACACCGGACGCTCCGCCATCGAGACAGTCTGTGGTCTGACCTCCACCCTCCGCCTCAATTCGCACGCTTCCTGCGCGGACCGGGGGCCGACACGACGAAGCGGCCGTCACCCTCATGGTCCAGCGTCACGGCGCGGGGCATGCGCCCGCCGCCGAGGACCGGAAGCAAGAATTCAGCAAGCCGAGGCAGCACCTCGCGCGACAGCATCGCCTCGATGGCGCGGGCGCCGGTATGCCCGGCCTCCGCACGGTCGAGCAGGGCCGCCTCGGCGGCCGGCGCGACCTCGAGCTTGGCGCCATAGGTCTCCGCGATGCGCTCCGCGATGCGCGCAAGCTGCAGCTTGAGAATCCGCGCAAGCGTCTCCCGCGTGAGCGGCAGGTAGGGAAGGATCGAGACACGGCCGAGAAAGGCGGGGCGGAAGGTGCCCAGAAGCTCCGGCATCAGCGCCTCTTCGAGCGCCCTGCCCTCCGGCATCGTGTCCGGATCCTGCACCAGCTTCGACAGCGTGTCGGTGCCGGTGTTGGCCGTCAGGATGATCGTCGTGTTCCGGAAATCGACGTCCACGCCCTCGCCATCGCGGAGCGAGCCCTTGTCGAAGAGCTGGTAGAAGACGTCCTGAACGCCGGGATGCGCCTTGTCGATCTCATCGAGCAGCACCGCGCCGTAGGGGCGGCGACGCACGGCTTCGGTAAGCACACCGCCCTCGCCATAGCCCACATAGCCCGGCGGCGAGCCCATGAGCGTCGCGACCTTATGCTCTTCCTTGAACTCCGACATGTTGATGATCGTGAGGCCTTGCGACCCGCCGTAGAGCGCGTCGGCCAGAGCAAGCGCCGTCTCGGTCTTGCCGACCCCCGACGTGCCCACCATCAGGAACACGCCCGCTGGCCTGCGCGGGTCGCCAACGCGCGTCGTCGCCGTGCGCATCGCCTCCGACAGGCGCGCGATGGCAGGCGCCTGGCCGACGACGCGGGCGTTCAGCCGCTCCTCGAGGCTCGCGACCGCATCCATGTGCCCGCGCTTCAGGCGGCCTTGCGGGATGCCCGTCATACGCCCGATCACCGCGGCCACGCTGGCCTCGTCCACGACGCGATGGACGAGCGGGCTGTCGCCCTGAAGCCGCTCGAGCTTGCGCTCCGCCATCGCGAGGCGGCGGCGCGCATCGGCATCGTCGTCGGCACCCAGCGACGCCTCCACCTCGTCCGCCACGGCCGCAAGCTCACGTTCCGCGACCAGCCGCGCCTCCAACGCGCCCCGCTCAGACCTCGCGGATGCGAGATCGGCACGCAGGCTGCGCAACCTGGCCGGCGTCTCGGGCGTCGCGGGTTCAGCCTCGAGCGCGGCGATCTCCGCGGCCACGACCTCCGCTTCATGGCCCAGATCGGCGAGGGCGCCCGGCGTGCTCTGCCGGCTGATGGCGATGGAGGCGCAAGCCGTGTCCAGCACGCTCACCGCCTTGTCCGGCAGCTGCCGGTCGGCGACATAGCGGGCCGACAGCTCGACCGCCGCGCGGAGCGCCCGGTCGCGGATGCGTACGCCGTGATGCGCGGCGAATTTCGGAGCGATGTGGCGGAGCATGCGCACCGCCGTCTCGATGTCCGGCTCAGGCACCTTGACGGTCTGGAAGCGCCGGGTGAGCGCCGGATCCTTCTCGATGTATTTCTTGTACTCGCGCCACGTGGTCGCCGCGATGGTCCGAAGCTCTCCACGCGCGAGGGCCGGCTTGAGGATGTTCGCCGCGTCGCCTCCACCGGCCTGATTGCCTGCGCCGATCATCGTGTGTGCTTCGTCGATGAAGAGAATGACGGGCTCGGGCGCCGCGCGCACCTGATCGACGATGCCCTTCAAGCGCCGCTCGAACTCCCCCTTCATCGACGCGCCCGCCTGAAGGAGGCTGAGGTCGAGCGCCATGACCCGCACGCCGGAAAGCGCCTTGGGCAGAGCTTCCTCCACCACCGCCAGCGCGAACGCCTCGACGATGGCCGTCTTGCCCACCCCCGCCTCGCCCACGAGGATCGGGTTGTTCTGCCGGCGCCTGATGAGGACGTCGACCACCTGGCGAAGCTCCGCATCGCGGCCGATCACCGGATCGATACGGCCGGCCCGCGCCTCCTCGGTCAGGTCGGTGGCATAGTGGGAAAGAAAGTCCTTGCCCGTCGATGCCGCGGCCGTGGGCACCGGACCTTGCGCCGCGGCTGGAGGCTCGGGCGCGCGCTTCCCGGCGAGCTCCTCCAGAACCGTCGGCCGGAGGCGCAGGAGGCTTGGCATCGACCCTCGCAGTCGACCGCGCATGTCCGTGTCGGTAACGAGCGTGAGGAACAGCACCTCCGCCGTGACCCTGGAATGCCCGAAGCGGAGCGAGGCCGCGATCCAGGCCTCGCGCACCAGGCCGATCAGCGGTTGCGAGAGCGCCGGCGCACCACCCGTCCCGCGCGGTATCGCGGCGATGGCAGCGTCCGCCTCCGCCATGAGCGTAGCCGTCTCGACCCCGGCTTTCTCGAGCCCGTCGACCAGGGATGCGTCATTCAGCCACGCCCGCGCCCAGTGCTCGATTTCTACCATTCCGTGTGCGTTGCGCACCGCTGAAGCCGCTGCCTGCTCAAGCGAGCAAGCCAGCTTCGATTCGATACTTCTCACAAGAAGATGGAGGTCGATGATCGACATCGGCCAGTATCCGAAGTTGAATTGCTCTTGGGGAGACGCAGTAATCCCAATAGACGACAGCTTGTTGACTATTGGGGAAACGCTTTACGGTCGAAACGGTGTATGCGACATTGCATGCCGCGCGTCAACCCGATAAAGTCCCAGGCTGAGACAGGAAATACGACGTCAAAATGTCATACAACTTTGATCCCAGCACGATCACTGACGCACTCAGACAGCCAATCACACCGGATCTTCCAGTAGGTGAGGATCCGAGGCTAAGTATCGACGGCGCAACACTCTACCGTCGGTTGCGCGATGCGCGCTCGGTGGCCCGGAACGAGGAACGTCGGCGGCAGCAGTCGGACGACCCGGGTGAGCGACTGCGCCTCTGCCCCGAATGGAACGATGTGCGACTCATTGCCGAGGAGATTCTCGCCCTCCACGCCAAGGATATCGAGGTACTCGTCTGGCTGACGGAGGCGCAGACCCGCCTCGCCGGTTTCGGCGGTGCGGCAGCATGTCTCGAGCTGATGCTGACGCTCGTCCGCGACCATGGGGAGGCGCTGCATTCGCTCGAGGAGGACCATCCCGCCGAGCGCTTCGCGCCGATCGGCGCGCTCAGCGGCGTGGGTGGTGAGGGCACGCTGATCCAGCCCGTTCGCCTCTTGCCGCTCCTGCCGGGTGCCGCTTACGGCGAGTGCAGCCTCTGGGAGCTGCAGAGCGGTGCCAGGGCGGCCGAGACGGCGGCCGCCATCCGTGCGGCGGACCTAGCGGCATTGACCCGGCACCTCGCCGAAATCGAGGCGTGCATCGCCAAGCTGTCGGACCTCGATGCCACACTGACGGAGATGTTCGGCACAGACGCTCCGCCGACTGCCAGGCTGGCGGGGGTGCTGGGCGAGGCGGCGCGTGCCGTCCGTCTGGCCGCCGGGCTTACGGAGGCGGCGGTGGGTCCTGTGGAGAGATCCGAGGCCGCGGATGCGTCGACACCACCCGACAGCGTCGCGACCCCGGCGCCTTGCTCGCGCGAGATCGTCACGCGGGAAGACGCGTTTCGCCAGATGCTGGAGATCGCCGCCTTCTTCCGCCGAACAGAGCCGCACTCACCCGTCAGCGCCGCGCTGGAAACGCTCGTGCGGCGGGGTCGGATGGACTTCCTGTCTCTCCTTGCCGAGCTTGTTCCCGACGAGAGCGCGCGACGCGCCGTGATGACCAAGGCGGGGATCGAGGTGGTTCCGGGCGAAGGCTGAAGGCTTCTGCTGCGACGCAGGCGGCCCGGGCGCCGCTCAGGTGCCCACGTCGCAAAACTGTCGCGCTATGGTTGTGTAGAAATCGCGTTATACAACTTTGAGGGGTTGCGTTCTCCAGATTCGATTCAATGGCATGGTGCGCGGCCGGCACAGCCGGTTCGTCGCGCTTTCCAACACTCCGAGGAGAGATCATGGCGAGTGTTCACAGCAAGCTCGAGAAAGTGCGAAAGCCTCGCGTCCACATCAAATACGAGGTGGAGACCGAAGGCGCGCTGGTCGAGAAGGAACTGCCCTTCGTCGTCGGCGTGCTCGGCGATTTCTCAGGAAACCCGACGGATGAGCTGAAGCCGTTTGGCGAGCGCAAGTTCGTCCAGATCGACATCGACAACTTCGACGAAGTCATGCGGCGCATGACGCCGGGCCTGCAGATGCGCGTGCCGAACACGCTGAGCGATGACGGCTCGGATCTTCGGGTCGACCTCAAATTCTCGAGCCTCGACGACTTCGAGCCGGCAGCCGTCGTGGAGCAGGTGCCTGCGCTCAAAGCCCTGCTCGAGAGCCGGAACCAGCTGCGCGATCTCCTCAGCAAGGCGGACCGGTCGGAAAAGCTCGAGACGCTGCTCGAGCGCGTCCTTCAGGACAACGACGCTCTCCACGAGCTCGTCGATGAGCTGAAAGCGAAGTCGGCACCGGCCAAGGAGGGCGCGGAATGAACACCCAGCAGCAGATGGAGCCCGCCGTCGAGCAGGCGGCCGGCGATGCGAGCCTGCTCGACCAGGTGATCGGCGCGACGAGGCAGACGGAACCGGACCGCGCGGAGGAGCTACTGCGCGCTCTTACGGATGCCGCACTCGAGGGCTCGGTAACCTATGAGCGCAACCTCACGGTGACGCTGACGAAGGCGATCGAGACGATCGACGCCAAGATCTCCGAACAGCTCGCCGCCGTCATGCAGTCGCCGGAATTCGCGAAGCTCGAAGGCAGCTGGCGGGGTCTCCACTACCTCGTGAAGAATTCGACCAGCACCACCAACCTCAAGGTCCGCGTTCTCAACGCATCCAAGCGCGAGATCGCCAAGGACCTCGCCAAGGCGGTTGAGTTCGACCAGTCCCGGCTCTTCAAGTCGGTCTACGAGAGCGAGTTCGGCACGCCCGGCGGAGAGCCCATCGGCGCGATCGTCGGCGATTTCGAGTTCGACAACACCTTCGAGGATATCGAGCTCCTGCAGAACATCAGCTCGGTCGCCGCTGCCGCCTTCGCGCCCTTCGTCACTGCGGCCAGCCCGCGCCTCTTCGGCTTCGAGGACTTCACCGAGCTCTCAAAGCCGCGGGATCTCGCGAAGATCTTCGAGACGACGGAATATGCAAAGTGGCGCACCTTCCGCGAAAGCGACGACTCGCGCTTCGTCACCCTCGCCATGCCACGCGCCCTCGCTCGCGTGCCCTATGGTCCCAAGACCCGGCGGATCGACGCCTTCGACTATGACGAGGCAACGGCCTTCGAGGGTGATCGCATCCCCCATGAGAACTACTGCTGGATGAACGCGGCCTACGTGCTCGGCACCCGGCTGACGGACAGCTTCATCGACACCGGCTGGTGCACGCGGATCCGCGGCGCGGAGAACGGCGGCAAGGTCAGTGAGCTGCCAATGCATCTGTTCTCGACCGATGAGGGCGATCTGGACGTCAAATGCCCGACCGAGATCGGCATCACCGACCGTCGGGACGCGGAGCTCGGCAGCCTCGGCTTCCTGCCGCTCTGCCACTACAAGAACACGGACTACGCGGTTTTCTTCGGCGCGCAGACTGCCCACAAGCCCGCGAAATACGACCGGCCGGAGGCGACGGCGAATGCCGCGATCTCGGCCCGCCTGCCGTACATCATGGCGACCTCGCGTTTCGCGCATTACCTCAAGGTCATCGGGCGGGACAAGATCGGCTCCTTCATGGAGGCCGAGGACTGCGAGGCCTGGCTCAACCGCTGGATCAACAACTACGTCAACTCCAACGACGATGCGGGGCCTGAGATGCGGGCGAAGTATCCGCTGCGCGACGCCCGTGTGAAGGTGGAGGAGATCCCAGGCAAACCCGGCAGCTACAACGCGGTCGCCTGGATGCGGCCATGGCTGCAGATGGAAGAGCTCACCACGTCGCTCCGCATGGTCGCCCGGATCCCGGAGAAGACCTGAGTTGAGCGCCGCGGCTCCGGGATATGCGGGGGCGCTGATCGACGAGACGGAGGAGGACGGCGCGCGGCGCCGTCACTTCGCCGCGCGTGTCGACCGGCTCGTCGCCCGGATCGACGAGGCGTTGGCCGCTCAGGTCGACGCCATCGTCCACGCGCCCGCCTTTCAGGCGATGGAGGCGCGGTGGCGGGGCGTGTCGGCGCTTCTGCAATCCGCCGGAGGCGCGTCGGACGTCGTGGTCCGGCTCCTCGATGTCGATTGGCGTACGCTCTCGCGGGACATGGAGCGCGCAGCGGATTTCGACCGCAGCACGCTCTTTCGTCTCACCCATGACGAGGAATTCGGGATGGCGGGCGGCCAGCCCTTCGGTTTGCTCATCGGCGACTATGCCGTGAGCCACCGGACGGACGGTCAGCGGGGGGACCAGGTGGAGGTTCTCCGCCGCCTCGCCTCCGTCTCCGCCGCCGCCTTCTGCCCGCTTATCCTCGCCGCTGCGCCGGATTGCTTCGGCGTGGAACGGCACGACGCCCTGTCCGGTCTATCGGACCTCGGCACGGCAAGACTGACGTTCGACCGACAGCGCTGGGAGGCGCTGCGCGAACAGGAAGATATGCGGTTCATCGGCCTTGTGGCGCCGCGCGTCCTGATGCGCGCGCTGCATGCCAAGGGCGAGCGCCGCAGGGCCGACGGCTTCGTCTATGGCGAGCCGGCGGGTGCGCCTCTCTGGGGCAACGGCGCCTTCGCCTTTGCTGCCGTCGTCGTGACGGCCTTCCGCGAGAGCGGCTGGTTCGCGGAGATCCGCGGCGCACGGCAGGACGCGGCCGGCGGCGGCGTCGTCGACGTCCTCCGCCCCCACGACTTCGGCACGGACCGCCACGGCCATTCAGAATTGCCGCCGCTCGAGGTGCGCCTCACCTCATCGCAGGAACAGCAAATGGCGGATGCCGGGATCGTCCCGCTATCGAGCCTGCATCTCTTCGCCAAGCCCGTGTTCAACACGAACCCCTCGCTCCACCGGCCCGCGACCTATGACAATCCGGCGGCGGAGCAGAACGCCCGCCTCGCTGCGATGCTGCAATACGTGCTCTGCGCCTCCCGCTTCGCCCACTACCTCCGCGTCATCATGCGCGACGAGATCGGCAGCGTCGCCGACGAGGCGATGCTGGAGCGCAAACTCGACAGCTGGTTGTCGAACTACTGCCTCGGCAACGAGGACGCAGACCTTGAGCTGCGGGCGCGATACCCGCTCCGGAGCGCGGGCGTCTCCGTCCGCCCATTGCCGGGGCGGCCGGGCGTCTACGCCTGCACCCTCCATCTCCAGCCGCACTTCCAGCTCGACCATGTGTCGACCAGCTTCCAGCTGGTGGCGAAGGCGGCCGAACCCGTAAGGAAAGCCGGATGAACGCCGACGCCAATTTCCCGGAGCTTCTGTCGCGCGACGCGCTGGACGAGGCCGAGGCCGCAGCAATCTCCCGCGTGAAAGCCGCGCCCGGCGACGCACGGGCCCGGATGGTGCTGGCCGACCTCGCACTCCTGACCGGCAATCTGGAACGCGCAGACCTGCAGCTCGGTTTCGCGGCCGATCTCGTGCCCGAAGAGGCCGTAGGTATCGGCCTCCTGCGCACCCAGCTGCGCGGTATCTTCGCGCGAGAGAAGTGGTTCGCCGAGGGTGCGGTGCCGAGCTTTCCGAAGGGTCCGACGCCCTGCGACGAGGCAGCCCTTCGGCTTGGCCTCGCCCTTCACGCGGAAGACGGGGCGTCTGCCAGCACAGCGCTCGAAGCGCTGGAGGAGGCGCGCGGCACGAGGCCCGGTCGCTGGAACGGCGCGACCGTCGACGATCTGCGCGATCTCGATGACCGTTTCGCCCACGCTATGGAGGCGGTGACGAGCGGTGGCGACTATGTCTGGATCGACCTCGCCCATGTTGCCCGCGTCGCCTTCGAGCCGCCCCGCCGGATGCGCGACCTCGCCTGGCGCCGCGCGCGGGTCACGCTGACCGACGGTGCCGGCGCCGACCTGCTCGTGCCCGCCCTCTATCCCTGCCCGACCAGCCCCGAAGAGCGCCTCGGCCGCATGACGGACTGGCACGAGGCCCCGGGCGGGCTGAGGATCGGCACCGGGCAGCGGGCCTTCCTCGCCGGCGACGTGATGGAGGGGCTGATGGATGCGACGCTCATCGAGCTTCAGCACCCGGACAGCGCAGATGGCTAGCCCGCTCGAACGATACCGTCTGGCCGATCGGCCGCTCCG
>JBCCDG010000021.1:0-42584 GCA_039030915.1 Pseudomonadota bacterium | reverse complement strand
GATGTCGCCCCGGCGCTTGCCGCCCTCGGCCATGAGGCCCGCCTCGGGCTCTTTCGCTTGCTCGTGAAAGCGGGGCCGGAGGGGCTGGCCATCGGAGAGATACAGGCGCATCTCGGCCTCGCCCCTTCGACGCTCGCCCATCACCTGCGCGCGCTGGTGGAGGTGGGGCTGGTGAGCCAGGAGAAGCGCGGGCGCAGTGTTCTCAACCGCGCGGTGTTCGGGCGGATGAGCGAAGTGCTGGGCTACGTCGAGAAGGAATGCTGCCAGGGTGTGCGCCTTGGTGACGACGCGGCCTGAGCGCTGGCCGCGCGATCATGCGGACGTGGCGCGCCACGCCGGGAGGAGCCGGGATGACCGAAGCAATCGCCACCCTCCGCCGCTGGGGCGGGGAGTTCAGCATCGACCGGGTGTGGCTCGCCTTCGCACTGGTGCTGGCCACGCTGGCCTTCGTCGATCTCAGGCAGGCGGAGGAGGGGGTGGTCTTCACGCTCGCCGCCCTGGCCGAGACGGGCCCCTACATTCTCTTCTCCGTGCTGGTGGCGGCCTATGCGACTGCGACGGGGGCGGACGGGCAGATCGCCAAGGTCTTCTCGGGCCGTCAGGCGGCGATGATCACGCTCGCCGCGCTCTTCGGCGGGCTCTCGCCCTTCTGTTCCTGCGGGGTGATCCCGCTGATCGCGGCGCTGCTCGCCATGGGCGTGCCGCTGGCGCCGGTAATGGCGTTCTGGCTCGCCTCTCCGGTCATCGATCCCGCGCAATTCGTCATGACCATGGGGACGCTCGGTACGGAGTTCGCCGTCGCGAAGACGGTGGCGGCCGTGAGCCTCGGCCTCTTCGGCGGTTTCGGCACGCTGGCGCTGATGCGGTTCGGGTTCCTCTCGGACCCGCTGCGTCCGGGCGTCGGCAATGGCGGCTGCGGCGGTGCCAAGATCCGCAACCCCAAGCCGCCCGTCTGGCGCTTCTGGCGTGAGGCGGAGCGGCGCGAGAAATTCGCCCGCGAGGCACGCCGCTCAGGGCTCTTTCTCCTCAAATGGCTCGCGCTCGCCTTCCTGCTCGAGAGCGTGATGCTGGCCTATGTGCCGGCGGAGGCCGTGGGCGCGGTCGTGGGCGGGGAGGGCGCGATGCCTGTGCTGATCGCGACGCTCGTCGGCGTGCCGGCCTATCTCAACGGCTATGCCGCGCTGCCCGTGGTGCAGGGGCTGATGGAGCAGGGCATGGTGCCGGGTGCCGCGATGGCGTTCCTGGTCGCCGGCGGCGTCAGCTCCCTGCCGGCGGCCATGGCGGTCTTCGCGCTCGCCCGACTGCCGGTCTTTGCGCTCTATCTCGGCTTCGCGCTCGTCGGCTCGCTGGCGGCGGGTCTGATCTTCGGTGCAATCGCCTGAGGTCGACCGGCGGTCACCGTCAGCCGTGCGAGGAGGAGGACATCCTGCTCGGCGCCGTTGAGCCTCCAGGCCCCGCGGCGTATGCCTTCGCGCACGAAGCCCGCGCTCTCGTAGAGCCCGACCGCCGCGGCGTTGCCGGCGTTCACGTCCAGCTCCACGCGGGCGAGGCCGCGTCGATCGGCGGCGGCGAGTGCTGCTCCGAGCAAAGCCCTGCCGATGCCGCGGCCCCGCCATTCGGCGCGAACGCCCATCCCCAACCGGCCAGTGTGCGCCAGCGGTGGCCGGGTGTCCGCGGTGATGTCGCACCATCCGACGAGCGTGTCGCCGAATGTGGCCACCAGATGCGGGTTGCCGGCCGAGAGCTGCGCCTCGATGAAGCCACGGACGCTCGCCGCCTCCGGTGGCTCGGTCATCGCGATCCAGCGCCGCTCCGCCGCAACCGCCCCGACGGCGTCCCCGAAGGCGGCGGTGTCGCCGACGGTGATCGGCCGGATGATCAGGCCGAGCGGCAGGCTCAATCGGCCACCTCGACCGTGCCGTGGAAGAGAGGCTCGGTCGGCTCCCCGGTGGGCGATCCGCCGGCAGGCTCGCGGCTGATCGCGAAGACGTCGCCGGGGCGCGCGCGGATCTGGCGCGTCGTCAGGGGCTCGTCGGGCAGGAGGCCGACCGAGAGCGGCGGTCCCGTGCCCTCCGGCAGATGCCATATCTCGTAGCTCGTGCCGGTCTGGCGCTCGAGCGGCATGGGGATGATCGTGGCGACGCCTGTGGTGGTGTCCATCTGCACGATCATGCCGGGCTGCGTCGCCTCGGCATCCGAGTAGACCACGGCCACGAAGCGCTCCCCGGTATCCGGCTGCGGCGCGGCGATGTAGAGGCCGAGAAGGGCGGCGATGCCGGCGAGGCCGAGCGCCGCAGCGCGCCAGCGGCCTGCATAGGCCATCGCCGCGGTGACCGCGGCCGATGCCTCCTGGGCCACGATGCGTCCCTCGATCGCGCGGAAGAGCCCGGCCGGCGGATCCACCGGCGGGATCAGCCGGCCGAGGCCCGCGAAGCGCTGCTCCCACTCCTCACGCAACTCGGTATCGCGCTTGCTCTCGCGCCCCCGAGGCACCAGGCCGAGTGCGCGCTCCGCTGCATCGAGCGACCGTGCTTCCTCACGCTTGGATGGACGCCTAGCCAACGCCGATCTCCTCCAGGCAGGCGCGGAGGGTGGCGAGACCGCGCCGCAGCCATGTCTTCACGCTGTTGACCGGGGCGCCGATGCGCGCGGCCAGCTCCTCCCGGGTCCAGCCCTCGTAATAGGCCAGCAGCACCAGCTCCTGGCCACGGTCGTCGAGCCGGCCGAGGCAGCGGGCAAGTGCCATGAGATCGATCCCGCCATCGGTGACGGCCGAGGGGTCGGCCATGACCGCCAGCATTTCGTCGCCCGTCTCACGCCCCTCGACGCCGCGGCCGCGCTTGCGCAGGAGATCGACGGCGCGGTTGCGCGCGACGACGGTCATCCAGGCGCCCGCGCGGCCCCGCTCCGGGTCGTAGCGCCAGGCCTCGCGCCAGATATGCACGAAGGCTTCCTGCAGCGCGTCTTCGGCCAGTTCCCTCTTGCGGGTGATACGCAGGCAGAGACCGAAGAGTTTCGGCGCCGCGCGCTCATAGAGCGTTGCGAAGGCGCGCCGGTCGCCATCGGCGGTCAGCATCAGCAGGGTGTCGAGCTCACCCTCCGCCGCGTCGCTCTCATGCGTCCCGTCGATGATCGCAGCCTCCCCAACAGACCCTCGGCGGCGACGCGCCGCGTGCGGGCGAAATTCTTTCGCTCACGACAGAACCTTCTTCATACATGCAGGGAACACAAGCAGGGGAGCGTATCGAGCAGCGCTCCCCAACGCAGGCGCTCGTTGCGGGGGTGGACGCCTGCGAAGGGCCGGCCGATCTGACCGTTGGCACGGCCCGCCGGCGCGCGACGACTGTCCCTTGTCGCGCGCCGGCTCTCCCTCGCGCCGATCGATTGCCGAGTGCGTCAGGCGAAGAGCTCGGGCGCCACGGTCGCGCCCTTGTCGAGCCGCTTGTTGACGGGCGGCAGGGGGTATTTGAGGCCGGTGGCGCAGTTCCAGAGCACTGCCGTCTCGTCCTTGGCGACCTTGCCCTCGGCGCGGGCGCGGGCATAGGCGGCGGCGGTGGCCGCCCCCTCGGGGCAGAGGAGGAGGCCTTCCTCCGCGGCGATCCGGTCGCGCACCGCCATGATCTCCTCGTCGGGCAGCGCCATGGCGAAGCCGCCTGACTCGCGAACCGCGCGGATGATCAGGAAATCGCCGACCGCGATGGGCACGCGGATGCCGGCCGCTACGGTGTGCGCCCCCTCCCAGAGCGGCGCGTGCTCCTCGCCCTCCTCCCAGGCCTTCACGATCGGTGCGCAGCCCGTGGCCTGCACCGCGACCATGCGCGGCAACGGCCCCTCGAGCCAGCCGAGGGCCTTGAGCTCGGCGAAGGCCTTCCACATGCCGATGAGCCCGGTGCCACCGCCGGTGGGGTAGAAGATGACGTCCGGCAGCTTCCAGCCCATCTGCTCCGCAAGCTCGAGGCCCATCGTCTTCTTGCCCTCGATCCGGTAGGGCTCCTTCAGCGTCGAGACGTCGAACCAGCCGATGCTCTCCTTGCCCGCGCCCACCAGCTTGCCACAGTCGTTGATCAGCCCGTTGACGAGATAGGTATCCGCGCCCTGCGCCTGGATCTCGCGGATGTTGATGTCGGGCGTGTCCTCGGGGCAGAGCACGGTGATCTTCATGTCCGCCTTACGGCCGTAGGCGGCGAGCGCCGCGCCCGCATTGCCGTTCGTGGGGATGGCCATATGCGGGATGCCGAAGGACTTGGCCATCGAGACGGCGAGGCAGAGGCCGCGCGCCTTGAACGAGCCCGTGGGCAGGCGCCCTTCGTCCTTGACCAGCACGCGCCCAGGCTCGGCGCCGAGGCCGGCTGCCGAATGCGTGAGCGGGATGATCGGCGTCATGACCTCGCCGAGGGACACCCGGTCCTCCGGTTTCTCGACGGGTAGCAGGCCCGAATAGCGCCAGAAGCCCGCGGGCCCGCCCAGCATGCCCTCCTTGGCCAGGCCGTCGCGGTCGAGCGACGCCTTCATGCGCTGGAGATCGTAGCGCACCAGAAGCGGCCGCCCCGCCTCCGAAAGCCCGTGCGGGCGTCCCGCCTCGTAGCGCTTTCCCGTAAGCGAGCATTCGAGGTGGCTGACGAAGGTGTCGGTCATGGAGGCTCTCCCCTTTATCGTTGCGGCACCCGGCATAATCCGCGCGCAGGACGACGGGAAGGGGCAGCGTGGCGGGCGAAGCGGCTGGCCGGCTGCAAATCCACGGCGGTCGCGACGGGACCCTAGGCGTCCCGAACGCAACAGTCTTGGTCGTCCCGAGGCATTGATCCGCAAGAGATCACGGGAGCGTGCGCGACATTTTTTGAGAAAGCATGGAATTCAATGCACTCTGACGAGTCTCACCTTCAACAACAATGGGAGGTAGAAGATGATCCACTATCGTGTTCGCCATGCGCTCGTCGGAGCGATGGCCGTGGGATTGGCGCATGCAGGCATGGCCGGCGCCGAGGACAGGGCGGGATGGCCCGATAGCTTCTCGGTCGGGACCGCGAGCCAGGGCGGCACCTATTTCGTGTACGGATCGGGTTGGACCAACCTCGTGTCCGAGGCGCTCGGCATTCCCGGCGGCGCCGAGGTAACGGGCGGCCCCGTGCAGAACGCGGCGCTCGTGCAGTCGGGCGATCTCGACATGGCGATGGTGACGATGGGGCCCGCCAGCGATGCGATCGAGGGCAAGAGCGCGCTTGCGCCAGGGCTGAAGCACGACAAGCTGCGTGCCCTCTTTCCCATGTACAAGACCGCCTTCCATATCATGACGCTCGAGAGCTCGGGGATCGAGAGCTTCGAGGACATCCCGGATGGGGCGCGCGTCGGCGTCGGTCCGGCGGGCGGTACGCCCGGCACCTACTGGCCGCGCATCCTCGAGGCGCTCGGCAAGGATGTCGAAGTGCGTCATGGCGGCGCCGCCGATCTGGCCGGTCAGCTCCAGGACGGGCTGATCGACGTCTACACCTGGGCTGCGGGCATCCCCTTCCCGGCCTTCAGCCAAGTGGAGGCGCAGGCGGATGTGAATTTCTTCGGGCTGAGCGAGGAGCAGGTCGCCAAGATTGTCGAGACGCAGCCCGTTTCCGCCTTCACGATCCCGGCCGGAACGTATCCCTCGATGGGGGAGGATCATCAGAGCGTGTCGATGTGGAACTTTGCTGTGGGCCACGCGGACTTGCCCGACAGCTTCGTCTACGCCGTTGTCGACGCAGTCATGAGCCAGAACCAGAAGATGGTGGACATCCATAAGGCGGCGGTCGAGACCCTGCCCGAGAATGCGGACAAGAACACCATCATCCCCTGGCATCCCGGCGCCGTCCGGTGGTTCGAGGAGAACGGGATCGAGATCCCGGACGACCTGCAGGGCTGATCCTGCGTCGTGAAGAGGCGCGCGGCGGTGGTCGCGCGTCTCCTGCCGAGCGGCGTCGCCGTTCGGGCTAGTATTCCCCCGCCAGACCCCGTTCCCATCGACTGGAAGGACATGCAGTGCGCGATGCGAGCGTGGAAGACGTTGCCGGCGGCTCTACCCCCGCCAATCCGGTCGCTGCCGAGCGCGGATGGATATGGCGCGTCTTCGGTGCGCTCTGCGTGCTCTACGCGGCGTGGCACCTCTATGTGCTCAACATCGCGCCGCTGGAGACATGGACCTTCAGGATCCTGCACATCGCCGGCACGCTGATCCTCGGCTTTGCGATGACGGCGCTTCTGGCGCCGGCGCCGGCTGAGACGGGGCCGGGCAGTGCGGTAAGGAGGGGCGCGGGAACGCTGCTCATGGCGCTGGGTGCTGCCGGCGTGGGCTTCTCGGCGTTCGCGCTCGGCATGATCGCGTCGGCCGACGCGCCGCCGGGGCCGGACTGGGCGGTTTCCTCGTTCGGCGCGGCGCTGAGCGCGGGCACAGTGCTCGCCATCGCCGCGGGGTGGCTGCATCGCGGATCTGGGGGACGTATCGCGGGGCACGACTGGGTGCTTGGGGCGGCGACGCTGATCGCGACGGGCTTCATCCTCCTCAGCCTCGATGCCTTCAGCCTGCGCCTGCGCGCGGGAACGCCCTTCGCCGACCCCAACAACGCCTTCGCCGCTTTCACCCTCGTCGCCCTGATCCTCGAGCTCACGCGCCGTGTTGCGGGCCTCGCCCTCGTCATCATCGCCGGGATATTCATCGGCTATGCCTTTGCGGGGCCGTGGCTTCCCGACTTTCTCGAGCATCGCGGCTATACCGCCGCGCGCTTCTTCTCGTATCTCTACACCGACAATGGCGTGCTCGGCCCGACCACCGCCGTCTCGTCGACCTACATCATCCTCTTCATCATCTTCGCCGCCTTCCTGCAAAGCTCGAAGGTCGGCGACTATTTCGTCGACTGCGCCTTCGCCGCTGCCGGCCGCCTGCCCGGGGGGCCCGCCAAGGTGTCGGTCCTGGCCTCGGGCCTCATGGGCATGATCAACGGCACTTCGGCCGGCAACGTCGTCTCGACCGGCGCGCTGACGATCCCGCTCATGAAGCGCGTGGGCTACAAGCCGCAATCGGCGGGTGCAATCGAGGCGGCGGCCTCGACCGGCGGGCAGATCATGCCGCCGATCATGGGCGCGGGCGCCTTCATCATGGCCGAGATCACGGGCATCCCGTACACGGAGCTGGTCGTCGCCGCGATCATTCCGGCGCTCCTCTACTTCGCCTCGATCTACTTCATGGTGGATTTCGAGGCGCGCCGGACCGGGCTGCGCGGCGTCGATCCGAGCGAACTGCCGAAGGGCGCCGACCTCCTTCGCCGCGCCTTCCTCTTCATTCCGATCGCCATCCTCATCGGCGCGCTCTTCGTGGGTTATTCCGTGATCCGCGCAGGCACCCTGGCCATCGTGGCCGCCGCCGTGGTGAGCTGGCTCACGCCCAACGCCATGGGCCCCCGCCGGATCGTGGAGGCCCTCGGCGAAGGCGCGCGCATGTCGATCCAGATCATCACGGTCTGCGCCTGCGCGGGCCTTATCGTCGGCGTCATCTCGCTGACGGGCGTGGGCGCGCGCTTCTCGGCGCTGCTCTTCGAGTTCGCCGAGACAAACACGCTTCTCGCACTCATCTTCGCCATGCTGATCGCGGTCATTCTGGGCATGGGGATGCCGACCACCGCGGCCTATGCCGTATCGGCCTCTGTGGTGGCACCCGGCCTAATCGAGATCGGTATCGCGCCGCTGGTTGCGCATTTCTTCGTCTTCTACTTCGCCGTGGTCTCGGCGATCACGCCGCCCGTCGCGCTTGCGGCCTATGCCGGCGCTGCCATTGCCGGCTCGGAGCCGATGCGGACATCGGTGGCGAGCTTCCGGGTGGGACTGGCGGCCTTCATCGTGCCGTTCATGTTCTTCTACAGCCCCGGGCTGCTGCTCGAGGGGCCGTGGCACGAGGTGCTGCGGAATGCGGTGACCGGCCTCATCGGCGTGGCGCTCCTGGCCAGCGCCGTCCAGGGGTGGTTCCTGGGCCCGGCCGGTCCCGTCACCCGCATCGCTCTCCTCCTCGGCGCCGTCAGCATGATCGCCGGCGGCTGGCAGACGGACCTGGCCGGCGCGCTCATCGCAGCGGCGCTCTTCGCCCGCTACGCTCTGACGGGTAGGAGGCGCTGAGAGGGTTAGCTCGCCGCCGGTCGGCCGAGCGGCTGAACGAAGCGCAGCCGGGTGTCCTGCCGAAGGTGCGGGGCAGGGGGCGCCCAAGGAAGTCGAGCGCGAGGATGGTCTGGGGCTGTCGCGTCGAACCCATGTCGATCGAGCTGTGATAGCCGTCAGCGCATGCGACCTGCACGAAGCGTGCGGAGAGATCCGCACCGAGCGTCTGCAGCACGTCGGAGAGACGCGCGCCGGACCATTTTCATACGGCGCTCCACCCGTCGCCGCGATGTCCGTGAGCCCGCCCCAGGATCGCGCGGCGTTCATCCAGTGGAGAACCCGCGCGAGGGCGGTGAAGGACATGGGCTGGTCAGCCATCGATAGGCTCCGGTTCTGATGGAGGTGAGTGCGCGCGCCTGCCGAGGCCCCCGCGCATCCCGGAGGGAGCGGGGAAGATTGGCGACGCGCGCGGCCGAGAAACCTTCTGCGCCGGTACCTCAGAGCGGTGGCTTCGTGCCGTGATCATGGATGCCGACGAGCTGGCCCGATATGGCATCGCCGCTGTCTTCGGCGAAGATCACGAGCTTCATGCCGACGTTCAGCGGCCTCCCGGGTGAGGGCGCGAATGTCGCGATCGGCGCGGAGGGCGGGACCTGGATCGTCTGCTCCTCGTCGCCGAAGGTCACCGTGACGACGCGCTGGTCCCCGCCGGAGACGACCCGCGCCACCGTTGCGGTCCGCGTCGCATGCCAGGCCGGTGGAGCGACTGCGATGCAGCCGACCGCGTCGCTTGCGGGCCGCGAGCGCGCGGTGTTGCAGGGTCCGATCGGTGGGCGCGGCAACGAGGAGATCGCGCGCATCCTCGACCTACGCCGGGGACGGTTGGCACCCAGGTCGAGAAGATCTGCCAGAAGCCCGGCGTCTCATCCCGTGCCGCCGCCGCCATGGTCGCTCTCGATGCCGGCCTCCTGAGCAGCTCGCCCGCGCTACGCTAACGGAGCGCTCGGGCGTGTCGGGCGATGGCGCATGGTGCTGCACGGTTCGACGGCGCTCTGGCGGTCGCCGAGCGGCGAGACCGCGGCAATCGCGATGCCTCCAGCCCCCTTCATGCAGCGAAGGGGCCCCGGCTGATTCAGGGCACCGCGCCGCCAGAGGCCTGGCGGTCGCGATCGCCCGATCTGGTTATCGTGGCGCGCAGGATATCCATTGGCACGGGGAAGACGACGGTGGAGGTTCGGTTGCCTGCGATGTCGTGCAGCGCTTCGAGGTAGCGCAGCTGCATCGCGTTCGGCTCACGCGACAGGATCGTGCCGGCGTTGACCAGCTCCTCGGCCGCCTGCCGCTCGCCTTCCGCCGTGATGATGCGGGCCCGGCGCTGACGCTCGGCCTCCGCCTGCCGGGCGATGGCGCGGACCATGCTCTCGTCGATATCGACATGCTTGATCTCGACATTCGCGACCTTGATGCCCCAGGGATCGGTCTGCTTGTCGAGGATCGCCTGGATATCGACGTTGAGCCGGTCCCGCTCGGCCAGCATCTCGTCGAGCTCGTGCTTGCCGAGCACCGAGCGCAGCGTGGTCTGGGCAAGCTGGCTTGTTGCGGCGCGAAAGTCCTCGACCGCGATGATCGCGCGCTCCGGGTCGACGATGCGGAAATAGATCACCGCGTTCACCTTCACGGACACGTTGTCGCGGCTGATCACGTCCTGGCTCGGCACGTCCTCGACGAAGGTCCTGAGATCGGTGCGCACGATCTGCTGGATCACCGGGATCACGATGATGAGCCCGGGCCCAGAGACCTTGGTGAACCGGCCGAGCGTGAAGAGCACGGCGCGCTCGTATTCGCGCAGGATGCGGATGGCGGAGGCGACGACGCCTGCCGCAAGCACCAGCAGGGCAAGCCAGATGCCGAAGTCGAAATCGATCATTGCTGATGCTCTCCATGTTCGTCCGGCGCATCGCCGGGCTCTATCGTAAGGGTCAGACCGTCGAGCGCGCGCACATGGGCGCGATCTCCCGGCTGCAGGCCGCGCGGACCGGTCGCCTGCCAGAGCTCTCCCATGACGCGGACGCGTCCGGTGTCCTCCGCCCAGTCCAGCACCTCCGCGACCGAGCCGACCATCACCGCGACCCCGCTGCGTACCGGACGCAGCTGTGCCTGCACGACGTAGCGGATGACCACCAGGACGAAGATCAGGCTGAGCGCAGCCGTGCCCGCGATGGTCTCCCACGAGACCTGGTACTCCGGCACATCGGTGTCGATCAGCATCGCGGCGCCGATCACGAAGGCCACGATCCCTCCTGCACCGAGAACGCCGAAGGCGGGCGTGAACGCCTCCGCGGCCATCAGCGCGATCCCGAGGATGATCAGCACCAGACCGGCATAATCCACGGGCAGCTGGTTGAGGGCGTAGAGCCCGAGGACGAGGCAGATGACACCGACCACGCCTGGGCCGACGCCCGGGCTCGAGAACTCGAAGACGAGGCCGTAGAGGCCGATGACCATCAGCAGGAGCGCCACGTTGGGATCGGAGATGATCGCGAGCAGCCTCGTCACCGCGCTGGGCTCAAGATGCTCGGTCGCGATGCCCGCCGTCGCGAGGACGCGTTCGCTCCCGCCAACCTCGACGCGCCGCCCGTCAATCGCCGCGAGCAAGCGGTCGACATCCCGTGCGACGATGTCGATCACGCCTTGCTCGAGCGCCTTGTTGGCCGAGAGGCTCGCAGCGGAGCGGACGGCCTCCTCGGCCCAGACGGCGTTCCGGCCACGAAGCTCGGCCAGGCTGCGGATATAGGCGACAGCGTCGTTGACGGCCTTCGATGTCGCCGCATCACCCTGAGAGGGCGGCGCGTCGCCATCCCCCTCGCCCGGAGAGCGATCGGGCGCCATGGGGTTCGGGACCTGTGGCGCCCCGATCTGGACGGGCGTCGCGGACCCGGTGTTGGTGCCCGGCGCCATCGCGGCGATATGGCTTGCGTAGAGAACGTAGAGCCCGGCGCTTGCCGCATGGCTGCCGGAAGGCGCCACGAAGCCCACCACCGGGACGGGCGAGCCCAGGATGGTCGTCACGACGTCGCGCATCGAGGTCGCAAGGCCGCCCGGCGTATTGATGCGCAGCACCAGCACCTCTGCCGAGCGGTCGGAAGCCGTGGTTACGGCATCCGCCACATGACGGGCCGTGGCGGGCCCGATGGCGCCGCGAAGATCGCTGATCAGTGCGAGCCGGCTCTCCGTCCCGGTGGTCTGCGCTTGGGCGAGGCCCAGGAGGACGAGGAGAACGAAGACGACGCCCACGAGGGCGGCCAGGCGGCGCAGTCGCAAAGATCGGCGCATCGTTCTCTCCCACTCGGATCGCTCGGGATGCCGCGGAGGGGCGTATGCAGAGCCTGCACCTTCCCGCGCACCGCCCCTTGACGGTCGTCAAGGCGCAGATCCGCGGCGCGCAGGCGGGTCCGAGCGCCGTTGCCGGCGAGAAGCCGGCCCGGATCGGCGCGTCCGGACGGATTGCGTGCTCTTGCCTGATGGACCGCGATGGCGATCGGCTTTCGCCGAGAACAGGCCGTAGTCCTCGCAGCTTGGCGTATCGTGCCGCCCGGCGTCCGTGTTCGCTCGACCTACCCCTCGGAGCGGTCGCGGTCGTATAGCCTCATGTCCGGGAAGGGCGGCAACCAGTCCTCGCGGCGGATCGTCCAAAGCTCGTAGCTCGGCACCAGTTGGTTCGGCGCATCGAGGGAGCCGAGATGGACCTCGACCTCGTCGCCGCTGCGCGAGAACACCGAGGATCCGCAACGCGGACAGAAGTACCGCCCGGCATAGTCGCGTGTCTCGCCCTCCACCGTCACCGCTTCCCGAGGGAACACCGCGGATGCGTGGAAGAGTGCACCGTGATGCTTCCGACAATCGAGGCAGTGGCAGAGGCCGACGCGATAAGGCGGCCCCGAAGCCGCAACGCGGACATCGCCGCAGAGACAACCGGCCGTGAGGCGCTTCATGGTGCATCTCCTCCGAAGGATATCGTGCCTCAGACTTCGCGTACGGGCCGCCGCGGGCAAGCACCGTTGTCGCTCTCGACCTGTCTGCGTCCAGCACGTCGGTTCCGGGCAAGCCTCCCGCCGCTAGTCAATCGCGTTCGCGGCGCGACTATGCCGGTCGAAGGCAACGGCCTTTCCGGCTCGAAGCGGCGTTCTCGGCCGGTTCGAGCGGCGATGCCGTTTTCGACCGTTGCGTGGGAGAAGGAAGTATCTGATCGGCTGAACGCTCCGGTCCGATTGGCAGAGCATGTGGGGCGACGGTGGATTTCACGCAGCCCGAAGCTTCCAGGCGATGCGTGTCGAGAGGGGTGGAGCGGGACCGGGATGAGGTGGTACCGACGCCCCGGCTCGAACGGGGGACCCCCAGATCCACAATCTGGTGCTCTAACCTACTGAGCTACGTCGGCATACCGTCGTGATGATGCGGGGTGTAGCGGCGGCGCGCGGGATTTTCAAGACGCGCGGCGGTGGAGCGCCGGATGCGTCGATGCCCCGATGGCCGCGGTTGAGGCGGTCATGCCGCGCCTGGTGCGCACGATGCGGCGGCGCTGCGGATTTGGCTGGCCACGCACCGGCAAATCCGTAGCATCGCCTAAATTCGCAGTGTTGTCATAGAGTACTTCCGGAGGGCGTCGTGGGCATCAACAGCGAGAGCGACGTCTCGGCGACGCTCACCATCGGCCCCACCTCTGAGGGCATGGTGCGGGTCTATGTCGAGGCTGACGGCGTCGAAGTGCCGATGGACTTCTTTCCGGAGGAGGCGCTCGAGATCGCGGAGGAGCTGCGGCAGGCCGCGGCTGCGGCCGAGGCTGGCGGTCGCCGCTCGCGCGGGGGTGGCGGGGCGCGTGCCGAGAGGCCGAGAGACGGCGCTGCGGGTGGTGGTGGCGGCACGAAGAAGGGCGGACGCCGCCGGCCCGGCGAACGGTAGGCTTTCATGGCGTGGCGGGCGGAGAGTGGGGCAGCGGCTTCGCGTGCGCGGCGCGCCGAAATGGCCCGGGACGGCGACGATGCGCCCGAGGGCGCCCTCGAAGGATCGGCGCTCGAGGGGCTGCAGCCTTCGCCGGCAAGGCGGGCGATTGCCTCGCCGCTCACGGGACCGCACGCACGAATGGGCTGGTCAGGGAGGTCGCTGGTGGCAGAGCCTGGAGCAGGGACGCGATCGCTGACAGGCATCGACGAAAGCGGACTGCTCCCCACCGCGCTCCCGGTCGCGCTCCTCGCCGTCACGGTCAACGGCCGGTGTCGGGAACGCAGCCCCGTCGATCTCTCGCTCTTCGGTGAAGGGCAGGACCGGTTCCAGGATCGCTTTCGCGAGCCGCAGGAAGGCCAGGCGCTCTTTGCCCGCGCCGTCGCGGATGGCACCGCGGAAGGGCCGGCCGAGCTCCTCACGACCTGCGGGCCGCTCCTCTGCCGCATCAGCCTCTGGCGCCAGCGTGGGGGCGAGCGTCTACGCCTCGTGGCCGCCATCGCACCGGAGGCGCGCGGTGCGCCCGATGCCGGGCAGGGACACGCGCTCTCGGGACGCAGCATGGATGATCCGACGCCCGGACAGGCGGCGAACGGTGGAGGCGTCACAGGCGCAATACACATGCGCGAGGAGGGGCCCGGCAGCGAGGGGCCCGACGCGCCTCGGGCGGCCGGGCGGAAGGGTTCGCGAGAGAGCGTCGATCGGGAGCTGGGCGGTGCCGGCGGGACCGGTGCGGGACTGGCACCGCGGGCCTTCGCGCCGAGTGGAGGCTCGCGGCCGCCGCAGGGCCTTCGCTACGCTGGTTTGCTGGACCGGCCTGCGGGTGACCTGCTGGACATGCTCGAGCGGATGCGTGTCGCTGCGGAGCCTGCGGAGCGTGGCGCGCTCTCGGACGCGATGGCCGGGGTCTGGCGGCTCATCGGCCTGTCGCGGGAGATCGGGCAACGGGTCGTGACCGACGGACCGGAGGGATCGGCTTGGGGCGACGCAAGCGCGATGCCCCTCCCCGGTGCCGGTGCGGCCCCGGCCGAGATCGACCCTGTACGCCTTCTCGAACGCCTCCTGCGCCTTGCCGAGGGGCGGGCTCGCCGCGGCGGCGTCGAGATCGCGGCCGCTCCCGTTGCCCGTGCGTGCAATCCTGAGTGTGACGAAGCGCGGCCCGCGGATCACGGGCCCGGAGAGGACGCGCGCGCCGAGGCCGGGGCCGGTCATCCAGAAGAGCCGGATACGGGGAGCGACGCGGCGTCGGCGGGCCGGGCGCCAGAGGCGTCAGGGGCTTCATCGCGGGCAGGGCAGGCCGCGGAGGCGGAGGCTGGGGCGAACGCGCGGGAGGGGGCGCCTGCCGCTGACGGCGATCATCATGGGAGCAGGGCGCGCTCGGACGGGACGACGGCAGACGCACCGGCCGCGGCAACGGTCATGGCGGATGCGGCCGCCCTTTGGACTGCGCTGGAGCTTGCGATCGAGGCCGGCCTCACAGCTGTCGGCGTCGGCGGGCGGCTCCGCGCGGGCCGGGTGCCGGATGCTGCAGGCGGGCTCGCGCTCCACATCGAGGCGATCGTATCCGAGGCGCAGGGGCCCGATGGCGAGAGGCCTGTCTTGCCTGAGGATGACGAGCGCTTCGGCATCGCGGGGGGCGATCGGGCGGGCCCCGGCCCGGCTGGCGCTCCGGAGACGTCCTATCGCGCATCGCTGGCCGAGGCGGCAGCCTATGCAGCCACGGCGGGGGCGCGGATGACGGCCGAACCACGCCCGACGGGCGGCTTTGTCGCCCTCATCACCTTCCCGGCGCGATCAGTGTTCGTGCGGCACTGACGGGCTCTACGCTGGCCGTGCGCTGCGATCGCGCGTTGTGGCCCTGCGCCGCGGGGGGCGCGCGATCGCTGCGGTCCGGGTCAGCCGCCGAGCGCATTGGCGATGCCGCTTTCGGCTGAGGCCTCGTCCGCGGAGCCGGCGAGCCCTGCCTGCAGCGTCAGGCGCTGTGCGGCGAGGCGGGCGAAGGCGAAGGTCAGCGCTCGGCGCCTTGCAGGTGCGAGCGGGCGCTCTGGCGCCATGCGGATCACCTCGGCGCCCCAGTGGTCGGCCCGGATGAGCCCGTGCTCCCCGGGCAGAACGGCCTCGGGAAAGCTCGCCGGCACGGCGAAGAAGAAGCGGTCGCACCAGGGCAGGTAGAGCTCCCATTTAGCGTCCGACTGGAAATCCGCGCGGCTCGACTTGACCTCCACGCACCAGAGCTCGCCCTTCGGGCCCAGGGCGCAGAGATCCATCCGCCGGCCCTTCGGCGCCGGGAACTCGGCAAGAGCCTCGAAGCCGAGACCGTTGAGCGCCGAGAGCACGCCGCGGGCCAGGCGGTGGCCTGGGGCCAAGCTGTCTCGGTCCTCGGTCATCGGCGCCTCCTCGATGCCGAGGATCGCTGGAACGTAGCGCGAACGCAAGGGCAGAGAATTCGAAGTAAGCGGAATCCCGGCTGGTCGCCGGGATGCTTGATTGTGGTCGCTTTGGCATCGGGTAGGGAGATATCTTGGTGATGCCGCGCCTGGTGTCGATTGGGTCGTGGGATTGGGGGGGCCTAGGCGGTCCTTGCCGAGCGCGTCTCCGAAGACCGGGCCGCGTCAAGGATGCCACCGCCGCCGGCGCCGCCGGTGGCTTCGCCCTCCTTGACCCGGCCCGCCCTCTGGCGGTGCTGGCTGGGAGAATCTGTGGCTGTCTTGCTGCGGCTTCTGGTGGCGAGGCGGCGAGGCGAGCGTGGGGGACGGAGCGTTCCGGGATGCCTGGAGGCTGCCGTCAGTCGGCGACGGCCGCGCTTGCCTCGAGATCCAGCGCGGCGGCGATGAGGCCGCGGGCATAGGGTGTTTGCGGGGCGTCGAAGATCTGTTCGACGGGACCGGCTTCGACCACATCGCCATGGCGCATGACGATGACCCGGTGCGCCATGGCGCGCACCACCTTGAGATCGTGGCTGATGAAGAGATAGCCGAGGCGGTGGCGCCGCTGCAGGTCGCGGAGAAGCTCGACGATCTGGCCCTGGACGGTCATGTCGAGCGCCGAGGTCGGCTCGTCGAGCACCACGAAGCGGGGCTTCAGGATCATGGCGCGGGCGATGGCGATGCGCTGGCGCTGCCCGCCGGAGAACTCGTGCGGATAGCGGTCCATGGTCGCGGGATCGAGACCGACTTCGGTCATCACCTGGGCCACCGCCTCGCGCGGTGTGGCGGCCTCGCCCTGCAGGCCGTGCACGCCCAGCCCTTCGGCGATGATCTCGGCAATGCTCATCCGCGGGCTGAGCGAGCCGTAGGGATCCTGGAAGACGACCTGCATGTCGCGGCGGAGGGCGCGGAGCGCGCGCTTCGGGAGTGCGTGGATCTCGTCGCCGAGAAAGGCGATGCGCCCTTCCGAGCCGATGAGGCGCATGAGGGCGAGGGCAAGGGTGGTCTTGCCGCTGCCGGACTCGCCGACGATGCCGAGCGTCTCACCCTCGCGCAGCGACACGTCGATATCGGTGACGGCCTTCACATGACCGGTCGTGCGGCGGAAGAAGCCCGAGCGGATCGGGAACCAGACGCGCATCTTCTCCCCCTCGAGAAGTGTCGGCGCGTCGCCGGGCACGGGATCGGGCCGGCCGGTGGGCTCGGCCGCCAGCAGCTTGCGGGTGTAGGGGTGCTCCGGGGTGTCGAAGACCCGCTGCGTCGGGCCCGTCTCGACGATCTTGCCCTGTTCCATCACCGCGACCCTGTCCGCCACCTTGCGCACGATCCCGAGATCGTGGGTGATAAAGAGCATCGCCAGCCCCTCGCGCCGGCGCAGATCGGCGAGGAGGGCGAGGATCTGCGCCTGGATCGTAACGTCCAGCGCGGTGGTCGGCTCGTCTGCCACCAGAAGCTTTGGGCGATTGGCGAGGGCCATGGCGATCATCACGCGTTGCCTCTGCCCGCCCGAGAGCTGATGCGGCCAGGCGTCGAGCCGGCTTTCGGCGTCGCGGATGCCGACTTCCTCGAGAAGCTCAAGCGTGCGAGCGCGGGCGGCCCTGCCGGTGAGGCCCTGATGGAGGCCGAGGCTCTCCCCGATCTGCTTCTCAATGGTGTGGAGCGGATTGAGCGAGGTCATCGGCTCCTGGAAAATGAAGCTGATGTCGTTGCCGCGGATACGCCTCAGGACAGGCTCGGGCGCGCCCGTGAGGCATTCGCCCTTGAAGAGGACACGGCCCCCGATCGTGGCAGTGTCCGGCAGAAGGCCGACCGTGGAGAGGGCGGAGAGGGACTTGCCCGAGCCCGACTCGCCCACGAGCGCCAGCGTCTCGCCGGGCCGCACGGAGAAGGAAACGCCGTCGACTGCGGGGCGGGGGGCGCGCTCGAAGGCGATGCGCAGGTCCCGGACCTCGAGAAGTGGCGCGCTCATGCGAAGGCCTTGCGGGGATCGAAAGCGTCGCGCACGCCCTCGAAGACGAAGACCATCAGCGAGAGCATCACCGCGAAGGTCAGGAAGGCGGTGATCGCGAGGTGAGGGTCGGTGAGGTACTTCTTGCCCTGGAGCGCGAGCTCGCCGAGGGACGGGTAACCCTCGGAGAGGCCGAAGCCCAGGAAGTCGAGCCCCGCGAGCAGGCCGATGGAGGCCGTGAGGAGGAAGGGCACGAGGGTGAGGGTGGCGACCATCGCGTTCGGGAGGACGTGGCGGAACATGATGGTCCAGTCCCCGACGCCGAGGGCGCGGGCGGCTTGCACGTATTCGAAGTTGCGCGCGCGCAGGAACTCGGCCCGGACGACGCCGATGAGCTGGGTCCAGCTGAAGGCGACGAAGATGAAGAACATGAGCCAGAGGGACGGCGCGAAGATCGCGGAGAGGATGAGGATCACATAGAGCGTGTTCATCGAGCTCCAGACCTCCTCGACCCGCTGGAAGGTGAGATCGACCCAGCCGCCGAAGAAGCCCTGGGCCGCCCCTGCGACGATCCCGATCAGCGAGGCGGCGATGGTCACGCCGAAGCCGAAGAGGACAGAGAGACGGAAGCCGTAGATCACGCGGGCGAGCACGTCGCGCGCGCGGTCATCCGTGCCCAGCACATGCGTGGCATCGGGTGGGGACGGGGCGGTGGCGACGGCGTAGTCCACCGTGTCGTAGCTGAAGGGGATGAGGGGCCAGACGATCCAACCGGCTTCGTTGCCCTCCGGCACTGCCGCGGCCTCGTCGTCGAAGCAGGCATCCGTGGCACCGCCCGTGCGGATGAGACATTGCACGAAGGGATCGGTGAACGAGGCCTCCGTCTCGAAATCGCCGCCGAAGCGGGTCTCCGCATAGCTCTCGGTGAGCGGCGTCAGCAACTCGCCCTGGAAGCTCACGAGGAGCGGGCGGTCATTGGCTACGAGCTCGGCGCAGAGGCTGATGAGGAACAGCACCGAGAAGATGCGGAGCGACCAGAGCGCACGCTTGTTGGCGCGGAAGTTCTGGAGGCGTCGGCGGTTGAGGGGCGAGAGCGCGAAAAGGCCGCGCTGCGGGCTGACGGTCGGGATGGCCGCGGAAGGCGTGGCATGGCCCATACCCCGAGCCTCCCCCTCGGCGGAGGAAGGGGTGGTACCGGAACCGGCGGTGCCCGCGTCGGCGGCGTCGCGCTGGCGGAGGCTCTCGTCCATCAGCCGGGCCTCCCCTCGAAGTCGATGCGCGGATCGATGAACACGTAGGTCAGATCCGAGATAAGCTTCACCACGAGCCCCATGAGGCCGAAGAGATAGAGGGTGCCGAGGACCACGGGGTAGTCGCGGCTCACCACGGCCTCGAAGCCGAGAAGGCCGAGGCCGTCGAGCGAGAACACCGTCTCGACGAAGAGCGAGCCGGTGAAGAAGATCGATATGAAGGCCGCCGGAAAGCCCGCGATGACGATCAGCATGGCATTGCGGAAGACGTGGCCGTAGAGCACGCGGCGCTCGGGCAGGCCCTTGGCGCGCGCCGTCAGCACATATTGCTTCCGGATCTCGTCGAGAAAGGAGTTCTTCGTCAGGAGCGTCAGCGTCGCGAAGCCGGAGATCGCCATGGCCGTGACCGGCAGGACGATATGCCAGAGATAGTCGAGGATCTGCGCGCCGAGGCTCATCTGCTCCCACCCGTCGGAAGTGAGGCCGCGGAGGGGGAAGATCTGCAGGAAGCTGCCGCCTGCGAAGAGCACGAGCAGGATGACGGCGAAGAGAAAGCCTGGGATCGCATAGGCCGCAATGATGATGCCGGAGGTCACGGCGTCGAACCGCGTGCCGTCCCGCACCGCCTTGTTGATGCCGAGGGGGATTGAGACGAGATAGCTGATGAGCGTCGTCCAGAGGCCAAGGCTGATAGAGACCGGCATCTTCTCGAGGATAAGCTCGATCACGGAGACGGAGCGGAAGAAGCTCTCCCCGAAGTCGAAGGTCGCATAGTCCACGATCATGAGGCCGAAACGCTCCCAGACCGGGATCTGCTCCTTGGTGCATTCCTCGGCCGAGGCGCGGACCGGGCCATCGTAACCTTCCTCGCAGACGATGCGGGCGAAATTGAATTCGACCTCTAGCCGCGCGATGAAATCGGGGTCGAGGCCCTGCGCGCCGCGGTACTGGCTGTCCCCGCCGACGCTTTGCCCTGCGCTTCCGCCGCCGGCATCCGTGCCGCCGGCGAAGCGGTCGGTGCTCGAGCCCTGATCGTCGATCTGGGCAAGCACCTGCTCGACCGGACCGCCGGGCGCGAACTGGATGATGACGAAATTGAGCGCCATGATCCCGAGTAGCGTCGGGATGATGAGCAGCAGCCGGCGCAGGATGTAGGCGCCCAAGGCGTCAGTTCCCGACCTGATCTGCGAGGCGTGCGTGCTTTTGGGCGTCGATCCACCAGGTGTCGATCACGCCGCGCTGATAGGCGGGCTTCACCTCGGGGCGGGCATAGATGTCCCAGTAGGCGATGTGATGCGCGGCCTTGGACCACTGAGGCACCCAGACATGCATGGCGCGGAGCACGCGGTCGAGCGCGCTGACGGCGGTGTTGAGCTCCTCGCGCGAGGTGGCCCGCTCGATCTTCTCGATGAGTGCATCCACGACCGGTGAGCTCACGCCCGCGAGATTGTCCGAGCCCGGGGAATTGGCGGAGGAGGAGTGGAACATGTCCCGAAGTTCGACGCCCGGGGTCAGCGACATGGCAAAGCGGCTGACGGTAAGGTCGAAGTCGAACTCGTCGGTGCGGTTCTTGTAGCTTGCCGGATCGACGGTGCGGACCGTGCCCTGCACGCCGATGCGCTCAAGGTTCTGCAGGTAGGGCGTGGTGATGCGCTCGAAGCCCTCGCCGACCAGCAGGAACTCGACCGTCAGCGCCTCGCCTGCGGCGTTCTTGCGCACGCCGTCCTGGATGGTCCAGCCCGCCTCGTCGAGGAGGGTGGCGGCGGCGCGGAGCGTGCGGCGGGGGCGGCCCGATCCGTCCGTCTGCGGCGGGACGTAGGCGGCGGCTTCCAGCACCCCCTCCGGCAGGTCGCCTGCCATGGGCTCGAGAAGCGCGATCTCTGCGGGCGCAGGGGCGCCGCTTGCCTCGAGCACCCCACCGCCCTCGAAGAAGCTGTCCGTGCGGGTGTAGAGGTCGAAGAAGAGCGTCCGGTTCGACCATTCGAAATCGAACACGCTGGCGATGGCCTGGCGGGTGCGAGGATCGGCGAACTTCTCGCGGCGGAGGTTGAACCAGTAGCCTTGTGTGCCCGCGGGGCGGTTGTCCGGCAGCACGTCCTTCACCACGTCTCCGCGTTCGATGGCCGGGAAGTTGTAGGCGGTGGCCCAGAGCTTGGACCAGAACTCTTCGTTGAACGTGAAGGTGCCGCCCTTGAAGCCTTCGAACCCGGCGGAGCGGTCGCGGAAATACTCGATGCGCACCTCTTCGAAGTTGTATCGACCGCGGTTCACGGGCAGATCCCAGCCCCAGTAGTCCGCGCGGCGCCGGTAGACGATGCGCCTGCCGGGCTCGGCGTTGGCAACCTCGTATGGCCCGGAGGAGAGGAGGGGGTCGAGGGTCGAATCCGAGAAGTCCCGCCCTTCCCACCACGCCCTCGGCAGAACCGACAGGCTGGCGACGGCCATCGGCATGTCGCGAAGCGCGGCGTCTGGGTCGAAGGAGAAGCGGACCCGGCGCTCATCGAGCGCCTCGACGCCGATCACGCTTGCGTACTGAAGCGCGTAGGAGGGATGGCCCTTGGATGTCAGCGTCTCGAAGCTCCAGACCACGTCTTCCGCGGTTACTTGGCTGCCATCGGCGAAGCGGGCCTCGGCGCGGAGGGTGAAGGTGACGCTGGCGCCGTCCTCCGCGATCTCCGCCCTCTCGGCAAGGAGGCCGTACATCGCGTCCGGCTCATCGCCTGCGCCGGTCATCAGGCTGTCGAAGGTAAGGCTGAGGCCGATGGCAGCGTTGCCCTTCAGAACGAATGGATTGAGGCTGTCGAAGGTGACGCCGCCGAAGCCGGTGGAGAAGCTGCCGCCGACGGGCGCGTTTGGGTCGACATAGTCGAAATGGGTGAAATCGGCGCCGTATTTGAGCTCGCCGAAGGCGGAGATGCCGTGGCTTGCCACGCCGCGGGGTGCGCCGCCCTTGGCGCTGCTGGGCAGGATCAGGCCCGGTGAGAGGCCGAGCACGGCCGCGCCGAGGCCGAGATGGCCGAAGCCCCGTCGGGTGAGGAGGGGATGTCCGGTCGTGCCTCTGGCTCTCGTCATGCGTGCTCTCCCGTCACGTAGCCTGCAGCGCGCGGCATGGGGCCGCTATATCAAGGGTTAGGAGATGGGGCAGGGGCCTTTCAAGGCGAGGCCCCTGTAATACGCGGAACATGCGCGTGAGCGCCGCGCCGCGCTCTCCCTAGCCGGCCTCTGAAACGGCGGCCCTGTCCGGCTCCGTCGCAGGCCTATCGAACGAAAGAAGCGCGCCGCAAAGGGCGCGCTTCTCGGTTCCTGCGAGGGTCAAGGGGCGGCTCAGTCGAGAGCGATCGGGCTGTCCGACTGCTCGTTGAGGTATTTGATGACCGCGGCGCGGTCCTCCTCCTTCTTGAGCCCGCCATAGGCCATCTTGGTGCCCTTCACCACGCCGCGGGGGTTCTCGAGATAGGCGTCGAGCCGGTCGAGGGACCACTCACCCCCATACGACATCATCGCGTCCGAGTAGGCATACCCGTCGACCGAGCCGACCGCGCGACCGACGACGCCGTAGAGATGCGGGCCGACCCGGTTTTTGCCATCCTCGACAACATGGCAGGCCCGGCACTGGCGGAAGACCTTCTGACCGTCTTCGACCGTAACGGAAGCGAAAATGCCACCGGCCGCCGCAGCCTCCTCGGCCGGCGCCTGTTCCTCCGCGGGCTCGGCGGCCGCAACGTCTGTGCTCTCGCTGCTCTCGCCGCTCGCTTCGCCCTCGGCCTGCTGCGTCTCCTCGGCCGGCGCTTCCCCAGCTGTTGCCTCCTCGGTCGAGGCGTCCTCGGTCGTAGCTTCCTCCGACGCGGCTTCCTCTGGCGCAGCTTCCTCGGCGGGAGCCTTATCGGTGGATGCTTCCTCCTCGGTCGCCGCCTCTTCGGTGGTTGCCGCCTCGGTGGGTGCCTCCTCCGACGTCGCTTCTTCGGTTGCCGCCTCTTCGGCCGGCGCTTCCTCGCTCGCCGCCTCGTCGCCGCCTTCGGCAGCGGGCGCCATCGCGGCGAGGTCGAGGTTCGTGCCGCCTTCCTGGTTGAGATAGGCGATCACATCGACGCGGTCCTGCGCATCGGAGAGGCCGCCATAGCCCATCTTGGTGCCCGGCGCCCATTCGCTCGGCTTCTTCAGGAAACCGCTGAGGGCCACGAGATCCCACTCGCCCCCCTTGTTCATCAGCGCGTCGGAGTAGCTGTAGGCATCGACAGCGGCGATCTCGCGACCGACCAGGCCGTGGAGATGGGGACCGACGCCGTTCGCGCCATCCTCGATCTTGTGGCAGGCCGAGCACTGGCGCCAGATCGTGCTGCCCGCATCGGCGTCGGCATTCGCCACCAGCGACGCGTAGTCGACCGTCTCCTCGACCGCCGCTTCGCCGCCGCCGGCATCCTCGATCTCGAGCGCATAGGCCAGCACGTCATCGTCGTGGTCGCCTTCGAAGACCTTCTCGCTGAAGAAGCTCAACAGCAGGAAGAGCAGAAAGGCGCCCAGAAAGGCGCCGGCGATCTTGTTCAACTCGCCCATCGACATCAGGGGAAGATCCTCCGGTATTGGCGCTGCGGAAGGCCGCACGATGGGCAGCCACGCGTCGGGCCGGGAGATAGCGTCTATCGACGCCGGTTGCCAACCCGTATATGGCGCGACCATTCGACGTGACACCCCCAGATAGCAACCGGGGACGTCTCATCGTGACGCAGAAATCGGGACAATGACGGCTATGCTGAACGAACCGACCGGCAAGATCGCCTTCCAGGGCGAGGTGGGCGCCTTTTCGCACCAAGCCTGCCGGGACGTGTTTCCGGCGATGGAGCCGATGGCCTGCCCGACCTTCGAGGACGCGTTCTCCGCGGTTAAGAGCGGCGAGGCGAGGCTGGCGATGATGCCGATCGAAAACTCGATCCACGGCCGGGTGGCGGATACGCACCACCTGCTGCCTGAAAGCGGGCTCTACATCATCGGCGAGCATTTCCTGCCGATCCGCCTCCAGCTTCTCGCGCAGCCCGGCATCAAGCTTTCGGACATCCGCGAGGCACAGAGCCATGTGGTGGCGCTCAGTCAGTGCCGGCGGTTCCTGAAGATGCACGGCATCCGCCCATTGATCGGCGCGGACACGGCGGGCAGCGCGAAGGCGGTCTCGGAAGAGGGGGTGGAGGGACGCGCCGCCATCGCCTCGCGACTGGCGGGCGAGACCTATGGGCTCGAGAGCCTGGCCGAGGATATCGAGGATGCCGAACACAACACCACGCGCTTCCTCGTCCTTTCGAGACAGAAGATCGAGGCCGACCCGATCGTCGGCGGCGCGGTCACGAGCTTTGTCTTTCAGGTCAGGAACGTGGCGGCCGCTCTCTACAAGGCGATGGGCGGGTTCGCGACCAACGGCGTGAACATGACGAAGCTCGAGAGCTACATGATCGACGGCTCGTTCACGGCCACCCAATTCTATGCAGAGATCGAAGGCCATCCGGAGGAGCCTCGCGTGCGCGCCGCGTTGGAGGAGCTCGACTTTTTCTGCAAGCGGCTGAAGGTGCTGGGTGTCTTTCCGGCCCATCCGCACCGCACTGGCGGCTGAGGACGGGCCGGAGGCGCGTCAGCAGTTGAAGATGATGTCGTTGCTGCAGCGATAGGCGCGGCCGTTGTCGTCGTAATAGACCGCACCTGACGGATTGTCCGCGCTCTCGTAGGTCTCGCCGGCGACGACGCCGCCCGAGAGCTCGCCGCCCGGGCCGGGCGAGCATGCGGCGAGGGCGAGGGCGCCGGTCATTAGCGCCGCGGGCAGGATGATCTTGCGGGTGAGGGCCATGGTTGCCTCCTTGATGTCGGTCCGTGGGGCAGAAGGGCGGCCCGGGCGGTGCCGGGCGCGCCATGCCGGGATCAGAGCGGGCTGTCGCCGAGATCGAGATCGGCGCGGTCCGTGAGCCCGCCGATCGCGCCGCCCGCCGCGGCGCCGGCCGCAGCACCGACACCCGGCGCTCCGCCGATGGCGCCAGCCGCAGCACCGACACCCGCGCCGATGCCGGCCCCGGTCAGCGCGCGTTCGCCGGGCGTGTTGCCGCAAGCGGCGAGCACGCCGAGGCCGAGAATGAGGGCGGTGGTGCGAAGATGCGTCTTCATGTCCGTTCTCCTTGGCTGGGCGGTCGGGCCGGCCCCGATGGGCCTGCCGCCGCTTCGTCACGGGATAGAACGTCGCCGCGCGGTGTTGGTTTCACGCCACCGACCAGAAAGCGCCATACGCTGTGCTGCGTGGCACAGCTACTCCCCGGCGCCGCCGACCGTGAGACCCTCGATGAGCAGCGTCGGCTGACCGACGCCCACGGGCACGCCCTGTCCGTTCTTGCCTCAGGTTCCGATGCCGGGGTCGAGCGTCATGTCGGAACCGACGGCGCGGATCTTGCGAAGCGCCGTCGCGCCGTCGCCGATCAGCGTGGCGCCCTTCACCGGATGGAGGATCTTGCCGTTCTTCACGCGGTAGGCCTCGGTGCAGGAGAAGACGAACTTGCCGTTCGTGATGTCGACCTGCCCGCCGCCGAAATTGGTGGCATAAATGCCGTCCTTCACCGCAGCGACGATCCCCTCCGGCTCCGCATCGCCCGAGAGCATGATGGTGTTGGTCATGCGCGGCATGGGCAGGTGCCCATGGCTTTCCCGCCGGCCGTTGCCGGTGGCGGGCACGCCCATGAGGCGCGCGTTCTGGCGGTCCTGCATGAGGCCGGTAAGAATGCCGTCCTCGATGAGCATGTTGCGGGCTGACGGGGTGCCCTCGTCGTCCACGGTGATCGAGCCGCGCCGGTCCGGGATGGTGCCGTCATCGACGACCGTGACGCCCTTGGCGGCCACCTCCTTGCCCATCAGCTCGGTGAAGACGCTCGTCTTCTTGCGATGGAAATCGCCTTCGAGTCCATGGCCGACCGCCTCGTGCAGCAGGATGCCGGGCCAGCCGGGACCGAGCGCGACCTCCATGACACCCGCGGGCGCGTCCTCCGCTTCGAGGTTGATGAGCGCCTGGCGCAGCGCCTCCTCCGCGAGCCCCTGCCAGCACGCGGGTTCCGTGAGCCGCGCCAGATCGTGCCGCCCGCCGGTGCCGGCATAACCTTGCTCGCGACGGCCGCTCGCGCCCTCCGCGATGACCGCGATATTGAGCCGCGCGAGGGGACGGATATCGGCGACCGAACCGCCCTCGGGCCGCAGGATCTCCACCTCTTGCAGGCTGGCGGAGAGGGTGGCGGAGACCTGCACCACCTTGGGGTCCTTTGCGCGGAGCCACGCGTCGATCTCGGCGAGAAGCCCGATCTTCTCGGCGAGCGGCGCCTCGGAGACCGGATCGTCCGGGCGGTAAAGGCGACGATTCGTACCCGGCGGCGATGCGGCGAGCGCGCTGCCGCCGTGGGCCCGCGCAGCGAGGCGGGCCGTTTCCGCGGCGCGGCGAAGGGCTGCTTCCGAGAGTTCCGTTGCGTGACCGTAGCCGGCAACCGGCCCTGAGACCGCGCGCAGCCCGAAGCCCTCGGCACTATCGTAGGAGGCGGTGCGCAGCCGCCCGTCGTCGAAGCTCACGACTTCGGAGCGGGAGCGCTCGAGAAAAAGCTCCCCGTCATCGGCTCCCGCGACCGCTTCCTTGAGGATTTCCAGCGCCTTGCCCCTGTCGAGATGCGTCTCGAAAGGGCGGAAGGGGGCAGCGAGATCGGCCATTCTAAACTCCGTCAAAAGTGCCGCACCGCGGAAGATGCAGCCACCGGGCGGCTGTTTGCCGCGTGCGAGAGCCTTGAGCTATGCCGCTCATTATGCTGTTTGCATCGCAATCGACAACGGATTGCCGCGCGGGTCTTTCGCGCGCTGCAGCAAGAGGAGCGCAGACATGCGTCTTGCGGGAACGATCAGCGGGCTCACCCTGGCCCTCGCTGCCAGCCTCGGGACCTGGGGCGTGGCCCTGGCGGAGGACGTGGCGGGCAAGCCGGTGCCCGGGGGCATAAACTTCCAGCGGGCGGTGACGCCCATCATGGAAGAGATCGTCTGGATGGATAACTTCCTCCTGGTGATCATCACGCTGATCACGATCTTCGTCACCGCGCTCCTCGGGTACACGGTCTGGAAGTTCCGGGCGGAGAACAATCCGAACGAGCCGCAGCGGTTCACGCACAACGCCAAGCTGGAGGTGGTGTGGACCGCCGTGCCGGTTCTCATCCTTCTCATCATCGCCGTGCCGTCCCTGCGCCTTCTCTTCAACCAGCTCGAGATCCCCGAGCCTGACGTGACCATCAAGGCGACGGGTTATCAGTGGTACTGGGGCTACGAGTATCCTGAGCACGACATCGAGTTCACATCGATCATGCTGCAAAGGGACGAGCTGGAGAAGTATGGCTACGAGCAGGACGAGTACCTGCTGGCCACCGATACGCGAGTCGTGGTGCCGGTGAACGCCAATGTCCATCTCCTTGGCACGGGCGCGGACGTGATCCACAATTTCGCGATGCCGTCCTTCGGCCTGAAGATGGATGTGATCCCTGGACGCCTCAACGAGACCTGGTTCCGAGCCACCGAAGTCGGCACCTATTTCGGCCAGTGCTCGGAGCTCTGCGGCATCAACCACGCCTACATGCCGATCACCATCGAGGTGGTGAGCCAGGACGAGTACGACGCTTGGGTCGCGGAGCAGGTTGCCGCAAAGCGCGGCGACACCGACGTGGCCGATGCGGGCGTCGATGCGGGCGCCGATCTGGTCAAGGCGGCGGAGTAAGCCGTCACGCCTGCCGCGGCGCGCCCCCCGGCAGGTCCTGAAACACGGATGGGCGCGCCGCGCCGGGGGATGCCCGGAGCGCGGCGCCGGCCCTGAAAGGCAGACGAGTTGACCGACGCGACCTCCCAGAACGAGCTTTACGAGACTGCGCCCGAGGCCGTGGCCGAGCCGGGGCTGCACGATTTCATTCGACTTCTGAAGCCGCGCGTCATGTCGCTTGTGATCTTCACGGCGCTGGCGGCCATGGTGGCGGCCCCCGCCGGGGTGCACTGGGTCGAGGCGATCTGTGCGCTCATCTGCATTGCTGTCGGCGCCGGCGCTGCCGGCGCGCTCAACATGTGGTGGGACGCGGATATCGACGCGGAGATGAGCCGCACGCGAGCCCGCCCCGTGCCGCAGGGTGCCGTAACGCCGGAGGAGGCGCGCAATTTCGGCCTCGGCCTCTCGCTCCTCTCGGTGATGGTGCTGGGTGTTGTATCCAACTGGTTTGCGGCGGGTCTCCTCGCCTTCACGATCTTCTTCTATGCCGTCGTCTACACGATGTGGCTGAAGCGTTCGACGCCGCAGAACATCGTGATCGGCGGCGCTGCGGGCGCCTTCCCGCCGGTCGTCGCCTGGGCGGCGGTGACGGGTGAGGTCGCGCTGGCGCCGGTGCTCATGTTCCTCGTTATCTTCCTCTGGACGCCGCCGCATTTCTGGGCGCTCGCGCTCTGGCGGTGCCGCGATTATGCGGGCGTCTCGGTTCCTATGCTTCCCGTGGTGGCGGGCGACGCCGCGACACGGCGTCAGATCTGGGGCTACAGTCTGGCGCTCGTGCCCGTGACGCTGCTTCCTGCTGTGACAGTCGCGGGCGGGCCGCTCTACACGGCGGTCGCTCTCTACGTCTCCGCCATCTTCCTCCGCGACGCTTGGCGCGTGTCCCGGCGGAGCGAGGCTGAGGCGGAGGCGGACAAGTTCCGTGCGGAGAAACGGCTCTTCGGCTTCTCCATCGTCTTCCTCTTCGCGCTCTTCGGTGGCTTCATCGCCGATGCGCTCCTGCGTGCGGCCCTCGGCTTTGCGGGGATCGCGTTCGACTGGCCGGTCTGGTTCTGAGGGAGGCGAGAGAGGTGACAGACGCCATGTTCCGCCGCGACCATGAGCTGCATACGCGCCGCCGCGGGCGCAATCTGGGGGTGCTCGTCGCGCTTCTCGCGCTCTGCGTCATGCTCTTCGCGATCACACTGGTGAAGATGGGCAATCAGGACGCGACCGTCGGCAACCCGTCGGCCAGCCAGGCGGGCGGATGGGGCGCCGAGGACTTCCAGGAACTGATCAAGGACGATGACGCGAACGCCACGGGAGGCACGCAATGAGCAAGCCGAACCTCGCAAAGAAGGCCGTACCGCTCGTCGGCGTCGCCTTCGGCATGCTCGGCATGGCCTATGCCGCCGTGCCTCTCTACGACCTCTTCTGCCGCGTCACGGGCTTTGGCGGCACGACGCAGACGGCGGAGAGCCGGTCGGCGCCCAAGATCCTCGATCAGACAATCACCGTGCGCTTCGACGCCTCCAAGGGTCGCGACATGCCCTGGCGCTTCACCCCGATGCAGGACGAGGTCGAGGTGCGCATCGGCGAGACCGGGCTTGCGTTCTACGAGGCGCACAACCCGACCGACCGGCCGGTGACGGGCACGGCGACCTATAACGTGGCGCCCTACAGCGTGGGCGGGTATTTCGTGAAGATCGACTGCTTCTGCTTCGAGGAGCAGACGCTCGAGCCGGGTCAGACAATCCAGATGCCCGTGACGTTCTACGTCGATCCCGAGATCCTCGACGATGCGGAGACCGAGCGCGTCCACACCATCACGCTCAGCTACACCTTCTACGAGCAGGAAGCCGATCAACAGGCGCTGCTCGCGGACTGATCTGGGAGACCGGGGGCGTCGCCCCCGAGAAAGACAGGGGGCGCGCGCCCTCTAGCGGAGGACCGAATGGCCCACGAGAAGAACCACGACTACCACATCCTGCCGCCGAGCCCCTGGCCGTTCTACGGTGCCGTCTCAGCCTTCGTCATGCTCGTCGGCGCCATCCTCTACTTCAAGGGAAACACGGGTGTCGTGGCGCTCCTCGGCTTTGCCGGGTGCTGCTACGTCGCCTACGGCTGGTGGCGCGACGTGGTGGCCGAGAGCCGGGTGGGCGACCACACGCCGGTCGTGCAGATCGGCCTGCGCTACGGCGTGCTGCTCTTCATCATCTCCGAGGTGATGTTCTTCTCGGCTTGGTTCTGGTCCTTCTTCAAGCACGCGATCTTCCCGGTGCCGGATATCGAGGGCAAGCTGAACGCGACGGTCGACCTGCCCGTGGGTATGTGGCCGCCGGCAGGTATCGAGACCTTCGATCCCTGGCACCTACCCCTTATGAACACCGTGATCCTTCTCCTCTCGGGGTGCACCGTTACCTACGCACACCACTGCCTGATCGAGAACCGGCGCGACGGCCTGGTCTGGGGTCTTCTCGGCACCGTGGCGCTGGGCGCCGTGTTCTCGATCTTCCAGGCCTATGAGTACAGCCACGCCCATTTCGGCTTCACCGACGGGATCTACGCGGCCAATTTCTACATGGCCACCGGCTTCCATGGCTTCCACGTCCTGATCGGCACGATCTTCCTGGCGGTATGCCTGTTCCGCGCGCGGGCTGGCCAGTTCACCCCGACCAAGCATATCGGCTTCGAGGCGGCTGCGTGGTACTGGCACTTCGTCGACGTGGTGTGGCTCTTCCTCTTCGCCTGCATCTACATCTGGGGCCGCTGAGGGCAGGCGGCCACGCCTGAAACCTGACGATGACAGCACCGCAGCGGCGCGCGATCGCCGCGATCATCCTGGGGGTCGCCGGCACGGCGACCCTCACCGCCTTGTGCCTCTGGCAGCTCCAGCGGCTCGACTGGAAGCTGGGCCTCATCGCAAGCCTCGAGGAGCGGCTGGTCGCCGAGCCTGTGCCGCTGCCGGCCGAGCCCACGATGGAGGACGAGTTCCTCCGCGTGTTCGTTACCGGGCGGTTCGAGGCGCAGCCTGGCCGCCACGGCTTCACCGATGCGCCGTTCCTGACGCCGCGCGACAAGCGGCCGGGCTATCGTGTGCTCCAGCCCTTCACGCTGGAAGACGGGCGGCGCATCATGGTCAGCCGCGGCTGGGTTCCGGTTGCCGCGAAGAACGAGGGCGGACGGGCCTCCTTGCCGACCCCCGCGCCGGCCGGCGCCGTGACGCTGACGGGCGCCCTGCGCTTCCCCGACGACCCCCAGTCGCCCGCGTTCGGCCCGTCCGACAACGTTTGGATCGCGCGCGATCTCGACGTGATGGCGGAACTCTTCGGGACCGAGCCCGTGCTGCTTGTCTCCGAGACGGCCACGCCGGGGGCTGACGGAACCGCACCTCAGCTGCAGCCGCTGACGGTCAATCTCAAGAACGACCATCTCGGCTATGCGATCACCTGGGGCATGCTCGCCGCCGTCTGGGCCGTGATGAGCGGCCTCCTCGCCTTCCGGGAATGGCGCCGGGCTTGAGGTGAGACCTACTCCGCCGCGTCCGCAAAGGCCGCGTCCCCTTTCTTCGAGACCACCCGCTCGCGCGGCCACCATTCGGGATGCTCCTGCCGGATCCAGGTGAGCATCTCCTCCAGGAGATCCGCCTGCTGCATCCAGGACGTGCTCGGGTCCGGTGCTGTCGCGTAGAACGTCACCTCCACGCCCTCGGCATCCTGATTGAGGATCAGCACCTTCGGTGCGGCCTTGGCCGCCTCGTTCCCATCGGTCTGCTCCCGCTCCTCCTCCGGCAGCAGCGTCTCCGCTCCAACCACGTCGTCGCGGCCCTTGCAGATCTCGCGGAACCTTGCCCGGATCGCCTCGATATCGGCCATGTGGTCGAGCTTCATCGAGAACAGGCGGGTCATCTTCGCGTCGACCATCGACAGGTTTTCGAACGGGCTCGAGACGAAGTGCTTCACGGGCACGATCAGGCGGCGGTGGTCCCAGGTGCGCAGGCGCACGAAGGTGTAGAAGATCGACTCAACGTAGCACCACCGGCCCTCGTACATGATGCTGTCGCCGATACGGATGGGCTTTGCGATCGCGAGCTGCAGGCTGGCGAGGATGTTGCCGAGGACCGTCTGACCGGCGATACCGAGGACGACGGTGAAGATCCCCGCCGACGCAAGCAGCGTGACGCCGAAGGACGCGAAGACGTCGAGCTCGTTGAGCGCGAGGCCGACGGCCGCGACGAAGGCAACCAGCACGATCAGCCGGCGGAAGGCATAGACCGAGGTGTAGAGCTGGCGCTTGTCCTTGCCCTCGCTGTCGTCGATCCGGCCCACGAAGCGGTAGGTCACGGCGTCGAGTACGGCATCGAGCGCGCGCAGGAGCGCCATGGTGAGGCCGATGACCATGAGGATGAGGAGGGCGGGGTCGAGAAAGCTCGTCACCGGCCCCGAGAAGGAGACGAGGTCGTTCTGCACGTAGCGCGCCAGCCCCGCGGCGAGGACGAGGCAGAGAGGCGTGCGGGCGGCGGTGAGCGCGCGGGAGGCGATCTCGCTTCCCGTCAGCGCCCGTGCCCCCCACCCCATCAGCGTGCGTACGATAAGTGCCGCCAGTGCCACGCCGGCAAGGAGCGCAGGCAACGCCAGAAGCTCCCATCGGTGCAGTCCGGGAAAGGCGAGCGACCGCTTCTGCCACCACTCCGGCAGTTGCTGTTCCAGCCTGCCCGGGCCGAGTGCGGCGAAGAGCGCAGGTGCATGCCGAACGGTCTGCGAGGAGACCAGCCAGACAGCTTCGCCCAGCGGTGCCTTCACACGGTCGAGCCGAAAGCTGACCGGCCGCCCGCCGACCTCCAACGCAGTGATTTCCATCGAGCGGCGGGGCTGGCCGACAAAGGGGTCGTTCTGCGTCCCGGTCTCGTCCATCCCGTCTGGGCGCTGTGGATAGGAATGCCAGTTCAACCAGGTTGCGCGGAGCAGCACCTCGCCCAACTGTCGCGCACGCTCGGGGCCCCTGAACGCCTGCGTGCCGACGGGCATCGCGGAGAGGTCGAGCACATGGGCGGCCGCCTCCCAGTCCGCCGCCTCCGCCGCATCGACGAAGCTGGCGAGCGCGTCGCGCGGCGTGCTCCGGTCGATGCCGTCCGGGGCCTGACCGAGGCCGATGTTCACGCCCTCGACCTCGAACCAGATGCCTGCCGGCTCCCGCTCCTGTGCCGATGTTGGCAACAGGCCGGTGACCGCGATCAGAAGAACGGCAAAGGCGGCCTTGAGGATGTTGGACGCTCTGAAAGCTCCGGTCATGGTCCCCCCGGCTCCTGCTACGCATCGAAGTAGAACGACACGGCCGCGATTTCGTTCCATCTCGCAACCGCGGAGCGTTGAGCGACCGCCGCCTCTGAGCTAGGAGGGAGAAACCGCCGCTCATGGGACGCGATATGAGATACATCAGCACGCGCGGGCAGGCGCCCGTGCTCGGCTTCGAGGATACACTGCTTGCAGGGCTTGCGCGCGATGGCGGGCTCTACTTGCCGGAGAGCTATCCTACGCTTTCTGCGGACGAGATCCGCGCCATGCGCGGGCTGCCCTATGAGGAAGTCGCCTTTCGCGTCATGTGGCCCTTTCTCGGCGGGGCCTTCGGGGAGGGTGCGTTCCGTGGGCTGATCGGAAGCGCCTATGCGAGCTTCCGCCATCCCGCGCGGTGCCCCCTGGTGCAGACCGGGCCCAACGACTGGATCCTCGAGCTCCATCATGGGCCAACGCTCGCCTTCAAGGACTTCGCGATGCAGCTCGTCGCGCAGATGTTCGAGGCCGTGCTTGAGGATCGGGGCAGCCGTACCATGATCGTCTGTGCCACGTCGGGCGACACCGGCAGCGCCGCAATGGAGGCGTTCCGCGGGCTCGAGCGGGTGCGCGTCGTGGTGCTCTATCCGCATGGCCGCGTGAGCGAGGTGCAGCGGCGCCAGATGACGACGCCGACGGAGGGCAACGTGCATGCCTTCGCCGTGGACGGGACGTTCGACGACTGCCAGGCGCTCGTTAAGGCGATGTTCAACGATCACGGTTTTCGCGACGAGATGCATCTAGGCGCGGTCAACAGCATCAACTGGGGCAGGGTGCTGGCGCAGGTCGTCTACTACTTCGCCGCCGCCGCCGCCCTCGGCGCGCCGGACCGGGTGGTGGATTTCAGCGTGCCGACGGGGAATTTCGGGGACATCCTGGCGGGCGACGTGGCGCGGCGGATGGGGCTGCCCGTTGGACGGCTCGTGATCGCGACGAACGAGAACGACATCCTGCACCGTACGCTGGCCGAGGGCATCGGTGCGCCCGAGCCGGTGGTGCCGACGATCGCACCCTCGATGGACATCCAGGTGAGTTCGAACTTCGAACGCCTCCTCTTCGAGCTCTACGGGCGCGATGGCGATGCGGTCGCCAAGGCTATGGCGGACCAGAAGGCGGGCAGGGCGCTGACCCTGCCGCAGGGCGCGCTCGACGAGCTTCGCCGCGGTTTCGCCTCCGACCGCGCGAGCCGTGCCGAGACCATCGCCGTCATCCGGCGGCTGCGTGAGGAAACGGGGCTTGTGATCGACCCGCACACGGCCATAGGCGTGAAGGCGGCGGAAACCTGCCGGCGCGATGCGGCCACGCCGATGATCACCCTCGGCACCGCGCATGCCGCCAAGTTCCCCGAAGCTGTCGAGGAGGGCGCAGGTGTGCACCCCGCATTGCCGCCGCACATGGCCGATCTCTTCGAACGGGAGGAGCGCATTACCCGCGCGCCCAACGATCTTCAGACCGTCGAGACCATGATCCGCGACCGCTGCGGCATGGTGGGAGCAGGCGCATGAGCACGGTCGCGCTCAGCGAGCTTCCCAACGGCTTTCGCGTCGTGACGGAGCGGATCGAGGGCCTGCGCTCCGCATGCATCGGCATCTGGATCGAGGCCGGCTCCCGGCACGAGGGCGCCGAGGAGAACGGTATCGCGCATTTCCTCGAGCACATGGCCTTCAAGGGCACCAGGCGGCGCTCGGCCCAGGCCATCGCGGAGGAGATCGAGGATGTCGGCGGGCACCTCAACGCCTACACCTCGCGGGAGCGCACGGCGTTCTACGCCCGAGTGATGGGGGAGGACGTGCCCCGCGCGCTCGACATCATCGCGGACATCCTGCTCGACCCCGCGCTCGATGCGAACGAGCTCGAGCTCGAGCGCGGCGTGATCCTCTCCGAGATCGGCCTCGCGCACGATACGCCCGACGACATCATCTTCGACTGGCTTCAGGAAACCGCCTTTCCCGGCAATGCGCTCGGCCGCCCGATCCTCGGCAAGCCCGAGGGCGTGGGCAGCTACGGCCGGGACGCGCTGGCCGGCTTCATCGGACGGCATTACCGGCCGGGCCGCATGATCCTCTCTGCCGCCGGCAATGTGGACCACGCCGCGATCCTTGCGATGGCCGAGCGGCTCTTCGGCGGGATGGCGCCGGGCGCGGCGGCCGAGGAGGCGCCGGCGGTCTTCCAGGGCGGCGAGCATCGGGTCGTCCGCGATTTCGAGCAGGCGCATTTCTGCCTCGGTCTGCAGGCGCCGGGCTATCGCGACGGGCAGCACTATGCCGCGCAGATTGCGGCGATGGCACTCGGCGGCGGCATGTCCTCCCGCCTCTTCCAGGAGGCGCGGGAGAAGCGGGGGCTCTGCTACACGATCTTCGCGCAGGCCGGCTCCTATGCGGAGACGGGGCTCCTGACCGTCTATGCCGGCACCTCGGCCGATGCGCTCGGCGGGCTCGTGCGGCTGACGGCAGACGAGCTTCACCGCGCGGCCACTGATCTCACGATGGCGGAGGTCGAGCGGGCGCGGGCACAGGTGCGTGCCGGTCTCGTGATGGGGGTCGAGGGCGCTTCCTCGCGGGCCGAACGGCTGGCCGCATCAGTTGCCATCTGGGGCCGGCCCGTCCCGCTCGAGGAGACGCTGGCGAAGATCGACGCCGTGGGGCTCGGCGAGACGCGGGGCGCAATCGCTTCGTTCCTCGCCTCGCCCCCCGCCCTCGCGCTCTACGGCCCCGTCGGCGCGGCGGAGGACGCGGCGAGCCTCGCCGCGCGCCTCGCCGCCTGACGATGCGCGATGCGACGCGCGGCGGCACCGTTCTCAGTGCCATGAGCGTGAACCCGTTCGCCTCGATGTTCGCCCGGCGGGGCAAGCCGCGGGTGTTGATAGCCACCGAACGGCTGCTGCTCCGCCCGCCGCAGATGGCGGACTACGAGAGCTGGGCGAGCCTTCGCCGCGAAAGCGCGACCTTCCTCAAGCCGTGGGAGCCTGAATGGGCGGTGGACCATCTGAGCCATCGCGCCTTCCGCACCCGCGTCTTCTGGGCCGAACGATCGGTGCGGGCGGGCGAGGCGCTGCCGCTCTTCCTCATTGACCAGGCGACAGGCGCGGTCATCGGCGGCGTTACGCTCTCGAACATCCGGCGCGATCCGGCGCAGGCGGGCACGCTCGGCTATTGGACCGGCGGGCGCTATGCGCGGCAGGGCTACATGCGCGAGGCGCTTGCGGCGCTGCGGGACCATGCCTTCGGGTCGATGCGGCTCTCCCGTCTCGAAGCGGCCTGCCTGCCGGAGAACGAGGCCTCGCGCAAACTGCTCGAGCGGGTCGGCTTCAAGTACGAGGGCGTCGCACAGGCCTATCTCCAGATCGCCGGACGCTGGCGCAACCACGTGCTCTACGCGGCCCTGCGCATCGACCGCCGCGGTCGGGTCTGAGCGATCAGCCGTCCCGCGTCGCGCTGCGCAGTGCAAGGCCGAGCCGGGCTGCAAACCACAGGAAGAGCGCCAGCGCCGCGAGCGTGTTGACCGTCGTCCCTGGCAGGACGGAGCCTTCCGGCACCAGCCCCAAGAGCGGCGCGATATTCGTCGAGCGCATCGTGAAGAGGAACGCAGCCCCGATGACCATCCCATCCGCCACGCGCAGGAGCGGGATGAGCAGCAGGAGGGGCAGCAGGAACACGAAGTCGTAGCTGTGAAGGGGCGCGACGCAGAGCAGCGTCGAGATCGCGAAGGCGAAGGCGAGCGCGCGCCCCGCTGCCGTCCCCGCCAGCGGCCGTGCCGCCCAGATGCCGAGCGCCGAGACGATCCCGCTGAGCCCGAGCAGCAGCATCGCCGAGGGTGCAGCCCCCGTCGCCTGCCAGGCAAGATGGCGCAGCCCCGTGAGCGCCGGTCCTGCATTGATGTCGAGCGAGCCGTAGCGCCCTGCGCTCTCGATAAAGCCCCGCACGGTCTCGATCGGCCCGAAGGCGAGCAGCGGTGGTGCCGAGATGGCGAGGACGAGCAGCCCGAGCGCTACTGTGCCGAGAAGCGGCGTACGCAGGAGCAGGAGGCACGGCACGAAGGCGAGCCCGATGGAAGGCTTCAGCGACAGGATCAGGAGCCCTGCGATCAGCGCCGCCCGCGATCCCGCGATCACGCCCGCACCCGCGAGCCCACCCCCCAGCAGCACCAGCATGGAGGTCTGCGCGATGGTGATATTGTTGGCCGCCGCGACCGACCCGAGCGTCAGCGCCAAAGCGAGGGCCCCCAGCCCCGTCAGCGCCCGCCAGTCCGCATCCGTCTCACGCCGAAGCGCCAGCAGCATGGCACCCGCCCCTAACGCCGCCGCGAGGATCGAGACGACCCGCCAGAGAAGGCTCGCGGTCGTCTCGTCGAGCGCTGCGAACGCAACCGCGATGCCCCACCACCCGGGCGGGTAGAGGAGAAAGGACGGGACGTTGCCCGGGCGAAGCCGCGCCTCCGCCTCCGCCGCGAAGGCGGCGCCATAGGGATCGATCCCCTCGCTCCAAAGCGTGCCCGCAAGCCAGATGAAGCGGAAATCGATTGCGATCGCGTCGCTCAGCACCTTCGGTGCGATATAGGCAAGGGCGGCGGCGAGGAGCACGAGGGCGCCTGCGAGGAACGCCGCCCCAAGGCGCGGCCGGCCGCGGAAGATCTCAAACATCGCGCCCCCGGAGATCGTCTTGCTGTCTCTGCGGTGCCGTCGGCTAACGGCGCGGCCGCGCGGCTCTCACGCCGTGCCCCCGCCGGCGAGGAGTGCTGCGGAGATGCCGAGCTTGCCGAGCGCGCGGGACCATTTCTCGTCCTGCGCATCGCCGAAGAGAAGCTCCGCGTCCGCCGGGCAGGCGAGCCAGCCGTTCTGCCTGAGCTCCATCTCGAGCTGGCCCGGACCCCAGCACGCATAGCCGAGCGCGACGAAGCGGTCCCTCGGCCCCTCGCCCCGCGCAATGGCATGCAGTATCTCGAGGGTGGCGGTCATCGACACGCCCGCCTCGATGCGGAGCGAGGCATCGTCGGCATGGTAGTCGTCCGAATGCAGCACGAAGCCGCGCCCCGTCTCGACCGGACCGCCCACGCGAATGGGCTCGACGCCGATCTCTTCGGGCAGCGGTATCTCGAGCTTGGCGAAGAGATCCGCCATGCTCACGCCATCGGCCTCGCGGTTGATCATGAGGCCCATGGCACCCTCGCCCGAATGCGAGCAGAGATAGACGAGACTGCGCCTGAAGCGCGGGTCGGGCATGGTCGGCATCGCGATCAGGATCTGGCCGGCGAGGAAGGCCGCCTTCGGGTCGGTTTCGTCGTCGGGGGATGCGTCGGTTTCGTCCATGCGCGGATGTTACGCCTGGCGGGCCCAAGCGCAATGCCCTCACGAAATCGGGAGGTGTCGTGTCCCTCCGGATATCCTATGTGTCGCTCATGAGCATGGGTGACCGTAAGCGCCGCGTCGCGGCTTTGGTGCGTGCACTGACGCTGTCGGCGATGGCTGGTGCCCTCGCTCTACCGGCGCAGGCGCAGCAGGTGGTGTCGCGGGGCGAGTCTTTCCTCAGCGCGCAGCTCCTGCCGGGTGGGCGGCTGGCGGACGGTCGGCAATCGGCCGCGCTGGTCCTCAAGATGCGGCCGGGATGGAAGACCTATTGGCGACAGCCGGGTGAGGCGGGCGTGCCCCCGATGCTCGACTGGACAGGCTCCGGAAACCTCGCCGATATCGAAGTCGGCTGGCCCGCGCCGGAGGTCTTCGAGAGCTTCGGCTACACCACCCTCGGCTATGGCGACCGGGTGGTGCTGCCGCTGACGCTGACGCCCACGCTGGCGGGCGAGCCCGTGACGCTTCGGCTCGAGGGGACGCTCGGCGTCTGCAAGGACATCTGCGTCTTCGAGCAGGTCTCGGAGACGGTGGCGGTGCCCTCGGCGTCGTCCAGCATCCATGACGGCGCGATCGCAGCGGCGCGGGATGCGATGCCCGATGGCCCTGCGGTGAGCGGCGTGCATCTCGTTGCTTGCCGGATCGCTGGGGCGGGGAAGGCGCGACAGGTGAGCGCCCGCTTCCTCATGCCTGCCGCCGCGGTGGCCGGCGGTCCCTTGCCGCTGGTGATCGTCGAGGGGCCAGAAGGCTCGTGGGTCGAGCCGCCAAGCCTCGCTGCGGCAGAGGACGGTGCGGTCACGCTCGAGGCAGTACTCCGCCTCGGCAGCGCGGAGGCCTGGGTGGGGCGCGGCGATCTCCGCTTCACGCTGCTTGCGACCGGGATCGCCGCCGAGATCGAGGGCTGCATACCGACCACGGGCTGAGCGGCGCCGCTGGCTGAGTCGCGAAAAGACCCCTGCCGGTCTGCTGCCGCTCTTGCGCGCGATGTGCCGAGCGGCCCCTCACCTCCGTTCCCATGAAACCGTACCCTTCGCGGCATCGTTCATGCGGAACGCGGCCGCCGCCACGGACCCGCCACACGCGATGCGTCTGCAGCGCGCCGCGGGTACGCCGCTAACCGCAGGCGGGGCCGTGGACGCGGCGCCTTGAAGTGGTTTCAGGCTACGCGGAGCCGGTGGCCGCGCGATTGTCGTTCGCGGGGAGCTGGCCCACCACGACGCCACGCAGCGGCTCTTGCGCTCACCGATGAAGGCGCACACGTCACCGATCCGGCCGGCAGCTGCTGGGATCCGCTCGATATCACTCGGATGCGCGCGAAGGGGAGCGCTTCCGGGTGCATCATACCGCGCTCGACCCCGCCGATGGCGATATAGCCCCTTGTCCGACCACACCGCCCCGCCCGCGCACCAACGGCAAAGCCCGATGGCTGAGCCGCAGGCCCGTGGCGGCGATGGGCTCGAACGACGGTCGGCCGGTGCCCATGGGTCTAGGTGCGGGCGCGGTCGAGCATGCCCTTGGAACTCGCAAGCTCGCGCATGCGCTTCTGCAGCTTCTCGAAGGCGCGGACCTCGATCTGGCGGATACGCTCCCGGCTCACATTATAGACCTTGGAGAGATCCTCGAGCGTCACCGGCTCCTCCTGGAGGCGACGCTCCGTAAGGATGTGCTTCTCGCGGTCGTTGAGGGTCTCGAGCGCTTCCATCAGGAGCTCGCGGCGCGCATCGAGTTCCTGCGTCTCCGCATAGACGGCCGCCTGGTCTGCATCGTCGTCGGCCAGCCAGTCCTGCCATTCGGTCGTGCTCTCGCCGTCGCCCTTGAGGGGCGTGTTGAGCGAGCTGTCGCCCCCGCCCGAGAGGCGGCGGTTCATGTTCACCACCTCGGTCTCGTTCACGCCGAGGTCCTTGGCGATCTTCTGCACGTGCTCGGGCCGCAGGTCGCCCTCCTCGAGCGCGCCGATCTTGCCCTTCGCCTTGCGCAGATTGAAGAAGAGCTTCTTCTGCGCGGCTGTCGTGCCGAGCTTCACCATGGACCAGGAGCGCAGGATGTATTCCTGGATGCTCGCCCGGATCCACCACATCGCATACGTCGCAAGCCTGAAGCCCTTGTCCGGATCGAAGCGCTTGACCGCCTGCATGAGGCCCACATTGGCCTCCGAGATCACTTCGGCCGTCGGCAGCCCGTAGCCGCGATAGCCCATGGCGATCTTGGCCGCGAGGCGGAGATGCGACGTCACGAGCTTGTGCGCGCTTTCCCGGTCGCCGTGATCGACCCAGGCCTTCGCAAGCATGAACTCTTCTTCCTGCTCCAGCATCGGGAACTTGCGGATCTCCGACAGATACCGGCTCATCCCCTGTTCCGGAGAGGGCGCCGGGAGGTTCGCATAGCTGCTCATGGCCGTATGGCTCCTATTCTTCGTCGCCGTCCCTTGACCTCCACATATAGTCGCACGGCCCCGAGCGACAGTGGGGCGTTGATCTTGCCGAAAGGTTCACGGGCTTTCGTGCGGATTTCCGGAAGCGCGCTGCACGGGGCGCAAGCCCTTCGGGAACGGTTGCGGGCCGGTGCGCGCCGGGCAACTCAGGCCGAGTGCTCGTTCCCCCGCTCAGGCCCCGCCGGGCGCGTTGGCGAGCGCGTCGAGAAGGACTGCCATATCGCTGGGGAGCGGGCTCTCGAAGCTGAGCGGCACGCCTGTGACCGGATGCCCGAAGCCGAGGCAGGCGGCGTGGAGGGCCTGGCGCGGAAAGGCGAGGGCGGCCTCGCCCGCGCTGCCGGCGTCGCGCGGCGGGCGGCGGCGCCCCTGGCCGTAGACTGGATCGCCGATCAGCGGATGGCCGATATGGGCGGCATGGACGCGGATCTGATGCGTCCGCCCCGTCTCTAGCCGGCACTCGACGAGGGCGGCCCACGGGCTCGCCGCGGCGTCGGGCAGCGCGGCCAGCGGCGTGAGCTCGGTCACCGCGCGCCGCCCGCCCTCCCGCACGGCCATGCGCTTGCGATCGGTCGGATGGCGCGCCACGGGCGCCTCGATCCGGAGGGTGCCGGCGCGCGCGGCACGGGTGACGGCGGACAGGCCCATGACCCGCGGATCCCCCAGTCTGGGCACGCCCCAGAGCACAGCGCGGTAGAGCCTGTCGATGTCATGGGAGGCGAAGCGGGCGGCGAGACCTGCCAGTGCCGCTTCCGTCTTGGCGACGACGAGGAGGCCCGAGGTATCCTTGTCGATCCGATGCACGATGCCCGGCCGCCGCTCCCCGCCGATGCCGGTGAGGCTATCGCCGCAGTGATGCAGGAGCGCGTTGACGAGTGTGCCGCGCTCGGCACCGGGTGCGGGGTGGACGACCATGCCGACGGGCTTCTCAACCACGATGAGATGCGCGTCCTCGTATACGATGTCGAGCGGGATGGCTTCCGGCTCGGGCCGTGCGGGGGCTGGCGGGGGCAGGGCGATGCGCCAGGTGGCGCCGGCCTTGGCCCGCGCGCCGCGGGCGGGGGCGGGACGGCCCTCGGTGTCGAACACCCGGCCCGTGGCGAGCGCCTCGGCAATGCGGGAGCGGCTGAGGGGGGGCGCGCCGCCCTCCGCCTCGGGCCCGGCCGCAAGTGCTGCGAGCGCCTTGTCGAGCCTTTCGCCCGCGAGCGCTTCCGTCACGATGAATTCCCGGTATGAAGGCGCGGCCGCGCCGGATGCGTCGCCCGTCTCCCCGAGGAGATCAGGGTCGTCCTCCCCGGTGCCGGCGGCGGACGGCTCAGCCATGGGCGCGTCCGCGGGATCGGCCGGTGGGGGAGAGCGGCATGGTGCGGCGCATCGACGACGACGAGGACCTGCCTGAGCCGCCGCAGGTACGGCGTCTGCGTCTTCTCGTGACGGTGCTGACGGTGGTCTCCATCCTCGGGGTGGTAGCGGTGGTGGCGCTTCTTGTCATCCGCCTCCTGATGGTGCCCTCCGCGCCCCGGGTGACGGCGGATGGCGTGGAGCCGGTGGCGGCGGAGCGGCTGGTCCTGCCCGCAGGGGAGCGGATCACGGCGCTGGGGCGCGGGGCCGGGACGCTCTTGGTGACGACGGAGGATGCACGCGGGCAGGAGCGGCTTCGCAGCTTCGACGCCGCGACGGGCGCCGCCCTGGGGGTCACGACGATCCTGCGGGAGTGACCCTGCCCCGCTGTGAGGAGCTGTGTGGGAAGGCGGGTCGGCGGGTGCCCGGCCTCCTCGTCCCCGCGCCCCTGCGGGCGCCGGGCCGCCGCGGCCGCCCACCCGCCGGCCCGCCCCCAGGGCGCATCGCCTCAGCTGCTGCGCGGACGGCCGTCCGGCCCCAGATTCCGCCAGGCGGGCAGGCCTGACCAACCAACTTTGCTCAGTATCGCGCAAACTGACGCCCATGATTTGATCGAGGATCTGTTCATGCACAGTTTCGT
>JBCCDG010000020.1:0-43356 GCA_039030915.1 Pseudomonadota bacterium | reverse complement strand
GCCGCCCATGCCGCCGTCGCCGCCACCCATGCCGCCGTCGCCGCCACCCATACCGCCGTCGCCGCCGCCCATGCCGCCGTCGCCACCGCCCATGCCGCCGTCGCCGCCGCCCATGCCGCCGTCGCCGCCGCCCATGCCGCCGTCGCCGCCGCCCATGCCGCCGTCGTTGCTGGCGACAAGGCGCGAGCCGAAGAGGCCACCAGGCTCGGCATCGGGCTGCTCTGCACCGTCGCCGTTCGATGTCATCGGCAGCTGGCTACCGAGCAAACCGCCCGCCCCATCGCGATCGCCGCCATCGGAGAGGCCGCCCAGCCGCATGCCGCCCGTGCCGGAGGTGCCGCGCACGCCGAACGACATGATCCCCTGCCCGCCGGCGCTGTTCTGGTTGAGGGTGCCGGACGCCGTCTCGGGTGCGCCGAGGCGCGTCAACGGCTCGGCCCCGCCCCCCGGCCGGCGCAGCGAAATGAGGCCGGGATCGCCGGCCAGAGCACCGCGAAGTTCGACCGTCACCATACCGGGCGAGACGGTTGTCAAGCCCTCGATCGCACCCGGAGCACTCCCGTCTAAGGAGAGTACCGTCTGTCCGTCCACCACAATGCTGCCCGAAGATCCGGGGGCCACGACGATGCGCATAAGCCCACGTTCATCTACGGCAACGCGAAATGTGACCACTTGCGAGGAGAAGCTTGTCGCCGCCGAAACGCCGTTTGCCTGCGCGATTGCAAGGGTTGGAGCGCCAGAAAAGAGCGCAAGAACACAAACTCCACCCATGAGCATCGACGGCCGCATGGCACACCCCACTTTTGGTCTAGGCTGTGTCAACTATGTGCACGGCACTTATGAGCGCCACAACAAACTCACAGATCTCTAAAATGGCCTGATTGCCGCCCAGAAGTCGCCACAATGCTGCAACTTCAGATTGTATCATGATTTCAGCGCTAGAAAATCGCGGCGCTCGGCGCCCTTTCAATTGAGGTTTCGTACGGGATACTTGATTCTTCTGCGGGTTGTTCGGGGGAACGGACCGAATGAATGATGCGAGCGCCCTCGCCGGAAACGAGGCGGCAGCCAGCGGCGGCGAAACCGGCCCCGCCGGGCTCGGCCCGTTGGAGCGGCGCCTGGGCGAGACCTTCGTCGCCGAGGGCCGGCTAACGCGCGCCGACCTCGCCCGTGCCGCGCTCCTGGCGGCGCGCAGCAATCAGCCCTTTCGCCTCCTCCTCGACCGGCTGGGTCTCGTATCGCTCTCCGACTGGGCGGCCGCCGCCGCCCAGGAGACCGGGCTGGAACTCATCGAAGCCGACGGCCTCCCCCGCCGCCTGCCGGTCGATCCGCGTCTGTCGGAAAGCTTCATGCGCCGGCGTGCGGTTATGCCGCTCGAACTCACGGCCACGCGCGCCCGGTTCGCCACGCCCGATCCCCTCGATCCGCAGACCGTCTCGGCACTGCGGTTGATTTTCGGGGACCGGCTCGAGCTTGCCGTCGCTTCAGACCGGGATATCGATGCCGCCTTCGAGCGCGCGGATGCGGCGGACGAAAGTGGTGGGGCGGATGCCCTGGGCCTCGAGGCCAGCGAGGCAGGCGACGACCTCGAACGGCTGATCGAGCTTGCCAACAACGCGCCCACGATCCGCTTCGTGGAAGAACTCTTCGGCGAGGCGCTCTCCCGGCGCGCCACCGATATCCATCTCGAGCCGATGTCCGAAAAGCCGCGTGTGCGCTTCCGCGTCGACGGCATCCTGGTCGAGGGGGAAGCGCCGGCGGCGGCGATCTATCGCGGCGTCGTCTCGCGGCTCAAGATCCTCTCAAATCTGGACGTTGCCGAACGTCGGCAACCGCAGGACGGCCGCATCGCCTATCGGGCCGACAACCGGCGGATCGATATCCGCATCGCCATCGCCCCCACGATCCACGGCGAGGCGGTGACGCTGCGCTTTCTCGATGCGCGGACGGGCCTCACCGCGCTCCATGCGCTCGATATGCCAGCAGACGTCGCCACCACATTCCATGGCGCGCTGTCGATGCCCAACGGCCTGGTGCTCGTCACGGGGCCGACGGGCTCGGGCAAGACAACAACGCTCCATGCCGCGCTTGCCGAGCTCAACGATGTCGGCCGCAAGATCGTGACGATCGAGAACCCGGTGGAGATCCTGACCCCCGGCCTAATCCAGATCGAGGTCGATCCCCGGCTCGACTGGACGTTCGCAAACGCACTACGCGCGATCCTGCGGCACGACCCCGACGTGCTGATGGTCGGCGAGATCCGGGACGAGGAGACGGCGGAGATGGCGGTTCGCCTCGCGCTGACGGGCCATCTCGTCTTCTCCACGATCCATACCAATTCGGCTAGCGAGGGGCCGACGCGGCTCGCCAATCTGGGCGTGGCCGAGCATCTGATGGCCTCGACGCTTCGAATGGTGGCGTCGCAGCGCCTCGTGCGCGGGCTCTGCCCTGCTTGCGCGCGGCCCGCCGACGCGGATGCGACGGCGCTCTATGATGGGACGGTACGGGAGGCTGTCGCGGCCAACCCCCATTGGCAGCCGCCCTCCGACGTGGCGCTTCGCCAGCCCGGCGGTTGCACAGAGTGCGGCGACCAAGGCTTCCGCGGGCGTATCGGGGTCTTCGAGGCGTTCGGCGCCAAGGCAGCGCTCGCCACGCTGAGCCCCGGGTTCGACCGGCGGCACCGCAGCATGGGCGAGCACGGGCTCGAGCGGGTCGCGGCAGGCGAGACAACGCTCGACGAGGTGCTGCGTGTCGTCGGCCCGCCGGGGGCCTGGTCGTGAACGCGCCGGAGCCGAGCCGCCTCTTCCGCTATGTGGCCCGCGACGCGGACGGCCGGCGCAGCGTCAGCAGCCTAAGCGCCGCCAATGTGACAGCGGCCCGGGCGGAGCTTCGCCGCCGGGGGCTCTACCCGATCTCGCTCATGCCCTCCGACGGCTCAGACGGTGCGCCCACCACCCCCTCCGCCATGGCAAATGGAACCGGTGTCGCACTTGGCGGTAGGCCGGACCCCTTGACGAGGTCCGCTGAAACGGCCCGCACCGGCGCAGACACCGCGCCGGCGAACACGGGCACGCGCCAGCGGACGGCGCCATCCCTGCGCGCCGGGCCCGCCACGGCCGCGACGCTTCCCAGGGGAACGGTCCGTCCGCTCCGCCTTGCCGAACAAGCACAGCTTCTCGAGGCGCTCGCCCGCTTCACCGAGCGTCGGATCACGCCCGACCGCGCGCTCCTCATCCTCGCCCGGGGCCGGTCGCGCCAGCTCGCCACGGCCGCGGAGGCGGTGCGCCGGGCCGTACGTACCGGCCGCGCCCTGCCGGATGCGTTGCTCGATGCCGGTGCGTTGAACGATCCCGCCGCCGTCGCGCTCCTCCGCGCAGGCGATGCCTCGGGCGATCTGCCGGGCGCGCTCGACACGGCCGGGCGCATCCTCAGTGGCCGTCTCGCCGCAGGCCGACGCCTTGTCTCGAGCCTCATCTACCCGGCGATCCTGCTCACTGTCTCGCTGGCGTCGGTCGGGCTTGTGCTCGTCGTCATCATTCCCGAGTTCCGGCCCCTTGTCGCCGAGCGCTTTCACCTCATCCCGCCGCTCGGGCGCTTCATCTTCACGGTTTCAGAGGGGCTGGAGGCACTCTGGCCGCTCTTTCTCATCGGCATCGGCGTCACTGGTCTCGCCGCCGCGAGCCTGATGCGGCGGGGTCGGCTCACCCCGGCCCTCCTTCGCCTCGGCCGTCGCCTGCCCCTCCTCGGCGCGGCGGTCTCGGACAACCGGGCGATGCTCACCCTGCGCATCCTCGGCGCTCTCATCGGCAGGCGCGTGCCCGTGGTGCAGGCCCTCGGAATCCTTGCCGCCACGCCGCCGGATCCAGACCAGGCCGGTGCCACCCGTGCCGTAACCCAGCGCGTGGAACGCGGCGAGCCGCTTTCCGAAGCATGCGAGGCGGAACGCCTCTTGCCCCCCGCCGCCATCGAGATGATGCGGATCGGGGAGGAGACGGGTAGTCTTCCTGAGCTCCTGCTACGTGCCGCCGACGACCTCGAAGAGGCGGCCTCGCGGCGGATGGGCCGCGTACTCACCTTCATCGAGCCGGCGCTCATAGTGGGCGTCGGATTTGTCATCGGGATCAGTCTCTATGCGCTCTTCACCGCCATCACCGCCGTCAACACCATCGCGTTCTGAGCGCCGCCCGGCACGGCGCAGGATGTTCGCGCGGCGGCGGCGCGCCGCGCGTGGCTTCAGCCTCGTCGAGATGCTCGTGGTCGTCGCGATCGTCGGCCTCCTCATCGGGCTCGTCGGCCCCGCGGCGATGCGCCAGCTCCAGAGCTCGCGGGGCACGACCGCCGCGGCCCAGATCCACCAGATCCGCGCGGCAGTGGACATCTACGCCATGGATGTGGGCCGCTATCCGAGCCCATCGGAGGGGTTGAACGCGCTGGTGGCGAACCCGGGCGGTGTGCGCGGCTGGAACGGCCCCTATCTCCGCGACGGCCGGCTGCCGGACGACCCGTGGGGCACACCCTTCATTTATCGTCGCCAGGACGGGCAGGTGAGCATCATCTCCTTCGGGGCGGACGGGGTGCCGGGCGGCGAGGGGCAGGATGCGGATATCTCGGGCTAGGCGCCGCCCGCGCGGAGAAGCGGGCTTCTCGATCATCGAGATGACGGTGGCCGTCGCGGTCGTGGGCCTCCTCGGCACCGCCGTTCTTCTCGGCACGCGCCCATCCGACACCCTGCAGCTTCGGAATACGGCGGGCCGGCTCGCTCTCTTCATCGAGGAGACGCAGCTCGACGCAGCACGCCGTGGCCATGGCATCGCATTGCGCTACAGCCCCGCGGCGCACGCCTTCCACGCCGGCCCGAGGGTCTTCGCATTACCCGAGGCAGTGACAGTCGACAGGGGGAACGCCACGCCGCTCGCCGTCGATATGCGACCCTCCGGCGAAAGCGGGGGGGCGCTCATACGGCTCGTGCAGGGCGAGGCTGCAACCACGCTGAAGCTCGACTGGCTTACGGGCGCCGTGCGGCTCAAGGAATGAGGCGCCCGCGGCATCCCTTCCGGCGCTGGGCGGAGCGCGGCTTCGGCATCCCCGAGGCGCTCGTTGCGATGCTGATCGCAGCGGGGATCACGGCAGCGTTCTACGATACGGTCTCCACCGGATCGCTCCTGCGCCGCACCACCGAAACGCGCGCAGCGCTGGCGCTGCAGGCGTACCTGCTGCTCGACGCTGTGGGGGGGGAGTTCCCGCTCCGTCAGGGGCTCGACCGGCGTGGGGAGCGGGACGGGCTTGCCTGGCGCATCATCGTCACCGACAGCGCGCCGATGGGCGCCACGGCCACGTTACTGGACGACCCGGCGCTTCTTCACATCTACGTCTCCGTCGCGCCTGCCGACGGTCGCGCGCTGCCCTATGAGCTCCATGCCGCGCGCTATCGCGAGACGCCGTTGTGAGGACGCCCGGCCTTTGCCCCCTCCGCAGACGCCGCCGCCACGAGCGCGGCTTCAGCCTGGTGGAGGCCGTGGTTGCACTCACCATATCCGCTCTCACCCTCGCCCTTCTTTCGGGCGCAGCCTTCAGCCTGCGGGCCATCGGAGCGCGGAGCGAGGCGGCGGATGAGGCGGTGGACCTGATGGCCGCGCGCCGGGTGGTCCAGCGCTTCGCATCGGAGACGGTGCTGCGGGGAGCGGGCAACACGGCGGGGTTTGTCGGCGGGCCTTCCGAGATGCGCCTCCTGCTCGGGCCCGACCTCACCACCGGCACGCCCGGCCGCCTCGTTGTCCTGCGGGTGGAACGGAACGAGGGGCACTATCTGCTCACAGCCTATCGCGAGACGCCGGCCGCCAGCGTCTGGGCCGAAGTGGACGGGCGGCTCACCGACCGCTCGGAAGTGATGGAGAGCGCGGAGCCCCTCCGCTTCGCCTACCTCATCGACAATCCGGAGGGAGGTGGCGCACTCTGGGTTGCCGAGCATCGCGCGGGTTCCCCACCCCAAGCGCTCGCGATCAGGGTCGATGGCGGCCCGACGCTCACCGCGCGTTTCGCGCAGGAACTCGACCCCGGCTGTCTCGCCGCCGCCGGCCTCGGCCAGTTCGAGCGCAACCGATGCCTCGCGCGTTGAGACGCCGCGGCCCGGGCGAGCGCGGCTTCGTGCTTGTCGCCGTTCTCTGGCTCGGCGTGGCCCTCGCCATCGCCGCCTCGGGCTTTCTGGCCGACACCCGGCGGGAGAGCTATCGCGTGCGCGCCGAGATCGGCCGAGCCGCGGCGGTGGAGATTGCACGCACGGCGCTCAACCTTGCGCTCGCCGACCTGGGCAAGCGGGCCGCCGCCGCGCGGGTGCCCCGCGACGGGTCGACCGTGACGGTCGCGGTTCCCGGCGGCACGGCGCGTCTCCAAATCCGGGACGAGAAGGGCAAGATCGATCTCAACCACGCCCCCTCAGCCTTTCTCGCCAGCGCCCTGCGGGAGCTTGACGGCGCCGGGCGCGATGCGCTCGACGATGCGTTTCTGGCGGACCGCCTCCTCAAGGCGGCACGCGACACGAGGGAGGCCGGGACGGCGCCGTCTCTCGCCGAGCTTCTGACGGCAGTTGGACTTTCGGACGATGTCGCCGCACGCGCATCCCTCGTCGTCACGCTCCACAGCTATACGGCTCGGATCAACCCGATGACCGCGCCGCGGGAAGTGCTGGCCGGCGTGCCGACGCTCAACGCCGAAGACGTGGCCGGGATCCTCGAGGCCCGGCGCCTAGGCGAGCCCCTACCGATACCCGGCAGTGCACAGGGCTGGTTCGTGACGAGCGAAGGCCCCGTCTACACGATCCACGCAACCGGGCGGACCGAGGCGGGCATCACCGCATCGATGACGGCGATGGTGCTGGCCGAGGGCCACACGATGCGCACGGGCCGCGGCCGCTTCCGCGTGCTCGAGGCGCGCATCCTGCCATGACGGGCGGGCTCTATCCCGCGTTGCTCGAGCGGGCCGTGGCCGCGCCCGAAGCGGCCGGGCTAATCGCCATTGCGCTCGCACTTGCCCTGGCGTTCCTCGGTCCCCTGCCCCACGCGGCGCGCGCCCTGCTTCGCCTTGCCGCCCCGGCCGCGCGCGCCCTTGCCCTCACCACAGCAGGGACCGGCGGGCTCAGGGCGGCCATCCTGCTCGCGCCCGCCGCAGGATGGTTCGTCTCGGGCGGGGCGGGGGCGCTTCTCGCCAGTATCGCCGCCGTCTGCCTGATGCTCACGCTCTGCGACATCCGGTGGCGCTGGCTGCCGCTCGAATGGACGGCCTCGCTCGGCGCCAGCGGCCTCGCGCTCGCCCTCGCCACCGGCGAGGCGCTCTCGGCGCTCCTCTCCGCCACGGTCCTGATGCTGGTCCTCACCGCAGTGGCCGTTGCGTTCCGGCGCTTCCGAGGCACCGATGGCCTCGGCACCGGGGACATTCTTCTGACAGGGGCCATCGCCACCCATCTCGGCCTCGGCGCCACGGCGTTGCTGCTATTCGCAGCCGCCAGCGCCGCTCTCCTCGTCGAAGCACTCGTATTTCGTGACATCTCCGCCACGCGGAGCGTCGCGCGCACCATCCCGCTGGGCGCCTGGCTTGCGATTGGCTTCGTCTGCGCCCCCACGGCCGCTATGCTCCTCTGAAGAAGACGTCATAACACGCTGCAATCACAAGCAGCTTTGAGGTAGCAGTGAGCACAGGTCACCGCCTTATCGCCGGGACCGCTCTGATCCTTGCCGTCGCGGGCTGCGAGCGCGGCGGCGATCGAGCCCCCGCCCAGCTCGAGCCGTGGCGCGCAGAGACCGTGCTTGGCCAGTCGAGCGATATCGAGCCCGGCGGGCGCGACGGCGCTATCCTGCCCGGCCAGCAGGCGCGCGCGACGCGCGCGAGCCTCTACACAGGCGGCCAGCCGCTCGGCAGGATCTCAGGCGCCTCCCAGGTCGAGGATGCCGGGGAGATCACGCTCAACCTTGTCCAGGTCACGGTTCCCGAGGCGGCGGACGCGATCCTGATGGGCCTCTTCGGGCAGAACTACCTCATCGATCCACGCGTCGAGGGTACGGTGGATATCCGTTCGAGCCGGCCGATCAGCCGGCGCACGGCCTTCGAAGTCTTCGAGCTTGCGCTCAAGCAGAACGGCGCCGCCCTCGTCCGCCGCAACAACGTCTACTCCATCGTACCGATTGGCACCGAGGTTGGCCTCGGCATTGACACACGGCCGACCGTTTCACCGGGCTTCACCATCCGTGCCGTGCCCCTGCGCCATATCGGCGCGGCGGAAATGGCGACGATCCTGCAGCCCATAGCAGGCGACGGCGTGGTCGGCGTGGATGAGCGGCGCAACCTCGTCGTTCTGGCAGGTACCTCGGTCGACCAGCTCGCCTGGGCAGGCACCATCGCCAGCTTCGACGTCGACTGGCTCAGCAATCGCTCCGTCGGCGTGTTCCCGATCCAGGGACGCTCGGCGCGCTCCATCGTCCGCGGGCTCGAGCTTCTCGTAGACAGCGAGGATGGCGCGCAGCCGATGGCGTTCTTCGAGGTGATCCCGGAGAACAACTCGATCCTTGCCGTCGCCCGCACGCCCGAGGCGCTGCACAGCGTCGCGCGCTGGGTGCGCCGCCTCACGCTCGAGGGGCAGAACGACGCCCGCGTCTACAGCTACGACATGCGATACGCCCGCGCCGCCGATATCGCCGGTGTCCTCGGTCAGATCCTGGGTATCCAGGTGGAGGTGCCGGGTGCGGTCGGCCAATCGGCGGGCCCCAACACGGCTCAACCGATCATGGCCCCCGGTTTCGCGCCGGCCGGCTTCCAGTCCACTCTTGCCGTTTCGGGCGCACAGCAGGTGCAGGCCCTCGAGGCGCAGGCAGCGCTGGTGGACGGTGCCCTCGCACCTTCGCAGCGCCTCGCGCCCGAGGGCAGCCCGAACCGCACCCGCATCGTCGCGAGCGAGCCCACCAACACGCTCCTCATCCACGCGACCCCGCCGGAATACGAGCGCATCCTCGGCGTGCTCGACCGGCTGGACGTGCCCCAACGCCAGGTGCTCGTCGAGGCTACGATCATCGAGGTGACGCTCAACGACACGCTGCGTCTCGGCGTTCAGTACTTCTTCGAGCGCGAGGGCAGCGACTTCGTGCTCAGCGTGGACCCATCGCTCGGCATCACGCCGACGCTGCCGGGCTTCACGGCGATCATCAACACACCGGCGAACGTGATCGTCGATGCGCTCGACGACATCACCGAGGTCAACGTGATCTCGTCGCCCAACATGATGGTGCTCAATAACCAGCCCGCTAGGCTCAGCGTTGGCGCCACCGTACCCGTCGCTATCCGCCAGGCGCAGGAGGCGCTGGAGGACACCGATGTATTCGCGTCGGAGATCGAGTTCCGGGAGACCGGCGTGATCTTCGACGTCACCCCGCGCATCAACTCCTCCGGCTCGGTGGTGCTCGATATCCGCCAGGAGGTGAGCAGCGTTCTCGAGCCGGATGCCGAAACGCTGACGCCCACGATCTCCCAGCGCCTGCTGGAAAGCGCCATCGCCGTCGACAGCGGTGAGACGGTGGCGCTGGGCGGGCTCTTCTCGCGCGATACGTCGCGGGGACGGAGCGGCATCCCCTTCCTCGTCGACATCCCCATCGCCGGCGCGCTCTTCGGCACGCGCAGCTCCAGCAGCGTGCGCACCGAACTCCTCGTTCTGATAACCCCCCGGATCGTGAACAACGCCGTTGACGCACGCCGCGTGACCCGGTCGCTCCGCGAGCGCGTGACCTCCGTCTCGCTCAGCGACGCAGCACTCAGCACCGCCATCGAGGCACCCGCGCTCGAGAGCGAGAACAGCCGGCGCCTGAAGGACCTCTTCCCCGGGATCGACCGTCTGACGGGGGAGCGCGCGCCGGCTGCGGAGCCCGCGGCCTTCGTGCCGGCCGGTGAGCCGGCCGCCGCTCGGCACTTGCCCACGGCCCCGGCGGCCGAGATCGGCGTGGCGCAGGAGCCGCTCGCCGGACCGAGCGCTGCGGTGCCGCGTGAGAGTGCGAATACCGCTGCGGCGGAGGCACCCGACGCTGCCCTGGTGGTCGGAGACAGCTTCGTCGTCCTCGGCAGCTACCGTGACCCCGCCGGGCCGGAGCGCGGCTGGTCCGACCTCGTGGCGCGGAGGGGCGACGACCTCGCCGGTCTCGCCCCCGTCTACGACCGAAGGGGCAGCCTCCACCGCCTGAGCGTCGGCCCCCTCCCCGCCAACGACGCCGCAAAGCTCTGCGGCAGTCTCGGCGCCGAATGCTACGTGGAACACCGCTGAGACGCTTCCTCGGCGCGCCGCCTCATCCGCGCTCCTTGCAAACTTATCTCATCATGGGACCCAATCGTCGGTACGACCGGACCGGGAGGCTCGCCTTACGGCGTCGCTTGTTCAGCGTTTCCATGAGGAAGCCCGCCGCGTAGGGGGGAACGAAGCGAAGCGCGCGAGCGATGTCCTTCCAGCCGGGGCGCCGCGAGGGTGACGGCTTGCCAAGGGCGACGGCCCCGCCAGATCGGCCATACAAGGCCGACCGCGATTACGACAGCCGGTCGCTCGAAGGCGCGGGACAACTCCTGGGCGCAACGGGCGCCGGCGATGACCTCAGGTTCAGTGATGAGGACGATATCCTGCGCCGCGTCCACGATACCACGATTGCGGGTCGTGGAAAGACCGCAGGGGGCGAGTTCAAGCCGCCTGAACGCCGATCCCATGCTCGAGTGAGCATTCGCGGCGGTCGCATAGTCGAAGCGGTTCGCCTGATCGACAAACAGCACCTCCCGAACCGGTCTATCGGGGCCTACGACAGGAGTGAGCGACCGAAAGCAAGCGGATACGAGACCGTCAGGCTCGCCGAACCGGGTGAACATCACGCCGCTCTCTGGTTTCACCTTGCAACTCTACTGCGCCTCGCTAGCGCGTGGCGCCGCGCTCCACGGATTAGAGCTTGCCCTCGCCCCTGCGTGAGAGTTCGATACCTCGCCGAACTCGCCATCACCGAATATCTGCGGCGTCGAGCCGATCAAGCCCCCCCAACCACCGACTGGCCATCCGGATACAAGTCAATGCGCATCCTGGTCGATATTGTTCATCCCGCAGATGTGCTCTTCTTCCGCCACCCGATCGCAATGCTGCAGGAGGCAGGGCATGAAGTATTCGTCCTTTCCCGGCAGAAGGACGTTACCGGCGCGCTGCTGGATGGCTTCGAGATTCCGCATCGGTCGGGGAGCAGCGCCGCCCGGGGTCTGTTCGGCCTCGGCCTCGAGCTCCTGATCCGCGATGTTGCGATGATCAGGGCCGCGCGCCGCTTCAAACCGGATGTGATCACGGGCTTCGGCGGCGTAGCAGCCGCCCATGCAGGCCGTGCCCTATCGATCCCAAGCGTCGTCTTCTACGATAGCGACAATGCACGATTGCAGACACGGATCACCTGGCCGTTCGTATCCCGCCTCTACGTGCCAGAGGGTTACATAGGGTCAGTACCGGAGGGGCGGACCGAACGCATACCAGGGACGAAGGAGCTCAGCTACTTCCATCCGTCGCGGTTTCGCTTCGAACCGGATCGGGCCGCCGGCGCCGGTCTCGTGAGCGACAGGCCGAACGTCCTTCTTCGCCTCGTCGCAAACAACGCCAGTCACGATATCGGAAACCGGGGCTGGGACCTCTCGGCCATCGAAGAAACAATCGGCGGCTTCGGCGATCGCACAAAATTTCATGTCAGCATGGAAGGCGAGGCGCCACCTGGCCTTACCTCGGCGCTCTACAGCGGCACGGTGACCGAGATCCACCAACTCATGGCTGGGTGCCGCGTAGTGGCGGGCGACAGCGCAAGCATGGCGGCCGAAGCGGCAATAATGGGGGTGCCTGCCGTCTACGCAGGCCCGGACATTCCTGGATACATGCAGGAGCTGGCAGACAACGGTCTCATCACGATCGTGCCACCGGGCGACGTCTCGGCCCTTGCCGCAGCGATACGCACCGGACTTTCCCGCCCCGAGGAAGAAGCGCGCGCAAGGCGCGACGCGTACATGCATGAGAAGCCAGACTGGAGCCGGGTAATCGTCAGCGCTCTAACAGAGATCCGCTGAGGCCAAGTCGAAAACCGAGGCTCTCCTTCAGGATCAGCTTGTCCAGTTCGACTTCGGCCACGATCTTCTTGAGGCGCTTATTCTCCTTCTAGAGCCCGCGCATCTCGGACAGCTGCGAGCGCCCCATCCCACCAAACTTCTTGCGCCATGTGTAGGAGGTAGCGTCGCCGATCCCGGCCTTCCGGCACATCTCGGAAACATCGTTTCCGGACGCCAGATGCACCTCGATCTCAAGCAGCGAACGCAGCGCATCCCCGTACGTGCGACGCTCTCGGACCATTACTCATCCCCCTTCTAGGCTCTAGGCAACAATGGCCCAGCCCTAAGGCGCAGGGACAGTCGAGGCCGCCAATTGGGTCGATGGCCGACACAAGATTTTCAGTCTCACCATGAACCGTGCTTCGCCATCGCGGAGGAGGCGATCAGGCGCATCGGCGTGGTCTACGATAGTGAGAAACAGTTCGCGCCGCCCAGCCGGACGAGCGGGACGGGGTTCGCCAGTCCGACGCCGCACCGATCTTCGCTGATCTCGGATCCTCGCTTGAAGAGCGACTCGACAAGCTCCCAGCCACGACCGTGATCGCGCAGGTCGTCCCTACGCGCTGATCGGGTAGCCAGCGCTCGAGCGCTATCTCGGGAACGTAACAATCGAGAGCAATACGAATGGCGGTGAACGCACCATCCGACCCGTCGCCGTCGGCACGAAAACCCGTTCTTCGCGGGCTCCGACCGAGGCGGCGGACGCGCCGCAGGGATCTCCTCGCTGACCGAGAGAACGAAGACAAGCGGCCTCGATCCCGAGACTTGGCCCCGCGACGGGCTCACCCGGATCGCACATTGTCGGATCGACCGGATCGGAGCCGTGCCCGCCAGGAACATCGCCAGAAGCGGCTGCCCCTTCACCGCACGCCAAAGTTCTGCGCGCGGCCAATGCGCGCGCAGAACGGTGGTTGATCGTCAGTTGCGGGGGATCGTAAGGCGCAATCCCGGCTTGAGGATGTTGGGGTTGTCGATCTTCTCGCGGTTGGCGTTGTAGATCTTCCGGAACTGCTGGAAGTCTCCGTAGTATCGGTTTGCGAGGCTGCCGAGCGTGTCGCCCCGCTGCACAACAACGATCCGCTCCCCGCCGCTGCTGGAGGCGACCTTCTCAGTGCTCTTCTCTTCCTTCGGCGGGGCCTGCTCGATGGCGGTGCCGGCGGGGACGATCACGAGCCCGGGCTGTGCGGAGATCTGCGGGCCGTCATCCTCCGGAGCGCTCGCGCGGGTCTGCTCGGGCTCCGGCGCCGGCTCCTCGGCCACCACCGCCTTGCTCACCTTGGTGACCGAAACCTCGCGCGCAAGCTCGATGATCGGTCTGCTCGACGTGGCCGCCGGGAAGGGCATCGCCTCGTATTCGGGCAGCCTCGGATATTCCTGCCGGATCTCGCTTCCCGACATGCTCTCCAGGAAGGCGACGAGGTCCCCAATCTCGGCATCGTTCAGACCCAGCGGCCGAATGAGGGCCGACTTGGTGCCGAAATAATCCTTGGTCCCGCCATCGTTGTAGAATTCGACGACCTCGCGAAGATCGAAGAAGACGCCGTTATGCATGTATGGCGCCGTGTATTTTAGGTAGCGAAGCGGCGGCGTGCGAAAGCGGCCGAGATCCTCCGGCGCGCCGGTCGCAAGATAACGGCCCGGATCGCGATCCAGCACGTCCGCCAGGGCGGGGTCGAGCCCATTGCGGCGCATCTGCAGGCGGAAGGTCACCTGGCGCAGCGGCTCCTCGGCGAAGTTCGAACCCGGGGGAACGCTGGTGTTGTGAAACTTCTCGTCGGTAGCCAGCGCGCCGCTGTGGCAGGCGATGCAGTTGGCCTTGCCCTCGAAGAGCGCCATGCCACGCTGGGCAGCTGGGGCGAGCGCCCCCTTGTCGCCGGCCATGTAGCGGTCGAACGGGCTGTCGTCCGAAATCAATGTGCGCTCATAGGCGGCAATCGCCTGGCTTGCACGCGCAAGCGTCGGTTCCGCATCCCAGATGGAGCGGAAGCGCTCGAGGTATTCGGGGACCTGGCGCAAGCGCTCTGAAGCGAGCATTTCGTCGATGTTGTGGACGAACCCCGCTCCCATTGCGTCGTGGACCTGATCCTCGAGCGATTTGAGCCCGGCGTCCCAGTGCAGACCGACCTTGACATAGGCGGTGTTCACCACCGTCTGAGAATTGCGCCAGTGCATCGTGCCGGGATAGCCGCGCGCAAGGTCGGAACCATCGCTCCAGCCGAAGGACGGATCGTGACAGCTCGCGCAGGCAAGCGACCCGTCGCCCGAAAGGCGCGAGTCGAAGAAGAGCAGCTTGCCCAACTCCGCCATTTCGCGCCCGTTGGGCTGCTCATCGACACCGGGCAGGGCCGGAAGCGGCCCCAGCGGTGCGTTCTGCTGCGCCCACGCACCCGGTGCCCACACGCCCTGCGCCGCGACCATCGCGGCAAATACAAGAACTCGGCTTTTCATCGGACCACCTCTCTGCAAGCTCACGTAAACACCAGATCGACGTTCAGATCGTCCCCGGAGCCGACGCTGATCTCGCCGGATCGCTCGCCCAGCACGGGATGCCACGTCGTCAGGACGTATTTTCCAGGCGGGATGTCGGGAATGTCGAAGCGGCCGTCTTCCGTGGTGACGGAGAGATACGGGCTCTGCGACATGTAGATCCACGCGCCCATCCAGTTGTGCGCGTTGCAGTTCACCATCACCAGATGGCCGCGGCGGGTATGGAGCGGTACCCAGTTCTCCTGCCCCGCCTTCGGCTGGGAGAAGTTGAAGACGCTCCGCTTGGTGCCGCCGAAAACCTCGTAGGCATGCACGTTGTGCAGGATCGGGTCGAGGTTGATGACGTAGAGGTTGGCGCCTGCGGGGATGATCTGGGTGTAGGGCTGGAAGGTGCAATCGATCTGGAACATCTTCGCCTCGGCGTAGTCCGGAGACCACTGCTTGCCGCGGGCGATGCCCTTGATCTGGACGATGCCGTCGGCAAGCGCACCATCGCCATTGACGCGAAGGCTCTGTGCCGACCGGAACCCCTCGCCGCAGATGGACGTGTCCTTCACGACGCGCATCTTCCGCGGCTCGACCGGCTCGCCTGAGTACTTCAGTGTGCCGTGCAGGCGCGCACCGTTCGTGGGCGTCTCCGCCGCCTGGTAGTCGGAGGCATGGACCAGGCTTGTTGCGCTCCCCAGTGCGAGCCCCAGACTGCCACCAGCTGTCCATTTTAGCATGGACCGCCTAGTAATGACTGTCATCACCTGACCCCTTTACCACTGAACGCGAGGACATAGTTCACGATCTCCCACAACTCATCTTCGCTGATACTGCTGCCAAACGACGGCATCGGCGTTCCGCCGACACCGCCGTAGATTCTGTGCCAGATGTCCTTGGGAGAATTGCCCCCCTTGAACTTGCCGGTCGTGAAGTCCGCCGCCCTGATCGGCGCACCGTCTTCGTCCTGCAACTCGGAGAGGAGGACGCCCTTCCCGTCGCCATCGACACCGTGACAGTCGGAGCACTGGAACTGTCGATAGAGCGCCTCGCCCCGTGCAAGGTCGAAGCTGGCGGGCGGTTTGGGCGGCCTGACCCGCTTGCCGAGCGTCTGGAGCCCGGCGAAGCCCCTGACCGCCTCCACGACCGCGCGTTGCTGGCGCCGTGTCAGAAAGGAGAAGGATGGCATCGCCTCCCCGTACGAGCCTTCGATCCCGTTGGCGATGACGTTGAGCAGGTCCTTCTGAGACGGAGGTGCCCCCATCCCGGTCGACCGGAACTTGAAGCTGTCATGCTGGAAGTCGCGCGGCCGTGTCTCGAGCTCATCGGCAACCGGGCCGCGTCCGTCACCCTTCTGACCGTGACACCGCGCACAATGCTGTGTGTAGATCGCCATCCCCTCGCGGTAGAGGAGCGGATCGTCGGACACGAAGTCAGCGATGGCTTGGCCGGGTAGCCCCAGGATCATCGTGAAGCCAAGTGCCGCCAACCCCGACAGCGACACTTTGCTGCGACCCTTCGAGTGTGAGCGGCGGTAACGATGCTGAACCGGCGCGAAGACGGTCTGCAACGTGTCTGTCAGTCTTCTCGTTTGTCGCCGAACGACCATGCTGCGACGGACCTTCTACGCTGCCGCGTGAACTCGAAACTTCGGGTGCTTACAGGCATGGAGCGACGCTCAAACCGTCGAGAAGCTGCTGCTATGCCGCCGTGGCTCCCTTGCAAACAGGAATGTACAAGAATTGTGGCTGTATACAGGCTGTCTTAACTGAATTTTAATAATTCTCCCAGAAGCAACAATTCGATGCCACTGTCGGCAATCCTGCTTAGGGAAGTCCTGGAATAAAACCTACCCGAGAATGCCGCCTGCCGCGCACAACCATGGCGTGAGGGCGCGTCGCGCCGCACGGCGCTGCATCGAGCGGGCGAGCCTTCAGTAGAAACGAAGTGATTCTTGGTTGCGAATCGCAAGGCATCGGACGAGCGGCCCGCGTCAGGGCGCGCTCAGACGCTCTCCCGTACATCGAACACGTCGCGCAGCCAGTCGCCCACGAAGTTGATCGACAACACCACCAGCATAATGGCGAGACCGGGGAACACGCCAAGCCACCAGGCCTGGCTGATGAAACCCCGCCCCTCGGCCAAAATCAGCCCCCAGGTGGGCGTCGTCGCCTCGACGCCCAGGCCGAGAAAGGAGAGCGTCGCCTCGCCAAGGATGGCGTAGGAGACCGAGACGGTGGCCTGCACGATGATGGGTGCCATCGCCGAGGGCAGGATGTGGCGGAAGATGATGCGCCTGTCCGAGAAGCCCATTGTGCGGGCCGCGTCCACGAACTGCTCCTCGCGCAGTGACAGTGTCATCGACCGGGCGACACGCGCGAAATCGTCGATGAAGGCGAGGGAGATCGCCACGATCACGTTGACGAGCCCCGTGCCGAAGACCGCGACGAGATAGACAGCGATGATGAAGTTCGGGAAGGCCCACTGGAGGTCGATGTAGCGCATGATGACGAGATCGATCCAGCCGCCGTAGTAGCCCGCGATCACGCCCAGGGCGACGCCGATGACCAGTGCGACCGCAACGGTCACGACACCGACGAAGATTGAGATCTGCGTGCCGTGGAGAATGCGGCTGAGGAGATCGCGCCCCAGATCGTCCGTGCCGAGAGGATGCGCCCAGGAGAGACCCTGCATCATGTCGAGCGTCATCTCGTTCGGATCGTACGGCGCCAGCAACGGTGCGAAGACCATACCGAAGATGAAGAGACCGAGGACGACGAGCCCGACCTGCGCCTTGCGATCCTTGGCGAGGCTCGAACGGAAACGCGAGCGGCGGGCGGGCAGCGCTTCCGCGGGAACGGCGGTATCGAGCGTGCTGTCGGTCATCATGAATACCGGATGCGCGGGTCGAGCACGCCGTATAGGAGATCGACCGCAAGGTTCGAGAAGACGAAGAAGGCCGAAACGACCAGCACCGCGCCCTGCACGACAGGGTAGTCGCGGTTCAGGATGCCGTCGATCAGTACGCGGCCGAGGCCCTTGATCGCGAAGACGTTCTCGACGACGACGGCGCCCGATATGAGGAGCGCGAAGGCAATGCCGATGACTGTGATCACCGGGATCATCGCGTTCGGCAGGGCGTGGCCCCACATGACGAGCTGCCCCGTCAGCCCCTTGGCCCGCGCGGTACGGATGTAATCTGCCTTCATCACCTCGAGAAGCGAGGAGCGGATCATGCGCGCGATGATCGCCGAGAAGGCGGTGCCCGTGGCGATCGCCGGCAGGATCAGATGCTCGAGCCAGGGCCAGAACCCCTCGCTGAGCGGGACGTAGCCGATCGCCGGCAGCCATTGCAGGTTGGCCGCGAAGACGATGATAAGCAGGATTGCGAGCCAGAAGTCCGGCATCGAGAGACCGAGGAAGGCGACGAAGGAGACCGTGTTGTCGGTCATCGTGTTGCGCCTTGTCGCCGAGATCACGCCCGCCGGCACCGCTATCGCGAGGGCGATTACGAAGGAGATCGCCGCGAGCGAGAGCGTGCGAGGCAGCGCCTCGGCGATGATCGTCGCGACCGGCTGGTTATTGCCGTAGATCGAGTTGCCGAAGTCACCTTGGAAGGCGTTGGCGAACCAGTAGAAGTACTGGACGATCAGGGGCTGATCGAGGCCGAGCCGCGCCTTCATGGCCGCCGCGGCCTCCTCGCTGCCCGCATCCGCCAGCATGGCGGCAATCGGGTCGCCCGGCACGATGCGAAGCATGAAAAAGCAGAGCGTCGCGACCGCCCACATCACGATGATCGCGCCCAGCAGACGGCGCAGAAGATAGGCGCTCATCGGGCTCTCCCCAATCCGGCGGCGGGTCTTGTGGGGGGCGGAGCATGGCTCCACCCCCGCAGCGCATCCAACGTCAGGCGAAGGAGACGCGGTCGAGATCGGTCAGCCCCGGAATACGGCTCACTTCCGGGTAGATCACGTCCTTCGAGTGGATGAGGACGTCGACCGGGTGATAGAGGAACCCGCTCGCCACCTTGTCCGAGGTGATCTGGTTCGCCTGTTGCACCAGCTTGCGCCTATCCTCGGGCTTCGCGGTGACGGACTGCTCCTCGATCAGCGCATCGGCTTCCGGGTCGGAGAAGTAGCCGAAGGGATACTTCTCCTTGTCTCGCGTCCGGCCGTTGAACTTCGAGCTCGTCATCATCCAGTCGACGATGCCGTCGTCCGGGTCGTAGTCCCCGCCCGAGCCACCGAGCCGCATGTCGAACTCCATCTGGAGGAAATTCTCGATCATCACCGAGAACTCCTGCGTCGCGACGTTCACTGTGATGCCGAGCTCCTGCTTGAGGATGTTGGCGATCACCAGCCCGTCCCGCCGCTCCGAAGGACGCACGATGAGCTCGAGCTCGGGGAAACCCTCCCCACCCGGGTACCCTGCATCGGCGAGGAGCTGCTTCGCCCCCTCGGGGTCATAGGCCTGCTCCGAAGTCTCGGCGATGCCTTCGTCATAGTAGTAGCCCATGGCCGGGTTGATCGTGCCATAGGCCGGGAAGGCATAGCCGAAGCGGGCCTGCTGCACGTAGAGATCGCGATTGAGCGCCTTGGCGAGCGCCAGCCGGACCATGAAGCCCTTCTCCTTCTTGAGCTCCTCCACAGGCTTGTCGAAGCTCTCCACCTTCATCGGCTCGCGATGCGGGTTGATCCAGACCGACTGGAAGCCCGGCCCGGGCTTCACATCGACGACGAGGTCCGGATTGCTCTTGAACCGGTCGATGAGTTGGGCGGCCACCGGATTGCCGCCGACGAACTGGATGTCGCCCGCCTCCACCGCTGCGGCCAGCGGCTCCGCACCGTCGATGGGCTTGATGATCACCTTGTCCAGCTTCGGGCGCTCGGGATCGTAGAAGCCGTCGAAGCGCTCGAGCACGACACCCTGGCCGAGCTGGTGCTCGGTCACGCGGAAGGGCCCGGTGCCCACGGGTGTGAGACCGTATTGCTGGACCCCAATGCTCTCGAGCGCACCGCGCGAGACGATGGTGAGCGCACGGCCCGATGCACGCTCGGTGGTCTTCGTCAGAAAACTCGCCTGAGGCGCCTTAAGCGTGAACCTCACTTCATAGTCGTTGAGCTTCTCCACGTTGGCGACGTTGGCGAGGTTGCCAGAATGGATGGACTTCTCCGGATCCTTCGAGCGGTTGTAGGTGAAGAGTACGTCCTCCGCATCGAAGGCGTCGCCGTTGTGGAAGGTCAGACCCTCGCGCAGCTTGAAGGTGTAGGTGAGCCCGTCTTCCGAGACCTCCCAGCCCTCGGCGATGTCCGCCTCCGCGATCAGGTCGCCGTTGATATGCGTAAGCCCGGAGAGGACGTTGGACGTGATCTGGAACTGCAGCACCTGACCCATCTGCGCAGGGTCGAGCGTCACGATCTCGGCCACGCCGGCCCAGCCGGCCGTCAGCGTGCCGCCCTTCTTGCCCTCGGCGATGGCGCGGCCGAGCCCGCCCGGCATGAGATGCGCCGCCGTCAGCGTGCCGCCCGCGGCGAGCAGGCGGAGCGTCGCGCGGCGTGAGAGGCGCGGCCCAGAAAGCTCGCGCCGCGAGAGGCCGAACAGCGGATCGCGCGGGTCGAAGTCGTGAGCGTCCTTCCAGGCCGCCTGCACCTCGGTCTTCAGCCGGTCTTCGGTCATGGTTCTACCTCCTGTTCCCTGTCGGTCTTGGTGGTCGGCGTGTCTCGTTGCGCGCTACCCGGCGGCGGTCCCGCCAGCCAGCAGGCCGCCGCATGGCCCGCCGCCGGCGCGGCCCGGCCGGCCAGCGCCGGCACGGGCTCGAGCGGCGGCTCATCGCGCTGGCAGCGGCCGACGGCGATGGGACAGCGCGGATGGAACACGCAGCCGGGCGGCGGCGCCGTCGGCGAGGGCACCTCCCCCGCCAGCGGCTCGATATCCCGGCCCTGCTCCTTGGCCGGATCGGGATCGGGCACGGCGTCGATGAGCGCGCGCGTGTAGGGATGCGCGGGCTCGGCAAACAGCGTTTCGCTGTCCGCCATCTCCACCACGCGCCCGAGATACATGACCGCAACCCGGTCGCAGAGGTGACGCACCACGCTGAGGTCATGACCGATGAAGAGGTAGGTGAGGCCAAGCTCGCGCCTGAGCTCCGACAGGAGGTTCACGATCTGCGCCTGCACTGAGACGTCGAGCGCCGAGACAGCCTCGTCGCAGACGATGAGCTCGGGCTCGAGGGCTAGGGCACGGGCGATCCCGATGCGCTGTCGCTGCCCGCCGGACATCTCGTGCGGATAGAGTTCGGCAAAGCGGCGCGGCAGGCCACACATCTCAAGAAGCTCCGAAACCCGCGCCGCAATGCGATCGGGTGGTACCAGGCCGTGGACGCGGATGGGCTCGGCGACGATAGCGCCCGCCGTCATGCGCGGATTGAGCGAGGAGAACGGGTCCTGGAAGATCGCCTGCACGCGGCGGCGAAAGGCCGAGAGACGCTCGGGCCCCGCGATCTCCCGCCCGTCGAAAACGATCGAGCCTTCAGCAGGCTCCACCAACTGTAGCACTGCGCGGGCGAGGGTCGTCTTTCCGCAGCCGCTCTCCCCCACCAGCCCGAAAGCCTCGCCCCGGCGGATGGAGAGCGTCACGCCATTGACCGCATTGACCTCCGCCACCACACGCTGGAGGAGCCCGGCCCGCACCGGAAAGCGCACGTGAAGATCCGTGATCTCGAGCAGCGCCCCGGTCACGATGCCGCCGCCAGCGCGCCCAACGGATGATGGCAGGCGACCATGCGATCGCCTACCCGCTCCGGCATCGGCACCTCTGCCCGACAGATCGCACTGGCCTGCGGGCAGCGCGGATGGAACGCGCAGCCCGGCACGGGCCGCATCGGATCGGGCGGCGAGCCGGCGATGGGCGTCAGGGCCGAGCCGCGCTCCGCATCGAGCCTGGGCACGCTGTCGAGAAGGCCGCGGGTATAGGGATGCGCCGGCGCGGCATAGAGCGGGGCGGCCGGCGCCTCCTCGATCACCCTGCCCGCATACATCACCACCACCCTGTCGGCGTAACGGGCAACGATGCCGAGATTGTGGGTGATCAGCACGAGGCCCACGTCCTTGTCCCGGCAAAGCCGCGCCGTCAGCGCCAGGATCTGCGCCTGTATCGTGACGTCGAGCGCCGTGGTCGGCTCATCAGCGAGGATAAGCTTTGGCTCGCAGGCCAGCGCCATCGCGATCATCACGCGCTGGCGCATCCCGCCGGAGAGCTGATGCGGATACTGCGAGAGACGCCGTTCCGCGTCAGAAATCCCAACCAGCGCCAACAACTCCGCCGCCCTTTCCCGCGCCGTTCGGCGATCCATGCCCAGCTTGAGGCGCATGCCTTCCGTCAGCTGCCGGCCGATGCTGAGCACCGGGTTGAGCGAGGTCATCGGCTCCTGAAAGATCATCGCCATGGCCCCGCCGCGAAGCGCGCGCCGCTCCTCCGCCGCCATGTCCGCGAGGTCGCGCCAGTCAAAGAGCACCCGCCCTCCGGCCAGTGACAGCCCGTCCGCCAGAAGGCCCATGACCGCAAGCGCCGTCAGCGACTTGCCGGAACCGCTCTCGCCCACGACCGCGAGGATCTCGCCTGGCGCGACATCGAGGCTAGCGCCATGCACCAGACGGTGGCGCACACCGTCGCGGTCTAGATCGATCGCCAGGTTCTCGACGCTAAGCAGGCTCATTCACCCGCCCTTGGTGCGAAGGCTTTCATTGACGGCTTGCATCGGCGCTCCGGTCGGTGAAAGGTCCATCTCATTATCGATATCAATATCGAGAGGGGAAGAGAAACGCTTTGTCAACGCACGCCGCCAACAGCGCTTCCATCAGGCGAGATGACCTCGCCGGCCTCAAAGTCGACCGCGCGCGCGAGATCCTGCGCCAACAGATCCTGTTCCGCCAGCGCAGGCCAGGCGAGCAGCTGACCGAGCAATCGCTGGCCACCGCCCTCGGCTGCAGCCAGGGCACCGTGCGCGAGGCGCTGATGCGGCTTGCCGAGGAGGGGCTCGTGGAGCGGCGAGGCTATCGTGGCACCGTGATCACCGAAACCACGCCGGACGAGGCCGCAGAGCTCGTGCGCATGCGCGTCTCCATCGAGGCGCAGGTAGCGCGGCGACTTGCACAGTCCGGGCTCGGCGAAGCGGAGCGGGAAATCGGCGCGATCTTCGCGGCGATGGACGACGCTCACGAGGCCGGCGATCTCAACCGATGCTGCGATCTAGACCGTGCGTTCCACATCGGGCTCTGCCGCGCGGCATGCCTGCCGCTCCTATGCCCGGTGCTGGCGCGCGCCGCCCTTCACATGCATCGCTTCACGCTGAGCGGGGTGGAGGTCCCGCGGGAGTTCCGTGCCGAGGCGGGGATCGGCGATGAGCACCGAGCGCTTCTCAGCACCGTTCTGAACGCCGGCCCGGACCACGCCGCCCGCGCCATGACCGAACACATCGCGAGCGTCCTGCGGCGCTGGGCACCCTCGCTCTTCGCCGCGGCGGGCGAAGCGACGTTTGCGCCATGATGCGCCCGCGCCCGCGCCCGCGCCCGCGCCCGCGATAACGGTCGACGCAACACAAGGAGACGCGCAATGACCTACTCCATCGTCGCGCGGGACCGGGCCACCGGTCATATCGGCATTGCGGTCGCCAGCAGGTTCTTCGCGGTGGGCGCGGTCGTCCCCCATCTCGCGGGCGATGTGGCGGTCGCCACGCAGGCTTTCATCAATCCGATGTGGGGCGTCGACGGCAAGGCGATGCTCGAGGAAGGCACCCCGGCCGCCGAGGCGCTGGCAGCCCTTGTGGCCCGCGACGCAGGCGCACCACAGAGGCAGTGCCACATGATCGACCGTGCAGGCGCGGTCGCGGCGCATACGGGCGATGCCTGCGTCGACTGGGCGGGGCATGTGGCCGGGCCAGGCGTCTCGGTGGCGGGCAACATGCTGACGGGCCCTGGCGTGATCGAGGCCGTGCTCGATGCCTGGGCCGCCGACGAGGGCCAGCCCATGCCCGACCGTCTGCTGACGGCGATGCGCGCGGGCGAGGCCGCGGGGGGCGACAAGCGCGGCCGGCAGGCCGCAGCAATCGTGGTCACGCGCGGCCAGCCCTATCCCTGGATCGACCTGCGCGTGGACGATCATGCCGATCCGCTGGCCGAGCTCGACCGCCTGCTGTCTGTCGCCCGCGAACGCTTCGTCCATTTCGCTGAGTGCATGGGCACCCGCGAGCGGTTCGAGGGCGTGACCGACCGGATCGGTCTCGACCGCACGCTCGCCGCGCTCGAGAAGCAACGGGCCGAGGCGGGAGGTGCGTCCCGGTCCGCCGCCATCCCGTGATTGCGGCCGTCGCATCGTCGGAAGGTCCGCCTGATGGCCGCTCGCCCGCGGAGCCTCAACGGCAGCCGATCTCGTTCGCCCGAGTTAGTTCGATGAGAAAGATCGCGCTCAGAGATCGGGCCCTGCACTGAACAAGCGGCCTCGCCCCCTCGCCTGCCTGTCGCCACTGGCGCGAACCCGACGCGCTTGCGATGAAGGCCTGCCCTCCGAGCACCGAGGCGTCGCGGCGGAACGGCGCCGGGGCCAGCGAGGTGGACCGCGACCGAGAACACCCAGCTATCGAGCCAGAAGGAACCGATGCCATGATCGAACGCCTGCATACCGCCCGCCGCATGAGCAAGATCGTCAAGCACAACGGGGTCGTCTATCTCTGCGGCCAGGTGGGCGAAGGCGCGACGATCGAAGATCAGACCCGCGACTGTCTCACGCGCATCGACGCCCTCTCGCCGAAGCGGGCACCAGCCGCGAGCGCATCCTCCAGGCGACGATCTGGCTCGCGGACATGGGCGACTTCGCGGGAATGAACGAGGTCTGGGACGCCTGGGTGCCCGAGGGCCATGCCCCTGCCCGCGCCTGTGGTGAATCCCGCCTCGCCCGCCCTGCTCTGAAGGTCGAGATCATCGTCGTCGCGGCCGCATAACCCCTCCCCGGCGCGTTCGCGCGGCGCCGGCTCGGTGTCCTGCAAGCACAGGGGTCGGTTGACGCGTTTCCGCCGCGATTGCACGATAAGTCCCTAAAGGGGTGGAGCGTCGTCACCGGGCCTTGGGGACCGGGACGGTCAGCGCGCGAGCGACCGGGCATTCTCATGTCTCTGAACCACGAAGCCATTGCCGCGCTCGCGCCCGATCAGGCCTCCCTGAAGGCGGCGCACGGGCTCATGAAGCCCGTCAAATGGCCCGTCAGGGCGCAGGCAACGCCCGAAGGCCTCGTCTGGGGCGAATGCCAGGGATCGGGCGCAAACCCCTACCGCACGGTCTTCGATACCAGGAACCAGGGCTACAAATGCACCTGCCCGTCGCGGAAGTTCCCCTGCAAGCACGTCCTCGCGCTGATGTGGATGTATGTCGACGGCCCTGGCCCCTTTGTCGCCGGCGCAGTACCCGAATGGGTAACCGACTGGCTGGGCCGCAGGCGCAAGACCGATGGCCCGGCGCCTGAAAGCTCGACGAAGGGCAAAGACCTCGCCGCCGCAGCGGTCGCCGAACCGGAAACCGCGCCCGATCCCAAGGCCGAGGCGCGGCGCCGGGCGGCGGCCGATAAACGCGCTCAGGACACCGAGGCCGCCTTGCGGGGCGCCGTTGCCGATCTGGAGCATTGGATCGCGGATCAGCTCCGGACGGGCCTCGGCGGCCTGATGGATGAGCTCAACGACCGCTGCCGCGCCATCGCAGCACGGATGGTCGATGGCAAGGCACAGGCGCTGGGCAGCAGGCTCGACGAGCTGCCCGCGCGGCTCCTGCCCCTGCGCGGCGAGGAGCGGTTGGACGCGCTGATCGCCGAGCTCGGCAGGCTGGTCCTCATCGCCCGCGCCTGGGCGGCCTCCCCGAAGGACGCAGAGCTGCGCCGCATGGTGGCGACCTCCGAGACGCGGGAGACGCTGCTGGCAGACCCCGAGGCAGTGCGCACGAGATCGGCCTGGGAAGTCCTCGGCGAGCAGATTTCGACGCGGCGGGACGGCATGGTGAGCCAGGCGACCTGGCTTCTCAACCTCGGCGACGGCCCGGCCTTCGCCTTGCTTCTCGACTTCTTCCCGGCCGCTACCGGCAGACGCGCCAGCGCCTTCGCGCCCGGAGACCGCTTTGCGGGCGAGCTCGTCTTCTATCCCGCACGGGTTCCTCGTCGCGCCGTGATCGTCGAGCGCACCGGGCTGGAGGACGGCGATCATGGCTGGCCGGAGCCTGCGGCGGGGGACCCGTTGCAGGGCTTTATCGCGGGTCTCGACAAGGCACCGTGGCTTGGCCGCGCGCCCCTGCTGTTGCCGCGGGGCAGGCTCGGCGAGGTAGGCGGGACGATGTGGTGGCAATCCGCGGATCGAGAGCATGCCCTGCCCCTCTCGACCGCCGCGCCCGAAGCGGTCCGCGGCATGGATCTGCTGCAATCCGCAGGGCTCTGGGACGGGCAGCGCCTGACCCTTCTGGCAGCGCAGACCGATTGGGGCAGGATCGCCGTCGATGCGTGACCTCGAAGCTGGCATGGCGGGGATCAAGGGCCGCTGGATGATCGGCGGCTCCGCGCTGGAGGAGGCGCCGGCGGACTGGCGGGCGGTCGTGTCCGAGGATGCCGAGCCCGACCTCGCCCTCCTGTCCATCGCCGGGCAGGCGGCGCAGATCGTCTTCCGGCCCGCCCCAGTCGCCCGGATCGAGGAGGCCGCGACGTTGCCGCGCCTGTCGGTCCCAACGTTGCCTGACCGCTTGCGCCAGCAGTTCCGTCGCCTCGTGCAGATGCAGAAGCCGACGGCCGACCAGATGTCCATGGTCCTCACACTGATGGCCGGCCGCGGCTGGACCGTGCATCCGGCCGACTGGATGCCGACGAGCACGGACGCGCTGCCAGACTGCTATGCGCCCTGGGCCGGCTGGCGGGACCGTATAGAGACGGACGACCACGACACGCTTACGGCGGAGAACTGGGCGAGCTGGCCGGCAGCGGAACGTCGTCACGCGCTCGAGGCGATGCGACGGGTCGACCCGGCCGCCGGCCGCGCGCTGATCGAAGCGCAGGCGCCCGCCCTGCCGGCGGAGCAACGCCTGCGGGTGATCCAGTGCATGGCGGAGGGGCTGAGCGGGGAGGACAGCGCATTTCTCGAGGGGCTCGCCGCCGACCGGTCGGCCAAGATCCGCATGCTCGCCGCACAACTACTCTCGCGTCTCGGATGGATCGGCGACGAAACCGCGGCGCAGGAGCTCGCCGGCTTCTTCACGGTCGCGAGCGCGGGGATCCTTCGCAAAGGCCGGGTTGTCACGCCCAACAAGCTCAAGACCGAGGCCCAGCGCAGGCGTCGTGACACGCTCTTCGACACGGTGTCGCTCGCAGGCCTCGCACAGTCGCTGGGCGTCGATGAGGCAGCGCTCCCGGCCATGTGGTCCGACAAGGATCCGAGGGCCCTGCCCGACTTTGCCGAGATGGTCGCACGCACGGGATCAGACGCCGCGATACGCGCCTGCCTCGAGCGTTATCTGAACTTTGCGGACATCGATGCCCGCCTGCTCACGCCCCTCGTCCTTCGCCTGCCCAATGCCGAAAGATCACGGGCCCTGCCGGAGGTCCTAAAGCGCGACAACGCCGCCCTCTCCGCCACGATCTCCTGCGCCGAGGGCAATCTTGGGACCATCGCGCTCGGTGCGTTCCAATTGTCCGGAAAGCTGTCGGCACTCGGCGACGCGATCACGGCGCATGCAGATGACGCTAGCAGCCGGCGCGCCAATCCGACCTTGCAGGCAGGTCTCTTCAATCTCGGCCTTCTCGCCGACGCCGCGGCCGCCCGTTCGCTCGTGCAACGGTTCGTCGGCATCGGCATGATCGGCGCCGATCCGCTCCTCGCCATGCTCGCCTTCAATGGCGCCCTCACTCCCGGAGACGAATGATGACGGACATGATGCGGTGCCCTGCCGAGCAGACCTACGCCGCCGAGATCGAGGCACTGAAGGCAGCGGACGATCGGCCGAAGCCGCAGGGCTGGCATCTGTCGCCACAGGCGGTGGTGACGTATCTGCTCGGCGGGCATGCGGGAGACGGCACGGAGATCGGCGCCAAATACGTCGGGGACCGGCGCCTCATCGAGACAGCCGTCGCGACCCTCGCGACCGACCGGGCGCTCCTTCTCCTGGGCGTGCCGGGGACGGCGAAGTCCTGGGTGTCGGAGCATCTGGCAGCCGCCATCTCGGGCGACTCGACCATCGTGATCCAGTGCACCGCGGGCACGGACGAGCATCAGGTGCGCTACGGCTGGAACTACGCGCAGCTTCTGGCCCACGGTCCGAGCCGCGAAGCCCTCGTGCCGACCCCCCTCTTCCGCGCCATGGAGCATGGACAGCTTTGCCGGCTCGAGGAGCTGACGCGCATGGGCTCGGACGTGCAGGACACGCTGATCACCGTGCTCTCCGAGAAGATGCTGCCGATCCCGGAGCTGAACGACGCGGTCTATGCCCGGCGCGGCTTCAACATCATCGCCACCGCGAACGACCGGGACAAAGGGGTGAACGACCTCTCGGCCGCCCTCAAGCGCCGCTTCAACGTCGTCGTCCTTCCGCTGCCTGACGACATGGACGCCGAGATCTCCATTGTCTCCAAGCGCGTGGGCGAGATGGCGCAGAGCCTCGACCTGCCGGCGCCCAAGAACGTGGCGGAGGAAGTGGCCCGCGTACTCGCCGTCTTCCGCGAGCTTCGTGGCGGACAGACGCTCGATGGCAAGACCACGCTCAAGACACCCTCGGGCAACCTCTCCACGGCCGAGGCCATCGCGGTCATGGTCGGCGGGCTCAGCCATGCCGCCTTCTTCAACGACGGCACGCTGAGCGCGGAGGGGCTGGCGCCAAACATGCTGGGCGCGATCGTGAAGGACCCGGTGCAGGACAAGGCGGTTCTGGAGGAATATCTCGAGACGGTGCTCAAGGGTCGCCGCGACTATGCGGACTACTACCACTCGCTGACCGATCTGGTGTAGGCCGTGGCCGCCGAAGCCGCCTATTTCGGAGTGCGCCACCATGGGCCCGGCTCGGCCCGGCGCCTCCTCGAAGCCCTCGATGAGCTTTCCCCCGTAGAGGTCCTGATCGAGGGGCCGGCGGATCTGAGCCCCCTGCTCCCGATGCTGGCGAGCGAGAGCATGGTGCCCCCGGTCGCCCTTCTCGCCTATCCGGCGGACGACCCAGCACAGTCGGTCTTCTGGCCCTTCGCCGTTTTCTCGCCGGAGTATCAGGCCGCGCTCTGGGCCATTCGGCGCGACGTGCCCGTCCGCTTCATCGACCTGCCTGTCGCCTGGCGCATGCCCGAGCGGGATGAGGGTCCGGCCAGTGGCACCGAGGGCGACGAAGGGACAGACGATGCCGCGGCCCTGACCGCCGAGGAGGCGGATGCGGAGGCACCCAGGCGCTCCGCAATCGAGCGCGATCCCATCGGCACGCTGGCGCATGCAGCCGGCTACGAGGACGGGGAGAGCTGGTGGCGAGACGTGATCGAGGAGAACCCCGAGCCCGGCCCGATCTTCGCCGCCGTTGCCGACGCGATGACGGCGTTGCGGGAGGACACGCCGCCACCGAGCGGTTTCGAAGCGGCACGTGAGGCGCATATGCGGCTCGAAATCGCGAAGGCGCGCAAAGCCGCGGACGGCACCGTCGCGGTGGTCTGCGGCGCATGGCACGTGCCCGCGCTCCGCGAGAAGCACGCGGCAAAAGATGACCGCGCGCTGATCAAGGGCGCACCGAAGCGCAAGATCGCAGCGACCTGGGCGCCCTGGACCGCGCCGCGGCTGGCCTTCGCCGGCGGTTACGGTGCCGGGGTCGCAGCCCCCGGCTGGTGCCTGCATCTGTGGGAGGTAGCGCGCGAGCGGCAGGTGACCCGCTGGGTTGCCCGGATCGCGCGGGCGTTGCGGGGCGAGGGGCACATCGTCTCCACCGCCTCGCTGATCGAGACCGAGCGCCTTTCGATCTCCCTTGCCGCCATCCGCGCGCGCCCCCAGCCCGGCTTCGAGGAGCTGCGCGATGCGGCCATCGCCTGCCTCTGCTTCGGCAACCCGCTGCTCTGGGACGTCGTCGCGCACGAGCTGCTGATCGGCACACAGGTCGGCGAGATCCCCGACGACGTGCCAATGGCGCCCCTGCTGGAGGACCTGCAACGCCAGCAGCGCACGGCGCGTCTCAAGCCGGAGGCGCTGGAGCGTGAGCTGTCCATCGATCTGCGCTCGGACAGCGGTCTTTTCCGTTCGACCCTCTTGCATCGGCTATGCGCGCTCTCCGTGCCATGGGGTAGCCTCACGGATGCGGGTCGGAGCCGCGGGACGTTCCGCGAGCGCTGGGTGCTGAAATGGGAGCCGGAATACGCCGTCGAGCTGGTGGAGAACCTGGTCTACGGCGCCACGATCGAGAGGGCCGCCGCCGGCCGCGTCGCCGCGCGCATGCGGGAAGCCACAACCCTCGGCGCCCTTGCAGACCTCGTCTTCTCTGCGATGACCGCACAGCTCGGAGACGCGGCCGAGACCGGTATCGGCCTTCTCAGCGAGCGCGCCGGCCAGACGTCCGACGGTGCGGAGATGCTGTCCGCCCTGCCGCCGCTCGCCGATGTCCTGCGCTACGGCAAGGCGCGGGCGACCGATACCGCACAACTCGGCGCGCTCTTCGGCAGGATCGCGGTGCAGGGGGCGCTGGCGCTCCCCTATGCGGCACGCGGCCTCGACGAGGATGCCGCCAACACGCTTCGCCAGATCGTGCAGGCCGCCGATGCCGCGCTCAGGCTCGTCGACGACCATCCCGACCTACAAGCGCAATGGCGCACCGCGCTCGAGAAGGTCATGCAGGACCGGCAGACAAGCCGCTCGATCGCGGGCCTTGCCGCGCGCCTGCTCTACGAAGCCAACCACCTCTCCTCGGAAGATGCCGTCGCTGTCCTCTCTCGCATGCTCTCGCCGGGCGTTGCGGTTGCGGATGCGGCAGCGTTCTTTGCCGGCTTCCTCGAGGGTGCAGCACAGCGGCTCCTTTATGACGCAGCCCTGCGCGACTGTATCGACGCGTGGATCATCGGGCTCGATCCGGACGCCTTCACCGAACATCTACCGCTCTTCCGCCGCGTCTTCGCCAGCATGGACCGGACCGAGCGCAAGCGGCTGATGGATGCGCTCCTCGGCGGTGGAGCGGACGGGACGAGGGCGACCGTCACGGCGCCAGATGCGGAAACGCGCTGGCCCCAGCACCTCGAGATCATCGCGAAGATCCTGCGAGGTGAGCCCCATGGATGACCGTGCACGCCGCTGGCGCCTGGCCCTCGGCGGGGACGACGAGGCGCTTTCGGGCGATGATCAGCGTCTCTCGGCCGCGCTTACGGCACTCTACAATCCCGACGACGCCGGCACGAAGACGCGTGGCGGGCTCAACCGATCCGCCCCCAACGTCGCGCGCTGGATGGGCGACATTCGGGAGTTCTTCCCTGCCACGGTTGTTCAGATCGTCCAAAAGGACGCGTTCAGTCGGCTCGGCCTCAAGCAGATGCTGATGGAGCCCGAATTCCTGTCCGCCGTCGAGGCGGATGTGAACCTCGTCGCCGATCTCGTCTCGATGCGCGGCATCATGCCAGCCAAGACGAAGGATACCGCACGCGAGGTCATCGCGAAGGTTGTCGCGGAGTTGATGGAGCGGCTGGAACGGCGCACGGCAGAAGCGCTGCGTGGCGCGGTCGACAAGTCGAAGCGCACCTTCCGTCCGCGCTTCAACGACATCGACTGGCCCAGAACCATTCGCGCCAATCTCCACAATTACCAGGCCGATCACCGTACCGTCGTGCCCGAGCGTCTGATCGGCTTCATGCGGCGCCAGCGGCGGATCGTCGACCTCGACGAAGTGGTGCTCTGTGTCGACCAGTCCGGCTCGATGGCGAGCTCCGTCGTCTACGCCTCGATCTTCGCCGCCGTGATGGCGTCGCTGCCGGTCGTGCAGACGAAGCTCGTCTGCTTCGACACGGCTATTCTCGATCTCACCAATGAGCTCGCCGATCCGGTGGAAGTGCTCTTCGGCGTGCAACTCGGCGGCGGCACTGACATCAACCAAGCCGTCGCGTATTGCGAGGACCGGATCGAGAAGCCGGCAAAGTCGCACCTCATCCTGATCACCGACCTCTACGAAGGCGGCAATGCCGAGGAGCTCGTGGCCCGCATAGCGCGGCTGATCGGGATCGGCGTCAACGTCATCGTCCTCCTCGCGCTGACGGATACCGGGCGGCCCGGCCACGATCCGCACCTCGCGGGCCGCATCGCCGATCTCGGCGCGCCCGTCTTCGCCTGCACGCCCGATCAATTCCCCGACCTCATGGCCTGTGCGCTCCGCCGCGAGGACGTCCACCGGTGGGCGGCGCTTCAGGACATCAAGACGGTGCGCGGAGAGAGCGACGGCGGGGGGCACTGAGCGCAACTTTTCGCGAGCCGACCGGGCGGACGCCCGGCTGCGCGACGCGCGTCTCAGAATAGATATCTTGATGTCAAAGAATCGCCACTCGTCTGCGGCAAAGGTTACGTTTGGCACGCTGGCCAAGACGCGTTGCGTGCTGTCGCAATCTCAATCGAGTATGGGCAAAATGGGTGCAATATGAATCTGTCCCGACTTGTGTACTACAGTGAGCGCAACCCTTCTGTTGCTCTTGACATGCGCTCCCTCATGAAGGCCTGCCACCGCAACAATGCAGCCGCCAACCTGACGGGCATACTGCACTACAATGGTCGGCAGTTCCTGCAGGTGCTCGAGGGCGGGCGTGCGGAGGTGAGCGCGATCTATCACCGCATCGCGGCCGATCCGCGCCACTTCAACATCATCCTAATGGGCTGCTACGACGCGCGCGAGCGTCTGTTCCCGAACTGGGCGATGGGGCTGCACGAGGCAGACAACGACAAGTCGCGCGACATCTTCCTGCGCTACTTCGCCTCAAACGAAGTCAATCCCGAGACGGTGAACGTCCACAGCCTTCTCGACGTGCTTCAGGACTTCTCGGCCGAAAGCCAGTGATCCTGGCTGTCGCGTACGAAAAGGGGCCGCTCGCAAGCGGCCCCTTTTTCATTCCGGGGTCTTCGCTTCGACAGCGCCTATAGAGCCTCTTCCGATGTCCGACGCTGGTTGCCGCGGCGGCGCTCCCGGTCGACGCTCTCCTGGAGCTGGTCCCGCTCCTCCGCCAGCGTGACGTTGTGGCGGCGCATGCGCAGCATTTCGCGGTTGAAGGCATCCTGGACTGGCGCGGTTTGCGCCCGGCCCTGTCGGCGGCCGGCGATATACGCCAAAGCCGCAACACCGATCACCGCCCCGATGACCAGGGCGGGCGACAGCGGCGTTGGCGAGACGATGATGGAGACGATGTTTTCCAAGGCGCGCTCCTCTTTGACCTATTTGACTCTGATCTCGACGCCGTCGGGCATTCGCTTCTCCCCATCGTCCTGCGGTTCGGCAAAGACCTGGAAGCGGGATGTGTCCACATCGCTATCTGTGAGAAGCTCGACGAAGGCGCGGGCTCGGTTAAGCCCTGCCATCGCTTCCTCCAGCGGATTGCGGCCCTTGCTCGCGTAGCCGATCACCGTGATCGTCGCGTCAGGGCAGAGTGACGCCGCCTTCCCGAAGGCCGCCGCCCGGCCCAACGCCTCGCCAGGCGGCGTCTCGCCGCCCTGCTGGAAGGGCACGAGGAAGCGCAAGCCGTCCGTTGAACCGGAGAGGGGGCACTCGAACGCTGCCTCCGCTTCCTCGACGGCAGATGTCACTGCGTCGCCTTGTGCCGCAGGCGTCTCAGCTGCCTCGTCCGTGGCGGGGAGGGCGGCTGTGGTGACCGGCGGGGTGATGGCACCTGCCGGAGATGGCACACCCGGCAGCGCTGGCGCGGGCGGCAATGGATCGCCGAGCGAGCGGAGCGCGTTCAGACCCGGTGTCGATCCCCGTAGACCCGTGGGTGCCGCGGCGACCGTCTCCGCCGCCTCTGTCGCTGTACCATCCGAAGGATCTGTCCCCGCAGCGTCCGCGCTGTCGGTGGCCGTCGAGTCCTCAGCCTCGTCGGATGCGGCATCATCCGCCAGCCGAGCGTCAACCGTCGCCGTCTCGACACCCGCGGTGCTCTCCGGATCAGACTGTCCCGACGTCGATGCGGACCCGTCGGCCCCTGGCTCGAATTCCGAGAACCCATAGAAACCGATCGCCGCGACAAGCGCGACGGCCGATACGGCGAGCACCATGCGCGCGCCGTTGATGCGCCCCTTCTTGCCGGCCGCGCCGATCCGCGCGGCCCTGCTGGCTGTGACACCCGCCGCACGCGCGCGCCTCACATCCTTCGTCGGCATATCTACGCAACCTTCCCCTCTTCCGCCCGGAACTACCGGCGACGGAACACCATCGTTGAGTAACCTCCCTCGTCAATGCGCTCGCAATCAATCGACAAAAGCTCGGCCGCAGCCGCAAATACTTGTTCGTTCTTTTCCAGAGAAGCGCCGCCGTCGCGGTCGCTCAACACCATCGTCAGGCCAAGCTCCACAACGCTCTGCTTCAGGATCGCCTGAACGCGATGCGAATACACAATCATCCGCGCACACCCCCGTTGTCATCCCCACGACGCATCGATATAAGATGAAATCGAGTGGAGCAAGGGTCTCGGTCTTGGAAAGCCAGCAAAATCCTAAAGAGCCTCAAATCGAGATTGCGAATCTGGCGGAATGGGCGGCATCCTGTTCGGCGTCATCACTATGCGTAAACTATCAATCATCTCAGAATGACTTCATTCGCGCCATAGTGCTGTCTGAAATTCGCCCCATTCGCTTTATTGCAGACCGCCAAATCGCAGCCGACGTGGCGCTTTGCGCGAATGAGGAGCTGGTGGCGGTGCCGCCCATCTCCATTTCGCGAGGGCTGCGCGCGGACCTGCAGGGCTTGCTGACCGGCGCCGACGGCCCGGTCACGGTCCTGCCCTACACGATGATGCATGACCATGTGAAAGCGCGCTCCAAGCGCCTGGCGCAGGACATGGACATCATCGCGGGCTACGCGCCGCCCTCCGACATCGTGATCGCATGCGTCATCGCGGACCTGCGCGCGCTGCTCCTGCAGATTGCCGAGCGGGGGCGTAGTCCGCTCGTGGTCCATGATCTCCTCGGGGTGATCCCTGCCCTGCCGACGCCTACGATCACCTACTTCGCCGACCCCACGGCACCGCCCGTGCCGCATCGGAAGGCCGGGATAGAGACGGCGGAGAGCCGGCTTGGAGAAGATGACCAAGAGGAGGTGAGCATCGACCTCATTCGCACGCATGCGGAGTTCGTGGCCGACACGGCGCCGGCCGACTTGCGCCGTATGTGTCCGATCCTCGCAGAGCCCGGATCGGAGCCGCTGCGCGCCTACTGGTTGCGAAACTTCGAGCGGCTTGCCGACGACGAATTCAGCGGCTGGCTCAAAGAACGGGCTGAGCGGGTGGTCAAGGACGCCTTCGGCGCCGCCTAGCCGCGCGCCACGCCTCGACGTGTCCATTCGGTGAGGGCGTGCACAGCACGCTGCCGACGTGTCGCACGCGCTGGCGCTGAACCCGGTCGAAATGACCAGCCGCCTCAGCCGCCGTTGCCGAGGGCGGGATCGAACAGCACCGGGGCTAGGAGGCGATCCACCGGCGCGTAGTCGTCGGTCAAGAAGACGATCCGCTCCCGGCCGACCGCGCGCATCATGTCATCCAGCGGCACCCGCACCCAGTCCCGCCCGAAGCCGTAGCCCGCTTCGATGCCATCTGCGGTCATGGCGCGGTCTGACGCGAGGAGGATCCATGTCGTGCGCGCCTCGCCGGGCCCTATGGCCTGTCGGTCGAGCCAGAGCTCCACATGGCCGAAGCTTGCGCGCAGCGTCGTCGCGAGCGAGAGCGCGAATATCGGCTCGCGGAGCGCGTCGACCACATTCATCGCGTAGATCCCGCCAGGCCGGAGCCGACCCGCGACCGCCTCCGCAAACTCATGGGTCACGAGATGTGCGGGGATCGTCACGTCGTGAAAGGCGTCGCCGAAGATCACGTCGAACCGCTCGGCGGCCGGAAGCCCGGTGAGCACCCGGCGCGCGTCCCCATGACGGATCTCGGTGCGGGCGGCGGGCGTGAACCAGAGGTGGCGTTTCGCCGTCTCGCTGACTGCGGGATCGAGCTCGGCAACGACAAACCGGCCCTTCGGATAGCGCTCTTGCCAGGCGCGCGGCAGAGTGTACGCTCCTCCACCCACGAAGAAGGCATCGAGCGTGTCACCCGGGAAGCGCGCGCCCACAAGCTCATCAACGCCGTGTACATAAGGGCTCAGCAGGAAACGCGGATCCCGATAGTCGTTCACCCCATGCGCCAGGTGATCGAGCACCATCACGCGGCCCGGTCGCCCGAACCCCGAGGCATTGTCGACCCGAATGCAGAAATAGGCGCTTTCGGTCATGCAGGCGGATGCCAGCCCAAGCGCGCCGGGGGAAACGAGGGCGAGAACCGCTACCCCGGCGCTCGCGATCGAGGCCGAGGCCCAGGCGCGCCAGAAGCGGATGGCGAGGATGGCGTAGACGGCGGCGATAAGGCCAACCGAGCCCGCCGTGCCAAGCCAGGAGATCATCACCAGCCCAGCAGCGAGCGTGCCGATAATCGCCCCCGCCGCGCCCAGCGCGAACATCAGGCCCAGCACCCTGCCCTGCCGTTCCGGCGGCGTTGCGGAGAGCGCGATTACTGTCAGGAGCGGCGCGAGAAGACCGGCGAGCGCGCTCGGCAGGAAGAAGGCGGCGAAGGCGAGGAAGCCCGCATGGGCGACCGGGCTTGTACCTTCGAGACCGGGTGCAGCCATTCTGAGCGCACCGAGTGAGAGGAGCGTAGCCAGGGCTGCCGTCGAAAGCGCGAGCGCTACGAACCGCGCGGGCCGGGCCGTACGATCCGCCAGCAGTCCACCAAGCCAATGTCCAAGCGACAGGCCCGCGAGGACCACCGCGATCACCATGGTCCAGCTATAGAGCGACATGCCGACATATGGCGCAAGCGCCCGACCGGCGACGATTTCGAGCGCCATCGAGGCGGCCGAGGACAAAGTCAGAGTCACCGCCGGCCAGAAGACCCGCAGTGGTGCCCGCTCCTCGGATTGCATGAGCGGCGCAGCCGTCGTGACAGCGTCGCTCATCGCTCCCGGCAGCGGCGGACTACTGCCTCATGGCTCCTCACGACTGCAGGCATCGGCGTGGTTCCCTCTCCGGATCGTGCGACAAAATAGACCGACCTGCCGCTCAGCCAAGGTGCCATCGGCCGCCGCTGCGCTTAGCCAAGGATCGCGCAGAAGAAAAGCACGGGCTCCGTCCCTGCCGGGCCGTAGCGCCGTCAACAAGGCTACGGGTTCGCTGGCGTCGTCTCGGCGATTTCCCGGAAGAGCCGATAGGTCGTGTAGTATTTCAGGATGTTCCGGACGTAGACGACGGGCTCCCGGCTCACCACACGCGCCGTCGCGACCTCGACGTTGTCGAACCAGATGTTGGGGTCCAGCCCCATCTCCGCCGCCTTCGCCCGCGCGGTGCGGATATTGCCTGGGCCCGCATTGTAAGCGGCAAGACTCAGGAACACGCGGTCCTCCGGCGACAGGTCCTCATCGGCGAAGTACCGGTCCCTCAGAAAGCGGAGATACTTGATGCCCGCTTCAACGTTGCGCTCGGGGTCTTCGATGTCCGGAATGCCGACATTCTCGTCGCGCGCGGTCGACGGCAGGAGCTGCATGATCCCGACCGCCCCCGCGGGGCTCCGCTTTTCCTGGTCGAGCCCGCTCTCCTGAAAACCCTGCGCTGCGATCATCAGGGGCTCGAAGTCGTACGCCTCGGCGTATTTCTGAATGAAGCCGTAGACCTTCCGCAGCCGCTCGGCAGGCTCCGCCTCGATGGCGTTGGCCATGCGCTCCGGGCTCTCGATATAGCGGCGGTACAGGATATTGCCGAGCTCGGTGCCCTTCCTCGCGGTGCCGACGAAGCCGTTCAGCGCGTCGAGCAGCTTCGGGCGGCCCTTCTGCACGGCCCAGGCGACCTCTCCGTCCTCATTCAGCGCGATATCCTCGTGGATCACCAGCCCGTCGAAGACCTCGACCCAGAGGTTCGCCTTGTGGTCGTCCACGGGCACCGCCCGCACGACGCCGGCAGCCACCAGCTCGAGAAGGTCGTGATCCTGCAGACGCTCATCGACAGGCACTAGCGGTATCGGCATTTGCCCGGCGGCGGTGCGCGTCTCGTTGATGGCGGCCAGATGCTCCGCATAGCTGCTCGACAGACGCTGGTGGAGCCCTGTCTCGACAAGGTCGTCTCGCGTCTCGATCTCGGCCAGCGCCTCGCCCGTCACCACGACCTCCCGCACACCCGTGAGGAACGGGTCGGTGAAGGCAACGCGCTCGGCCCGATCCTCGGTGACGGTAAGGTTTGCGGCAACCACCTCGACACGGCCTTCCTCCAGCGCGTCCAGCAGCCGGTCGCGGGGCATCGGCATGGGCACGACGGTGAGGTCGCGGGCCGCATCGCCCAGCGTCTCCTTCAGATGCTTGTCGAGAGCGGCGGCGAAATCGGCGACAACGCCGTAGGGCTCCGCGCCATCATAGGCAAAGAAGAGCGGATCGTAGACCGTGCCGATGCGCAGGAAGCCACGTTGCAGGATGGCGTCGAGATCGCCCTGGAAGGCCTGCGTCGCGTAATCGACGAGCGCATCGCCATCCGCGGCGGGCGCATCCCCGCTATCGGCCTTCGTGGCGGCACCGTTCGAAGCGTCGGCCGCCAGCTCTGCTCCGGATATCGGTTTGCCGACAGACCCGCCGCTCTCCTCGGCAGAGAGAGCCGCAATGCCCGTTCCCGCCAGCATCGCAGCGGCGACACCCAATCGAACCAGCGTCGTCAGCATGTCGTCCATCCGCGACGGAAGGCCCAGGTCGAGCGCCCGCGATCCGAACCTCATGACGCCCCCCTGCCCGCACCCAAAGGACCAGCGCCGCCACACGGGTGGCGCTGGGTTCAGTTCGTCCGCCGGCCGTCGGAATAGCCGCGCCGATAGGCGGCTTCTTTGTCCTTCTCCACCCGGTCGGCGATCAGGCCGCCCGCGAGGCCCGCCCCCGCGCCGATCGCGGCACCGAGGCCGGCACTGCCGGCAATCGCGCCGATGATCGCGCCCCCCGCGGCCCCCGCGGTGGTGCCCGTGAGCGCGCGCTGCTGAGTGTCGTCGAGACCGGCGCAGCCCGTGAGCAGGGCGAGCGCGGCAACGGCGGTGACAGATTTCTTCACTGGCTCTCTCCTCAAGTCTCGCGATGTCGCATCAGCTGCAGGGGAATTCGCCCGCCGCCCAGCGCATCAGACCCTCGATGGCCGGCAGATCCATCGCACCCTCTGCCGCCTGTGCCCAGGTGACGAAGGCGACGACGGCCGCATCGCGGGAAGGGGGCGTCTCGGGCAGACAGTAGAAGCCGCCGTTCTCCGACGGCGTGATTGCGGCCTCGTGGAGCTGATGCGCCCCTACCAGGTAGCCGTGGCACATGTGGATGGCGGATGCGAAATCGGCATCCTGAACCTTCGCATTGCAGAGATCGACGAGGTCGCTGACGTCGACGATCAGGTAGTCTCCCTCATCCGTCGCGCCTTCGTCACCGTGTGCCACGGGCGCAGCTACAAAGGCGGCGAGCCCGATGGCAGCGGCGAAGAGAGGCATGGATCGGCGCTCTGTCATGGCGGTCTCCTCCGATATCGAGGTCGTTGGCGCAACCTGCCTCAATCCGCAGACAGCACCTTGATAGGCCCAAGATATCGGCCGAGCCGAGGGGCACTGTCCACGTTTTTCCGGTCGGGACGCCGCGGCAAGGCAAATGCCAGATCGGCGTCTGAGACACCGCGGAGCATCCCGGGGGATCGATCCGAGGGACCGGACCTTATGATCAGGCGCCGATTCCGCGCGTCACTTGACGTCGAGCGCGATGAAGAGCCCGGTCAGCGTCGCGACCGAGAGCAGCGTGGTCAGCGCCACGGTGGCCGAGGTGCGCCGCGGTGCGACGCCATACTGCTCAGCGACGATGAAGATCGACGAGCCCGTCGGGAGCGCGGCGAGAACGACGGCCGAGAGCGCCCAGAACGGATCGAGCACGAAGACGTATGTGACGGCAAGCCAGACCAGCAGCAGCGGATGCAGAAAGAGCTTCAGCAGCGTCTGCCAGCCGATCTCCGCCAGATCGCCCAGCACGGAACTGCCCACGAGCGAGAGGCCCAGCGCAAAAAGCGCCGTTGGCCCGGCGGAAGAGGCTAGGAGATCGAGCAGGTTGCTCACGGGTGTTGGCAGCGGCAGCTCAAGAAGCGCAAAGAGGATGCCGCAGAGTGACGCAACCAGCACCGGGTTCGCGACGAAGGTTCGTCCGATCTGGCGCAGATGCTGGCCCGGAGACGCGCCAGGCTGCCGCATCACTTCGAGCACGAGCATGATGATCGCCATCGCCGTCATCGGACCGACGAGGTTGACGACGATCGCAGGCAGGATGCCGTCCGCACCGAAGGCCGTGAGGAAAATCGGGATGCCCATGTACCCGGCATTGCCGTAGGAGGCGAGTGCGCCGTGCATCGCCACCTCCTCGCGCGGCAGCCGGAAGACGAGGGCCGCCGCGATGACCGCCAGCACCACGACGCCGAGCGAGCCGAGCAGATAGGCGCCGATGAAGGGCCAGTTCAGCACCGCGTCGATATCCGCCCGCGCCGAGAACACGAACATCGCGGCCGGCAGCGCGAAGAGGAAGACGTAACGGTTCAGCGCGGAAGTGGACGCGCTGTTCAAGAGCCCGCGCCTGCCCGCCCAATAGCCGAGCGCCATGATCGAGAAGATCGGGAACGCGATGTTGACGAGCGACTCCATGCAGTCCCCGAGATGCTGACGCGCGATGCGCCGACATTGGTCATCCCGTGCCGGTTGGGGAAGTCTCGACCTGCCACGCTTCTATGCTGGAGTGCTGCCGCATGGTACTTTCCTGAGGACTGAAGGAGCCGCCGTCGATGTCCGACACCCGCCTCACACTCCTGCTCGGCACGACCAAGGGCGCCTTCTTGGTGGCTGGTGGCGATGGCCGCTCGGGCTGGGAAGTGAGCGGCCCCTTCTGCGACAGTTGGGCGATCAATCATGTCGTCGGCGATGCCGCGACGGGTACGCTCTGGGCCGGCGGTGGCGGAGAGTTTCACGGCGCCGGGATCTGGCGCTCGGAAGACGGCGGTGCCAAGTGGGAGCTCACGCGGCTCACCACCGGGCAGATGGACGAATGGGCCGCGCAGGACCCGGGCTTCGCCGCAATGATCGGCTGGACAGATGCGCCCTTGCCATTCGGTGACGGCTTCTCCCAGATCTGGTCGCTCGGCCTCGCGCATGGCACGCTCTATGCCGGCACCAAGCCCGCTGGCCTTCTGGCGAGCCGTGACGGTGGGCAAAGCTGGGAGAGGGTGCAGAGCCTCACCGACCACCCCTCAGCTGAAAGCTGGAACCCCGGCGCTGCGGGCCTCGTGCTGCATACCATCGTCGCCCACCCGGAGGACGCCGCGAAGCTCTGGATCGGCATCTCGGCGGCCGGCGTCTTCGCGACGGAGGATGGCGGCGCGAGCTGGGAGCGGCGCAACCGCCTGTCGAACGCGGAGGCCTGCGGGCATCACGATCACCCCGCCGCGCCGCGGGACGGAGAGACCGGACATTGCGTGCACAACATGATGCTCGCGCCGACCGGCCCAGGCGGCGGGGATCTCCTCTACCAGCAGAACCACCATGGTGCCTGGCGCTCCGCCGATGGCGGGCGGAGCTGGGACGACATCACGCCGGGCCTGCCCTCCACATTCGGCTTTCCCATCCGGGTCCATCCGCGGGACCCACAGACGCTCTGGACCTTGCCGCTCAACGGCGACATGGCCGGCCGCTTCCCGCCCGACGCGGCCTGTGCCGTCTGGCGCTCACGCGACGGCGGCGCAAGCTGGCAGGCGATGCGGGACGGGCTGCCGCAGAAAGCCTGCTTCTTCACCGTGCTCCGCCAGGCCATGGCAGGCGATGCGCGCGATCCGGCAGGCCTCTATTTCGGCACCAACAGCGGCTCAGTCTTCGCCAGTCTCGACGAGGGCGAGAGCTGGTCCGAAATCGTGCGCCATCTGCCGACCATCCTCTCCGTGGAGACGCTCGACCGGGCGGCCTAACCAGCCAGCGCCGCGCGGCCGCGGGCTCGCCACGGCGGCGCGACCCCCTACTTTCGTGTTACCGCGGGCTACAAGCGCCGCATGTTGCGGGTTACGCTCGCCAAAAAACGCATGGGAGGGCGCATGAAACGGGCGATAAAGCCGGACGACGCGGCAGCGCTGATCCCCGATGGAGCGACAGTGCTCATCGGCGGCTTCATGGGGGTAGGCAGTCCGCATCGGCTGATCGACGCGATGGTGCGCCGGAAGGTGCGGGACCTCACGGTGATCGCAAACGACACCGCCTGGCCCGGCAACGGGATTGGCAAGCTCGTCACCGCCAAGGCGATCAAGCGCTGCATCGCCAGCCATATCGGCCTCAACCCCGAGACACAGCATCAGATGATCGAGGGCGAGATGGAGGTGGAGCTTGTCCCCCAAGGCACGCTCGTCGAGCGCATACGCGCCGCGGGCTACGGCCTCGGCGGCGTGCTGACCCAGACCGGCATCGGCACGCCCGTCGAGGAGGGCAAGCAGAAGATCGAGGTCGAGGGCAAGACCTATCTTGTCGAGACGCCGCTCAGCGCCGATTTCGCCCTCGTAGCAGCGCGGCAGGCGGACTATGTGGGCAATCTCGAATACTCGCTGACCGCCCACAACTTTAACCCGATCATGGCGATGGCGGCCGAGACGGTGATCGCCGAGCCGCATTTCGTCGTGCCGCTCGGCATGATCCCGCCAGACAGCGTCAAGACGCCGGGGATCATCGTCGACCATCTGATCGAGAGGGGCGCCTGATGCTCGACAATCCGCAGAACCCCAAGGAGATCATCGCCCGGCGCGTGGCGATGGAGGTTGAACCCGACACGCTGGTCAATTTGGGCATCGGCCTGCCCAGCATGGTGGCGAGCTATCTGCCCGAGAGCGTGAAAGTCTTCTTCCAGGCCGAGAACGGCGTGATCGGCCTCGGCGCCCGGCCGCCCGAGGGGATGGAGGACCCGGACCTCACGGATGCGGGCGGGGGCTTCGTCACCGCGGTACCCGGGGCAGCCTCCATCGACAGCGCCATCAGTTTCGGCCTCATCCGCGGCGGGCATCTGGACATGACGGTTCTGGGCGGGCTGCAGGTGGACGAGCGCGGCTACCTCGCCAACTGGATGGTCCCTGGCAAGATGGTGCCCGGAATGGGCGGCGCGATGGACCTCGTGGTCGGCGCGAAGCGCGTGATCGTGGCGATGGTGCACAGCCAGAAAGGAACGTCCAAGATCGTGCCTGAATGCACCCTCCCGCTCACGGCGATGCGCCGCGTGAGCCTGATCGTAACCGACATGGCGGTGATCGAGCCCACCGAGGATGGCCTCCTCCTCAAGGAACGCGCGCCCGATGTGAGTATTGAGGATATCGTCGCCGCCACCGAGGCCCGCCTCGTCGTGCCGGAGAGCGTCCCCGAAATGTCGGTCTGAACCTAACCGCCTTAGCCCCACGCGACCGGACATCCTGGCCCGATACCGGCGCCTGCCAGATCGCAGCACGGCGCAGGTGG
>JBCCDG010000019.1:0-44275 GCA_039030915.1 Pseudomonadota bacterium | reverse complement strand
TCGCCGCCTGCGGGGCGGAGAACGGCGCCCCCCTCTCCGAGACCCCTACCCTCGCGCCCTCCCCCCGCGGCGGGCTCGAGGAAGGGCTCTCGACGCTGCCGACCGGGCTCTGGAGCGTGCGGCTGACGCGCGGGGCGGCGGAGGCGGTGATCTCCAACGGCAGCGCCAATCTCGGCCTCTCGTGCCGGGGCGAGACGCTCGGCATCCGCTACCGCCCGGCGGCGGGTGCGGAGGACGGAACGCTGCGCCTGACGGCGCGGGGACGTCAGACCGCAAGCCTCGAGATACCCTTCGAGGCCACGGGGCGCGACATGGCCTGGTCCGGCGGCACCGGTGGGCCTGCGGAGGCCTTCCTCCGCGCCCTCGCCGGCGGCGCCGCGCTCAGCGTCACGGGCCGTCCCGGGCTGGAGGCCGCGTTTCCGGGTACTGGCGCAGGCGAAGCGGTCGCAAGCGCGCTCCGGCCCCAGGGCTGCATCGCGGGCTGAAGGTCCGCGCCCACGACGCGATCGCCGCAGTCCCGCCACGTCCCGCGCGCCCGGTTATCCCCGTTATCCTCCACAGCCCCGAGGATATCGGGGACAGTCGGCCCGCCGGGCCATCGCGTGCTCGCACGCGGCGATCTGGCTTGGTACTCTCTTCGCAACGATAATGATCGAGCAGACCCGGGAGAGGCCCCATGGCCGACGGCAGCCAGCCGGCAGCGACGGACAGTCCACGCATCCAGCCCCACAATCTCGAGGCCGAGCACGCGCTGCTCGGCGCGCTTCTCGTCTCCAACGAGGTCTTCGGACAGATCGAGAACATCCTCGATGCCAGCCATTTCTACGACCCCGTGCACGGGCGCATCTTCGACGTGATGGCACGCCTCATCCGCAAGAAGGCGCTGGCGTCTCCCGTCACGGTCAAGAGCTTCATGTCGGGCGACGAGGGGCTGGAGACGCTGGGCGGGGCCGCCTATCTCGGCCAACTGGCCTCCGGCGTCGTCTCCCTGCGCGCAGCCCCCGACTACGCGGCCACGATCCGGGAGCTTGCCACCCGCCGTGCGCTCGTCAGGCTCGGCGACGATATCCAGGCCCGCGCCGCCAGCTTCGAGGTTGATGACGAGCCGGAGACGCAGATCTCGGCGGCCGAGCAGGCGCTCTACACGCTCGCCGAGACGGGCCGGGAGAGCCGCGGCTTCGCGAGCTTTCTCGAAGCCGCGACCGAGGCGGTGCGCGTGGCGGGTGCCGCCAAGAAGCGCGGCGGCGGGCTCGCCGGGCTCTCGACGGGGTTGCGCACCCTCGACGACCGTCTCGGCGGCTTCCGGAAATCCGACCTCGTGATCCTTGCGGCACGGCCTTCCATGGGCAAGACGGCGCTCGCCCTCAACCTCGCCTATTCGGTCGCGCGCCAGCGCCTCAAGGCAATGCGCAAGGACCCGGAGGCGAAGGACGGCGGCGTCGTCGGCTTCTTCAGCCTCGAGATGAGCTCCGAACAGCTCGCCAACCGCCTGCTGGCCGCCGAGGCACGCATCAAATCGCACCTCCTTCTCACCGGCGAGCTCACCACCGAGGAATTCCACCGCTTCGTCGACACGGCGCGGGATCTCGAGACGCTGCCGCTCCATATCGACGACACGCCCGCGCTGCCGATCTCCACGCTCGCCGCCCGCGCCCGCAGGCTCAAGCGCCAGAAGGGGCTCGACATGCTGGTGGTCGACTATCTCCAGCTCTGCCGCCCCGCCTCGGGCGGGCGCGGCGACGGGCGCGTGCAGGAGGTCTCAGAGATCACGCAAGGACTGAAGGCCATTGCCAAGGAGCTCGACATCCCCGTCATCGCCCTCTCCCAGCTCAGCCGGAAGGTCGAGGAGCGTGAGGACAAGCGGCCCCAGCTCTCGGATCTTCGCGAGTCGGGCTCGATCGAGCAGGATGCGGATGTGGTGATGTTCATCTTCCGCGAGAGCTACTACCATGACCGTCAGAAGCCGCCGGAGGACGATCCGCGCTTCGCCGACTGGCAGGCGACTGCCGAACGGCTGCACGGTCGGGCCGAGGTGATCATCGGCAAGCAACGGCACGGGCCCATCGGCATGGCGGAGCTCATGTTCCACGACAGCTACACCCTCTTCTCCGACCCACCGGGCAGCCGGGACGTGGCGTTCCGGGACGGGCCGGGCGCCGGCGCGGGGCCAATGGGAGGCGCGGGCCGGCGACCGATGGCCCATGAAGGCGCAGGCGCACCGGGCGACGGCGACGACTTCGCATGAACGCGCCGAGGCGAGAGGCACGAGACCGTGTAGAGAGCGCCCGAGGGGCCGATGCGCCCAGCCTCGAAGCCCGCCTCATAATCGATCTCGGGGCCATCGCCGCCAACTGGCGCGCGCTCGACGCGCTCTCGGCACCCGAGGTGGAGACGGCCGCGGTCGTGAAAGCCGACGCCTATGGCCTCGGCATCGCCGAGGTCGCGCCCGTTCTCGCCAGGGCGGGGGCGCGCAGCTTCTTCGTGGCGCTGCCGGGCGAGGGCATCGCGCTCCGGCGCACGCTCGAGGGCACGGGCGCGGCGGATGCGCCGATCTACATCCTCGGCGGGTATTTCGAGGGCGACAGCGCCGCTTTTGCCGACGCCTCCCTTCGCCCCGTCCTCAACAGCATCGAGCAGGGCGCCGCCTGGTTCGAGACCGGTCCCGGCGGCCCTGCGGCGCTGCAGCTCGATTCGGGCATGAACCGGCTCGGTGTCGAGCCGTCCGACCTCGCCCGCCTCGGTCCCCTACCGGGCGGCGTCGAGCTTGTGATGAGCCATCTCGCCTGCGCCGATGTGTCCGGGCATCCGATGAACGCCCAGCAGCGCACGGGCTTTGCCGAGCTCACTGCGGGCCTCCTGGCAACGCTGCCGGCCGGCCGCGCGGCGCCGGTCCTCATCCTCGCGGCCACGGGCGGCACGCTCCTCGGCGCGCCCTTCCATTTCGGCATGACACGTCCCGGCATCGGCCTTTTCGGTGGCCAGCCCTTCGGCGAGGCGACTCCGGTCATCCGCCTCGAAGCGCCGATCATCCAGGTGCGCGACGTTGCCGGCGGCGAGGCCGTGGGCTACGGCGCCGCCTTCCGCGCCCGCGGCCCGCGCCGCATCGCCACCATCTCCACGGGCTATGCGGACGGGCTGATCCGGGCCGCCGGCGGCCGCGCCAGCGCCGCGCTTGCCGGGCGCATGCTGCCCTATGCCGGCCGCGTCTCGATGGACCTCGTCACGCTCGATGTCACGCATTGCCCCGAGGCTGTGGCGGGCGCAATGGTCGAGCTCATCGGTCCGGCCGTGCCCCTCGACACGCTCGCCGACGCCGCGGGCACCATCGGCTATGAGATGCTCACCAGCCTCGGCGCCCGCTATCGCCGCCGCTACCTGCCTGCCTGACACGCGCTCCGGAGGCTGCCATGCCCGCCTACACCATCGTCGACACCAAGCTGATCGACCCAGAGGCGTACGAGGAATACAAGGCCAGGGCCCGTCCGATCGCCGAGAAGCATGGCGGACGCTACCTCGCCCGCGGCGGTGCGCTCGACATCGTGGAAGCGGGGCTCTGGCACCCCTCCCGCATCGTGATCATCGAGTTCCCGGATATGGCGGCCGCTCGCGCCTTCGCCGACGATCCGGATTACGAGCCCGTCGCCCAGATCCGCCGCGCCAATGCCCGTGCGACCATCGTGATCGTCGACGGCCTGTGAGCGCTGGCGCTCATACGTTGAGCAGCAGGTGTTCGCGCTCCCAGGGGCTGATGACCTGCATGAACTCCTCGTATTCGTGGAGCTTCACCGCCGAGTAGAGATTGGAGAAGGCGGGACCGAGAACGTCGCGGAGCGCGATGCACTGGTTGAACTCCTCCACCGCCTCGAGAAGGCCGTAAGGCAGCCCGCGATCCCGCGTATAGCTGTCGGTGCGCACTTCCTCCCGCGGCTCGATCGCCTCGACCATGCCCAGATACCCGGCCGCCAGCGTGCCCGCGATGGCGAGATAAGGGTTCGCATCCGCGCCCACCACCCGGTTCTCGACCCGCCGCGCCTCCGGGTCGGAGATCGGCACGCGGAGACCCGTCGTGCGGTTGTCCCGCCCCCAGTCGAGATTGATAGGCGCCGTAAGACCGGGCACTAAGCGCCTGTAACTGTTCACATAAGGTGCCATGAGGCAGCAGGCGGCTCGCAGGTATTTCTGCTGCCCGCCGATAAAGTGCCGGAAGAGATCGGAGGGCCCGCCATCTGCGGTGGAGAAGAGCGACGCCCCGGTTTCCGCATCCACCACGCTCTGATGGATATGCATGGCCGAGCCCGGCTGGTTCTCATGCGGCTTGGCCATGAAAGTCGCATAGACGCCGCATCTTAGCGCCGCTTCCCTGATGAGCCGCTTGAAGTGGAAGACCTGGTCGGCAAGCTCCATCGGATCGCCATGGCGCAGGTTCACCTCGAGCTGCGCGGCCCCTGCCTCCTGGATGATCGTATCGATCTCAAGTCCCAGCGCCTCGGCGTAGTCGTAGATGTGCTCGATCACCGTGTCGTACTCGTCGACCGCCGAGATCGAGTAGGCTTGCGCCTTCTGCGGCGAGCGCCCGGAGCGGCCGATGGGCGGCTCGAGCGGATAGTCCGGGTCGGTGTTCGGCCGGGTGAGGTAGAATTCGAGCTCAGGCGCCACCACCGGCTTCCACCCCCGCGCCGCATAGTGCTCCAGCACCCGATGCAGCACCGAGCGGGGGGCGAAGTCGATCAGGCTCCCCTCCCGGTCGCAGACATCGTGGATCACCTGCACCGAGCGATCGTTGGCCCAAGGCACGGCCCGTGCGGTCGCAAGGTCGGGCCGGAGCCAGAGATCGGCATCCGTGTCGTATTCGGTGAAATTGTCGATATCCGGGTAGCCCCCGGTGATGGTGAGGAAGAAGAGCGAAGTCGGCAGGAAGATCGGCGCGAACTTCACGAACTTCGACGCAGGCATGACCTTGCCACGCGCGATCCCGGCGAAATCCGGCGTGACGCACTCGACCTCGTCCACCGCATGATTGCGCAGCCATTCGGAGAGCGCATCGGGCGCATTTACACTGGCATCCGGCGACTGTCCGAGGCTGATGGCCGGCGTGGCGGGGCCACGCTTTCCGGGAAGGCTGCTGCCGTCTTGCATAAGATCCTCGAGGATTGTGTGGGCCCCTTATCGCTCGCGCGCCCCTCAGCGTGCAAGCACCCGGCACGCCGATGCCCCGCCCGACGGCGAAAGGCTCAGCCGATCCCGCTGTGCCGCATTTCGCGCGCCGGACGGCGGACTGCGCTAGCGGGCTGGCAGCGCGCGCGCATGGCCACTGGCAACCGCCTGCTGGCAGTGCTCGGCCAGCGCCTTGCGGTCGGCGAAATCCGTCGGGCGGGCGGGGGAATGGAAGGTGATCGTCACCCTGCCCCGTCGGGAGCGGCCGAAGACGTCGAGGATATGCCCGTAGAAGGGCATGTCCCCCCACCATCCGTAGAACTCCGCCGGCAGGTCCGAGCCGGGCGCGGGCGTGTAGACGAGGCTCACGGGCTGGACCAGCAGATCGGCCCCCTCCCCGTCATCGAAGAAGATGGAGAAGAGCGAGGACTTGAAAGGCAGCACCCGCTGCCCGTCCGTCGACGTCCCCTCGGGAAAGAAGATCAGGAGCTGATCCGCCGCGATGCGCGACCGCAGTACCGCCTCCTGCGCCTTGGCCTGACTGCGGCGGCGCTCGATGAATATCGTGCCCGTCACCCGCGTGACGAAGCCTACGCCCGGCCAGTCGGCGACCTCCGCCTTCGAGACGAAGTACATGAGCGTCACTGCCCTGAGCGACAGGATGTCGAGCCATGAGCAGTGATTGGCCACCAGCGCCCCGCCCTGCACCGGCGTGCCCTCGACCCGCCGCTCGAGCCCCGCGAGCCACAGCCCGCCGCGGGACCATTGCCGCGCCACCCAGAAGTGGAACGTCACCCCGTGCCCTAACCAGTGCCTCAGGTACCGCCCTGCAACGAACAGCGCGAGCGCAACGGCGGTCATCACGATGAAGGCGCCGAGGCGGAGATAGCCGCGCAGCTTCTCGTAGCAGGTGAGCGCAGGCAGCACGGGCGGCTCGCCCCCGCGCCACGTGCCCTCATGCGGGCGCGCGCGTCGCTGCTCCCGTTCGCGATCCTCGGGCACCGCCGCCGACGGACCGCCCGCCGACACCGTCATGCGTCGCCACCACCCGCACCGCCGTTCTCACCGCGGGTCTGATGGCGGGAGTAGAACTGGCGATAGCGCTGGACCATTCGGGCCGTGTCCATGATCAGGCAGACATCGACCGTATTGAACTCGTGATCGACCCAGGCGCCTTCGCCCACGAAGCCACCCAGCCGGATATAGGCCTTGATGAGCGCGGGAATCTGGCGGAGCGCTTCCTTGCCGTCCACCTCGTCGGCCGGCACGATATCCATGGGCGCGAAGCTCGTGTCGAGCGCGCGCACCCGGAGATCCGGCGGCGCGAGATAGCGGTGGTGCAGATAGCTCAGCGCATGGGCCAGCGGCTCGGTGCTGTCGCCGTGAAAGCTCGCGACGCCGAAGAGGATGCCCACATCGTGCTCGTCCACATAGCGCCCAAGCCCGGTCCACAGGAGATGCATGCCCGAACCGCCCCGGTGGCTCGCATCCACGCAGGATCGGCCGAGCTCCAGGATCTCGGTCTCCTGCTCCTTGAGGCGCGTGAGATCGTATTCCCCATCGCCGTAAAAGCCGATCCCCTCGCGTGCGGAGGCGCCGCGCATCAGCCGATAGACGCCGACGACGCCCAGTTCCAGATCCGGGTCCTCGTTCTCGTTGTCGATGAGGATGAGGTGGTCGAAATACGGATCGAATCTGTCGCGCTCGCGCCGGTCCGCACGGTCCTCGTCCTTGACCGACGCGCCCATCTCCTCGACGAAAACGCGATATCGCAGGCGTTGTGCGGCGGCGACCTCCGCTTCGCTCGCCGCGAGGCGCACCGTGAAGCGCCCGGCATCGACCTGCATGCTGACCTGCCCTCTCAAAGCATCGCCCGGCTGCCCCGCGCGCCCAGCCCGCGGCCAGCGCCGGACAGTATTCACCCCGCCGGGCCGACGCAACAGCGCGCGGGCGGGCCCTCGAGCGCCGTGCCGGTTGGTGAGTGAACGTTAACCATCCTGCGGATATGGTCAGAGGGTGTCCGATTCGACGAGGTCGAGCTGCGGGTCATCGCCTACCAGGACGACCTTGCCCTCGTTCTCGAAATTCACGGTGACCCGGCCCGCGATCATGCTCTGGATCTGGCCGAGGCCCCAGTCGGGGCGCTTACGATGGCGCACCAGCGCGCCGACTTCGAGGAACATGTGCGACATGGCAGAAGAGCTAGCTCCCGCCCCCGCCGACGACCATGGCAAGGCCGCGATTTCCGGTGGCGATGCCGCCCTCGTGAGCCTCGGGGGGCTCGTGGCGGCGCGCATCTGCCATGACCTCGTGGGGCCCGTCGGCGCCATCGCGAACGGCATCGACCTCATGGCGGAGACGCAGGGTGGCGATGAGGCGGAGGAGGTGGGCCTCGTCCGGCAGAGCACGGAGCGCGCCTCCGCCCTTCTGCGCATCCTGCGCATCGCCTTCGGGGAGGCGACGCGGGGCGGTCCGGCGGTCGCGCGGGGGGACGTGACGGGCCAGCTCCGCGACGTGATCGCAAGCCGGCGCGTCAGCTTCTCGGTGGTTGGGGAGGACGGCCCGCCGCTCGACCCCGCGGCCGCACGGCTCGCCGCTCTGATGGTTCTCTCCGGCCGCGTGCTTCTGGGGCTGAGCGGCCAGATCGAGCTCGTCCTCTCGCCGGAGAGCGCGCTGCCGATCCGGGTCACGGCCGAGGGCTCGCGGGCCGCCTTCCCGCCGCGCGCGGAGGCCTGGCTCTCGGGGCGGCTCGGTGACCTGCCGGCCTCACGGGAGGTGGAGCTCGCGCTCCTGCCCCGCGTCGCCACCGCCGCCGGCGCCAGGCTCGACTGGCAGGGCGAAGACGCCCGCGTCACTCTCTGCGCCTGCCCGCAGTAGAGCGCCGTTCTGCATGTCGAGACAATGCGCGGCCACGACCCGGGCATCCGGCACGCAGCCTCGGTTTTTGCCCGACAGAGCTCGACATCGGCGCAGGACAAAGCCAGACGGGATCCTCTCGCATCCCGTTCCCCGCCCCCGCGTCACGGTGTCCGCTCGCGGGGGCAACGCGCGATGCTCCGGCCATGGGACGGGTTGCAGCATCGCGCATCATGAATGCGGCCCGCAGCGTCTCGTCATCGCCGGCCGCAGCGCGTGACCCTCCCATCCACCCGCATCGCAACCACGAGCCGAAGCGCCGCAGAACATGGCGGGGAGCGACTGCGGGCGGCCACGATGCGGCCGCGACGGAACGGATCGCGTCGTTACGCCTCCGAATGCAACCGGCAGCGTCCGGGCATCAGCGGCATCGACTCCGCAGTCCGCCACCTACCCTCCGCATGAGATCGCGGGTCGCAAGGCGGGCACCCCCACCGGTCGCGGCGGGACGCGGCTGGACGGATCGCTCAGATCTGGCGCAGCTCCGTGGCGAAGCGCTGGAGACGGGCGCGGTAGCCGGCGGCGGTCTCCCTCAGCGCGGCCTGCGCCGCCTCGTCCAGAGGCCGCGCCACCTTGCCGGGGCTGCCGATCACCAGCGAGCCGTCCGGGATCTCCTTTCCCTCCGTCACCAACGCGCCCGCGCCGATAAGGCAGCCCTTCCCGATCCGCGCACCGTTGAGGACGGTCGCGCCCATGCCGACGAGGCTGCCCTCCCCGATCGTGCAGCCATGGACGATCGCGCCGTGTCCGATCGTAACCTCCCGGCCGAGCGTCGAAGGGAACCCGGGGTCGGTGTGGAAGATCGCGCCGTCCTGCACGTTCGAGCCCCAGCCGATCTCGATGGGCTCGTTGTCGCCTCGCAGGACCGCGCCGAACCAGATGCTGACCCCCTCGGCGAGATGGACATTGCCGATAACGCTGGCCGAGGGCGCCACGAAGACGGCACCGCTCTCCGGCAGCTTGGGCGCGATATCGCCGAGGGCGTAGAGGGTCATGGGACAGCTCCGATCAGGGGCACGGGACGGGAAGAAACGGCGCCCGGCGGGCACGCCCGCCATCCTGCTGCGCCGCGACCTCTCGCTCAAGGCCCGCCACCCCCCGGCCGCTCGAGCACGCGAAGCACTCCTCCGCCGGGGCATCACCGCGGCCTGGCGCAGACGCGCGTCGAAAGCCATCGCGCCCGGCGCGCGCTCAGCGGCCCCAGCCCAGAGGCCCACGCGGGGCGGCCCAGGCGCGGCGGCACTGGTCCATGTCCTGCCCCTCCGTCCCGGCTCTGCTGCCCGCGGGCCTGCGACTCACTCCTCGCCGAAACGGCGCCGGAACTCCTCGTTAAGCATGGCAACATGGCTCTGCAGGCCCGGCTGGCGCAGGCGGCGCTGCCGTTCGGCGGCAATGATCGTCCCGACTTGGGAGAAGCAGGTCGCCAGATCGTCGTTTATCAGGACATACTGATACTCCGCCCAATGGCTGATTTCGTCCTCGGCCTTGGCCATCCGGCGCGCGATCACGGCATCGCTGTCCTGCGCGCGGGCCCTGAGGCGCCGCTCCAGCTCCTCGATCGAGGGGGGCAGCAGGAAGATCGTGACGAGGGCGGCATTGAGGGTCGACTGCTCGAGTTGGCGCGCCCCCTGCCAGTCCACGTCGAAAAGCACGTCCCGCCCCGCGCCGATCGCGTCGGCCACCGGGCGCCGGGGCGTGCCGTACTTGTTGCCGAAAACCTCCGCATGCTCCAGCATCTCGTCATCGACGATCATCCGGTCAAATGCCTGATCATCAACGAAAAAATAATGCTGCCCTTCAACCTCCCCCTCCCGCGCCGGGCGCGTGGTGGCGGAGACCGACAGCGTGAAGCGTGCATCCTCGGCGAGCAGGCGGCGCGATATCGTCGACTTGCCCGCCCCCGAAGGCGAGGAGAGCACGACCATCAGTCCCTGGCGCGTTGCGACTGGCATGGGGCTCATCAGCATGGTCAGGCTCCTTCCCGCAAGCCGCGGCGGGACACGGCAGCACCCGCGGCATCCGAGGTGTGGCCGCCGCGCGCCCCTCCCCCGGGCGCCGGCAAGATCGGCCGATCCTCCTAACAAATCGTTTCCCAGAGAGACCCGGCACGCGTAGAAGTATGGGCACCGGGCAGAAGGCGCCGGGTTCCGATCAGCAGTGACAGCGACAGGCTTGCCGAGAATGGCCGCCGGCCCGCGGCACCGCCCCGTTTGCGCGGGGCGTGCAGAACGCGCTGCGGGTCCAGTTACGTTGAAACCGCGCCGAAACTATGGGATAGCCAATGCAAGACGACAGCGATCAGGCAGTGTTTACGCTGACGGAGCGGGAGGCCGAGGGGCCCGGGGTCGATGAAATGCGTCACGCCGAGAACCGCAAGCTTGTCCGTTACTGGCATGCGCTGAGGGACGGGCGCGTGTGCCCGATGCGGGCAGAAGTCGATCCGCGCCGCATCAGCGCGACCATCGGCAATCTCTTCATTCTCGAGGATCTGGGGCGCGGCAATGTCCGCTTCCGCCTTGCCGGCAGCGCGCTGGTCGACGCGTTCTGGATGGAGCTGCGCGGCCTGCCGATACAGTCGATCATGGCGTCCGAAGCGCGGCAGAGCATGCGCGAGCTGGTTGCGGAGACGCTGGCCGAGCCGGGGATCGGGATGGCCCGCCTCAAGCGCGCGGGCACACCGCGAAGCAGCATCGGCGGTGGCATGTGGGAAATGGCGCTCCTGCCGCTGCGCAGCGACCGGGGCCAGATCGACCGCGTGCTGGGCGCGCTCAATCCGTTCGACCCGGCCGAGGCCCGGCCGAGCGATCCGCCGCTGGTCTTCTCCATCGAGGAGATGTCGATCACGCCGGTGGAGGGTGCCGCCGATCACCCTGGCCTGCATGCAGGATTTGCCGAGCCTGCGGCGACCTTCGTGGGTGCGCCCATGGATGGAGCATCGGCCGGGCCGCGGCTGACGACGATCTCGGGCGGGATCGCAGCGGACGCGCCGCGTCTCTCGGAGGATGCGGAGGCGTTCTCGCGCAGGCGGGCCGCCTTCAGGATCGTGCACGACAGCGAATAGCCCCGCGTGGCCGGGTGGGGGCGCAAGACCCTCACCCCCGCGCCGCCGCGATCCCGGCCAGCGTCTCGCCGAGCTCGCCATAGCCGGTAAAGCGTCGCTCGAAGGCAAGGCCTAGTCGCTCGGCCGCGCGTTCCGCCGCAGCCGTGAGGGCGGCGTCTTCGGTTTGCGCAAGGTACACGACCCGGTCGTAATGTCCGAAATACATGTCCCGAAGCTCGGGATGACGCTCGAGCCCCAGCCCGCGCCACACGATGGCATCGAATTGCCGGACCATGAAGTCGGTGAGGTAAAAGGCGCCCATCTCCTCCTCCGCCCGCGCGGCGAAGGCATCATTGCCGTCGAAGAAGGCGTAGCAATGGGGCCCTGCGATGCGTTCGACCCCCTCCTCGGCGCAGACCTTGTCGAGCAGCCCTCCGGTGCCGCAATCAGCATAGAGGACGAAGACCGAGGCGTAGCCGTGCGCCCGCGCGGCGCGTACGCGTTCGCGCACGGCCTCGGGGATGCGGTCCGGGCGGTTGTGGAGGCTTGCGGGCAGGCAGGAGAGCGCGAGGCCCCGCCATCCGTTTGCGCGTTCGAGGGCGAGCACTTCCCGAGCAAGCGCCCCACAGGCGATCAGGAGCACCGACGCGTCGCGCGGCCCAGCCGTCGCCGGCAGGCCCCGCTCGCTCAATCCATCGTCGTCGATCATCAGCCGGCCTCCCGCGGGCGGCCGGTCCACCGGTTTCAGCCCGCCTCTCTCAGGCCCTTCATGAGGTCACGGCTTTCGCGGAACTTGGCAAGATGCTTCTCGATCACGCGACGCTCCGGTGCGGCGGAAGAGGTCTCGAGCGCACCCCGCATGACCCTGATGGTCCGGTCCTCGTGGTCCGCCAACTGCATGATGATCGCGTCGTTGCCATCGTAGAGCCAGCCGATCACGCGCCCATACCACGCAACCAGGCGCGCCCAGAGGTCGGCACCGCCCACATCCGCACCGAGCGCATCGAGACGCACGCCGATATCCTCGGCTGCCTCGCGCCGCTCGGCCGCAATCGCGCGGAAGCGTTCGGCGAGGCGCGGATTCACGCAGCGGGCGGCGCTCTCATAGAACCGGGCGCCCATGGAGAGAACTCTGACCGCCCTCTTCAGGTTCTGGATGCGATCCGCCAATCCCTGCCTCCTCGGGTCTTGTCTCTGAATCTCGATAGGAGAACGGGCCCAACGCGAATCCGTTCCACCAAGGGGGATGCGTCAGGCTGTCGCCGTCCGTGGCGAAGAAGGACGAACGGCGCCCTCATCGGTTGCCGTACAATGCAGGAGGCCGGCGGTCGCGCCGACCGCCGGCCCCCAAGCCCTTCCCGATGCCGCGATCAGCCTGCGGCGAGCTGGTTGTGCTTGCGCGCGATGAAGCTCTTCGCCGTTTCCACCGCCACGGCGGCGTCCCGGCAATAGGCGTCCGCACCGATGGCCTTGCCGAACTCCTCGTTGAGCGGCGCCCCCCCGACGAGGACGATATAGTCCTCCCGGATGCCCTTCTCGTTGAGCGTGTCGATCACGACCTTCATGTAGGGCATCGTGGTGGTCAGGAGCGCGGACATCCCGAGGATGTCGGCCTCCTCCCGCTCGATGGCTTCGATGTAGTTCTCGACCGGGTTGTTGATGCCGATATCGACCACCTCGAAGCCTGCGCCCTCCATCATCATCGCCACCAGGTTCTTGCCGATGTCGTGGATGTCGCCCTTCACGGTGCCGATCACCATCTTGCCGAGCTTGGGCGCACCCGTCTCCGCCAGGAGCGGCTTGAGGATCGCCATGCCCGCCTTCATCGAGTTGGCGGCCAGCAGCACCTCGGGCACGAAGAGGATGCCATCCCGGAAATCGATGCCGACGATCCGCATCCCCTCGACCAGCGCCTTCGTGAGCACGTCGTAGGGCATCCAGCCGCGTCCGAGCAGGATGTTGACCCCTTCGCAGACCTCGTCCTTGAGACCGTCGTAGAGGTCGTCGTGCATCTGCTGGACAAGCTCGTCATCGTCCAGCTCCGAGAGGATGATGTCTTCGTCGTCGGCCATCTTCGGATTGTCCTCTGAAAGGAACTACTGTCGCACGCGTATCACGGAGGTGCCGGGCCGGAATGGGAGAAACGCGTCAATTTCAGGCGCTAAACCGACTGCGCCCAAGATGACCCGTCCTATTCAGGTTCGACGCCCCTGCGATTTGGCAGCCGCGCTTGACCTCCCTCCGATGCAACGACTTTACTCATGGGAAAGGATGTAGGGAAAAGCGATGACGTCGCGCCGTTTCACCATCGCGGCAGCGGTCGCCGTGATCAGCGTGTTGCCGGGGGTGTCGGGCGCGGACGTGATCCGCTGGACCCTCGCACCGGTGAGCCTCGACCTCGATGTGAACTCGCTACGTGTGCCTCCCGTCGTCGGGTCCGGCAGCTTCGATGAGGATATGTCCGACGGCAGCCTCTCGAACGCTGCCTTTACGGTGTCGGGGCCGCTCGCGAGGCCAGACCCTGGCTATGCCGGGAGCTATGGGCCGGCGGCACTCGCCAACAGTACCTAAGCTGGCTTTTTCCCGGCAGGCACGGATGTGAGCGGCGGCTTCGCGGGCAAGGCCGGCAATACGGTGATCTCCGTCCCGTCGCTCTCATCCCTCTTCGATCCCGCGGCGACGGCGGCCAACCTGAACAGTGTGCAGGTCTTCACCTGTCTGACCGACTTCTGCGATGTCGATACGACGATGGCCTTCTTCCAGCTAGGCACCGTATTGCCAGGTGCGCTCACGGGGACGGTCCTCGACAGCGCGGAGGTGCCGTTGCCAGCCGGCATGGTGATTCAACTGGGTGGGCTCGGGATGATCGCGGTCCGACAGACGGCCTGATGGGGCCCGCGCCCAGCGTCGCAGCCCCGGCCGATCCCCAGAACGCCGGAAGTGGCACGACCATGGCCGCGCATTACCCGGCAGACTTCGCCATTATGGCCTCCAGTGCGGTGAGGCCACTCGCGCCCGGATCACGCGCCATCAGCTTCGGCGTCGGCGGCGCCTCCGGCTCTCGCCGCCCGCGTCCTCGCCCGTGCCGTCGGAGGCGGAGCTGAATTCGCCGATGCGCTCGCGGATCGTCTCGAGGCTCGGCCGCTCGCCGGGCTCATGCGCCTCAAGGGCGGCGCGCATCGCCCTCAAATGCTCCGGCATCGTGCCGCAGCAGCCGCCGATGAGCCGCGCCCCCGCATCCCGCGCCAGCCGCGCATAATCCGCCATCAGCTCGGGCGTGCCATCGTAGTGGATATGCCCGTCCACGTATTTCGGAATGCCCGCATTACCCTTGGCGATCACGATGGCGTCTGGCGCCGCCGCGGTGATGCCGAGGACCGTACGCAGTAGGTCCGCCGCCCCCACCCCGCAATTCGCGCCGAGCGCGATGGGGGCGGCCGGCAGGGACGGCGCCATCTGCGCATAGCTCTCCGAGGTTATGCCCATCATGGTGCGCCCCGCGCTGTCGAAGCTCAGCGTCGCGCAGAGGGGCGCGTTCTCGGCCGCGGCGGCGTCGGCAATCGCGCGGATCTCCTCCTCAGACGAGATCGTCTCGGCCCAGATGACGTCGACGCCCCCATCCATCAGCGCCCGGATCTGATCGCGAAAGGCGGCGACGGCATCGTCATGACTGAGCTTGCCGACAGGCTCCAGGATCTCGCCCGTCGGCCCTACCGAGCCTGCGACGATGACCGCCCTGCCCGAGGCCTCCACCGCCTCCCGCGCGATGCGGGCGGCGGCCATGTTGAGCTCGCGCACCCTGTCCTGTGCGTCGTGCAGCTTCAGCCGGTAGGCGCTGCCGCCGAAGGTGTTGGTCAGGATGAGGTCCGAGCCCGCCTCGATGAACCCGTCATGAAGGGCGCGCACCTTCTCCGGCCGCTCCACGTTCCAGAGTTCCGGCGCCTCGCCGGCCTCGAGCCCCATGGCGAAGAGGTTGGTGCCCGTGGCCCCGTCAAGCAGCAGCCAGTCGCGCGTCTTCAGCGCCTCGGTCAGCGCATTTGTCATCCTCGGCTCCCCCGGAAAGCGCGATACGCGGGCGGAAGGCCCGTGCCCCGCCCCCGGTCGCTCCAACCATTTACGCGGGATCGGCGCAAGACCCCGACCGCCCCGATCGTTGCAGGCCCCCTACCCCAACGACAAGCATCAAAATGCCGGCGCGCCCAATTCCCCGACGCGTCCGGCCGTCAGGTCTCGGCCGCGGACGTCCCGGCGCTGGCCGCGATCCCGTCGAGCCGCTTGATCATCGCCTTCAGCCCGTTCGACCGCTGGGCCGAGAGGTGCTGCGCGAGGCCCAGCCGCGCCAGTTCAGCGCCCGCGTCGATCTCGCGGATCTCCGCCACCGGCTGGCCGGAATAGAGCGCGCGCAGCACCGCGATCAGCCCACGCACGATCATCGCGTCGCTGTCGCCCTCGAAGCTCAGCCGCTGCGCCGCCCCCTCGCCCTCGACGGAGGGGACCAGCCACACCTGGCTCGCACAGCCCTCCACCTTGTAGGCCGGTGTCTTCAGCGCATCCTCGAGCGGCGCCATCTCCTTGCCGAGCTCGATCACATAGCGGTAACGGTCCTCCCAATCGTCGAAGAGCTCGAAGTTCTCGGCGATCTCCTCGAAGGCGGGGCTGGCCATGGTGTCTCCTCCTGCGCTCGCTGCGCGCTGCCTGAGGGGCAGGTATGCCGGTTCGCGCCGCGGGTAAAGGCGAGGGCTTTCCAGCGGGGCGCGCTTGTGGTGGAAAGCCGCAGCCCCAAGCCTCAAGCCTCTCCTCGAAGGAGCCTGCGCACATGTCCTCCCGCGTCCCCCAGCGCCACGTCCCCCGCCGCCGTATCCTCGCGCTCGGCCTAGTCGCCGCCCTGCCCGGCTGCGCGCTCTTCGGTGGGGACGAGGAGGAGGAGCGGGCCGCCGAGGCGGAGCGCCTCGAGCGACGGCGCGAGCCCGTGGAGAATGTCGGGCGCATCGAGATCGGGCGGGCCAGCGACGGCAGCTTCGCGGTCAGCGCCTTCGGCGTGGCGCCCACGACGGGCTTCTCGGCCCCGACACTGGCGATCCGGCGCGGCGGCAGGCCGGCGGCGGACGGCTTTCTCGAGTTCGACTTTCTGGCGCTCGCTCCCGATCCCGGGCTCCAGATGCCACGCGGAGAGATCACGGCCCGCCGCCTTCGCGCAGACCGGGTGCTGAAGCCCGAGGAGCTCGCCGTCGCCCGCGGCGTCCGCGTCTACGCCCTGCGCAACGCCTCCAGCTTCACCTTCTGACCCCCACGCCAAAGCCCCCGCCTACTCCGGCCCCGTAGCAGCACGAGAGCGCCACCACACAGGTCCGTATCAATCCCAGACCCGACATAGAGAGCACCGCAACGAGCGACCGCTTCGACTCCCAACGTTCGGCTCAAAGTGGAAGACTTCTCCAGCCCGTCGAAACCCTTGATCGATTGTAAACGCTGGGAAAACTCCCCTTGGATGCGCTGGAGACCACCCAGAGTCCCGGAAAAGTGGAAGGGCTGCAAAATCGCTGCCTTATGAGTGCGGGGCGAAAGCCGCCATACGCCAGGTTTCCGGAAAGTCCGCCCTGCGCATTCCCGGATGTACGGTGTGGCGCGAGCGCTCAGCGCCGAAGTCGGCCGGGCTTCACCTGATGCGGGACTGTGATGCGGCTGTCCGCTCGTTCGTTGCTTACCTCTGCCCCCTCGGACGCTTCAGCTTCGGATCATGCGCCTCAACACCATGTCACGATCCACGAAGTGATGCTTCAGGGCGGCGGCGACATGGCCCATGACGAGCACGATCAGCATCATTGCGGCATAGAAGTGAACCGCTCCCAGCGAGTCGCTAAGAACCTCATCACCCCTTGGAAATGGGTCCGGGAGTTCGAACATGCCGAAAACCATGTTCTTCACGGGGAAGAAGGCGTCCGGGTCGTTCATGGGCGAGGCGGAAGCCATCAACCAACCGCTCACCGGTAGCACGACCATGCAGCCATAGAGCGCCAGATGGCCCACGCGGGCCATGAGGGCAGTGAGGCGGCTCTTGCTTGGCACCGCCGGCGTCGCGTTCGACCAACGCCAGCCGATACGCACCACGGCCAGCGCGAAAGCGACGAAGCCGAAGCTCTTGTGGGTCTGGGTGAGCTCGAAGCGCAGAACCATCGTGCCAGGGTCATCGCCGAGCACCTGCACCATGTAGAGACCCAGGGCGAGCAGGCCGGGGATCAGCAGGGCCATGGCCCAGTGGAGGGCTCGCGCCAGCACCCCCCATGTCTCCGTCGTGTTCCGGACAGCCATCTGCCCTACCCCTCCGGCCGAGCGACGAGCGAGAAGCGGACGAGGACATCCGGCCCGATCTCGACAAGGGCGGCCGAGGGCCCGACGCCCAGAAGGAAGTCGGTCCGGCGGATCGTCAGCACGCCTGAGGCCCTGGCATCGGACTCATAGATCGTGAGCGCGATCTCGGAGTTGAGGCGCTTGGTGCGGCCGCGGATCGAGATCGACCCCGACGCTGCATAGCGCCCCTCGCCAAGGGGCTTCAGGTCGGTCAGGACGTAGACGACATCCGGGTGGTTCTTGGAATCGAACCACTCGGCCGAGGTGGCAAAACCGCTGGCAAGGAAGTTGTGAAGGTCGATCGACGCCGACTTGATCCGGATCTCGAAACGAGCGGCATCCGGCGTGGCCGGGTCGAAGCTGCCCGAGCCCGTGAACTCGCGGAAGACCCCTTCGGTGGGAGCGCCATCCTTCTCGTATTCGAACCCCACATTCGATGCGGCCCAGTCAACGACCCAATTCGTTTTCGCGAAGGCTGGCTGAAGCAGCGTGGCGGCGAGCAGCACGCCACAGGCCATGGAACGTAGCATGTCAGTCTCCATTGTTCGCCGCGCTCGTCTCGAACGCGGTCATGATCGGGAGGGGTGCGTTCACCGCGGAAGGCGCTGACGAGGGCCGCGTCGTAGCGCAGCGCTCACCCAGAGGCGTTGCGACGGACGGAAGGCATGAGCGCCGCCACCGTCGGCGTATCAAAGAAGAAGGCGCCGTTAGTGCTATTCCCGCCATGCGGATCTCTGCCTCCTGCGGTTTCTACGCAGACGGTTGGTGCGCATCTCGGGCGAAAAGGTTCATCGCCAGCGAAGGCTGGCGGTCGCACTCCGGCGGAGGTCGCGCGCATTCACCACGACAGCCCCGCACGCGACGCTGCCGAGGGACGATCCGGGGAGCCCAGCGGATCGATCAGGTCAGCGGGTCATTAGCTGGGACCGAATGGCCATCCGGACTGAAGTCGACAGCGCGATGACAATCGCCAAGCGCGTGAAAGGCCCGCGAAGATCGGCCTTGCAGCCCGCCCCGGAGAGGACAACTCTGTCGGGTGCCACCTTGGAGCGGGATGATCATGAGCGTCACGGTTGCCGAGTTCCGCCGTGAGCACGAAGAGGCGTTTCGCAGCCTGCACCGTGCCTGTCTCGCGCATTACGCCGTCCCGCCCGCCACGCCGGCTCAGGAAGACCGCATCCTTTCCCTCCTTCGGGTTGAGCGTCACATGGCCTGCCACCTCGCGTTCAATGGCGACGACCCTGTCGGGTTCGCAACATGGGGTCTCTGCTTTCCGGCCGGTGCCGGCATCTCGTTGATGATGAAGGAGTTGTTCGTCGCCGAGCGGGGCCGGCGCATGGGGGTCGGGAAGGCTCTCCTCGCCGCCCTCATTGACCGCGCGCGCCGCGAGGGGTGCGAGCGCTTCGACTGGGCGACCGATGGCACCAACGCGGCCGCCCAGGCATTCTATGCCTCGATCAACGCGCCCGAGAAATCGAAGCAGAACTACAGTCTCCCGTCGCAGGAGTTTGGACGCTTCCTCCGCCGATTGAAGGAGACCACGCGCTAAGCTGCCGGCGACACCGCCTTGTCAGCGCGCCCATGGCGCAGGCCGCGAATGTAGGCGACGAGGACCGACCTGAAACCCGGGGCCGTTGCGGGGCTGAGGCGACCGTTCAACCACTGACGGCCCGATCCGCTGGGCAACCCAGGCAGCAGGTCGATGCTGCAACACGCGCAAAGGTCGGCTTCGGATCGCTGCACCCGCATGGTCGCAACAGATTGCGGAAGGCGCCCATGGGCCGCGCAGGCGCAGAGGTCACGCGATCGCTGGACGCTCTGCGACTTCGTTCAGGAGCACGGCACGGAACTCCGCTTCGACAGCCCGTTCGGGCGCGGTGCCGATGCCGGTGAGCCAATAGTCGGCGCGTCCGGGGAAGCGGGCGCTTCCGACGGGAACCAGTGCGCCGGCCATGAGCGCGTCGGCGCAGAGCAGGTCATCGCCCACGGCCAGGCCCTTGCCGGCGATGGCCGCGTGGATCGCCAGCGCGCCGTGGCCGAGGACGATCGGTGGATCGGTGCACGTCACGGCCTCCGCCGTCATGACCGCCTCCCACCAGAACGTATCGAGGTCGTGGAGAAGCGGCAGCTCGACGAGCGGCGCGGAGACACCGGCCAGGAGCGCAGGGGCGCCGACCGCAAAGACCGTGAAGCTCGTCAGGCGCTCCGGCTTCGCGCCGCGCTCGCCCGGGTGGCCATAGGTGATCGCCATGTCGCAGGCCGCACCGCCGCGCCGCGGTGCAAGCAATTCGGGCACGAAGCGGAGGCTGACGCCGGGGAGCGCCGCCCTCAGGCGCGGCAGCCGCGGCACTAGGAAGAAGTTCAGGAACTCGTAGTCGACCTCGATGGTGAGGACCTCGTGCGCCGCCGCCTCAACCACTTCGCCGCGTCCGCTCTCCAAGAGGGCGATGACCCGCTCGGCGACGCCTAGATAGCGGCGCCCGGCCTCCGTTAGCGCGATCGACCGGTGACCGCGTTCGAACAGCGCGCCGCCGAGGCGGCGTTCCAGCGTCGCCACCTGCTTGCTGACGGCGGCCTGCGTGACGTTGAGAGATGCCGCAGCCTCCGCAAAGCTGCCGTGGCGCGCTGCCTGGAGGAACATGTTGAGCGCTGTTGTGGAGGGAAGCGTCGGCATCGTGCTCGCAAGACATTTCGGAAGTCTAAGGCATAAATTCTTTCGTTTGCCTTCCGATCCGTCAAGCCAGACAACACCCCGACATCTGCCCGACCCCGCGCAAGCGCATGCCGCCGCCCGCGCCAACACCGAGATGGAGCGTCCCATGGTCGACGAGGCTCTGAACCCGGATCCGGGGCCGGATTGGCGCAGCTTCCTCGCCGAGGGGCGGGGATTGCGCCTTAGCGGTCTGCTGGCCGTGGTCGTGTTGCACGCCGGCGGCAACTACGCGGTCGTTACGCTCGCGCCCGCCATCGTCGCCGAGGTCGGGGGCGGCGCGCTCATCGGGGCGCTCACGGCGCTCTTCAACATCACCACCATCCTTGCCGCCGCCGCGGTGGGGCCGCTTGCGGGCCGTTTCGGGCCGGGCCCGCTGCTGTGGGCGATGACAGCCGCCTGCGTGCTCGGCGCCCTCCTCTCCGCAGGGGCATCCTCCATGACGATGGTGGCGCTCGGTCGGGGTATCGCCGGCTTCGGCGGCGGCGGTTTGCTTGCCCTCGCCTATGTCGCCATGCGCTCAGAGACATCAGCCGCGGCCTTTCCGAAACTAAGCGCCCTGACCGGTGCATTCTGGATCGGCGCCGCCTTCACGGGTCCGCTGCTCGGTGGGCTCCTTGCCGATCTGGTCGGCTGGCGGCCCGCCTTCGTCCTGGTCGGCGGTCTGTCGCTCGCCTATGCCCTCGCCAACCGGCGCACAATCGCCGGGACCGAGGTCGAGCGTGTCTCGGAGGCCTTTCCGGTCACGGCGTTCGCCGCCTTCGGGTTGGGCGTCGCGCTCATCAGCTTCGCGCCGCTCTTCGGTGCCGGTGCCGGGCTCGCCATGGCGGCAGCCGGATTCGGCTCCTTGCTCAGCGCCGTTCTGCGCGAGCGTCGCCGTGCCCCGCGCATGTTTCCGACGAACGCCTTCCGCATGGCCACCGAGCAAGGCGGCGCCCTTGCCGCCAAGACGATGCTCGGCGCCAGCGCGATGAGCGTGCTGGTCTTCGGGCCCCTGCTCCTGATTCAGGTGCATGGCCGTTCCGCCACCTTCGCCGGCACGTTCGTTCTGATCGAGACGCTGAGCTGGTCGGTCGGGTCGTTCATCGCGGCGAGCGTCCGCGCCGGCAGGTTCCTCGCCATGCTGGGCCCGCTCTTGAGCGTCGCCGGACTTGCGGGCTGCGCGGTGTTCCTCGTCGGCGGACAGCTCGTCGGCGCCGGTCTCGCAATCGCGACCTGCGGTCTTGGCCTCGGGCTCGCCTGGCCCTTCCTCGGCGCCCGGATCATCGCGGGGGACACGGGCGAGGAGCGCGCCAAGACGATGGCGATGATTTCCAGCGTGGAAACGCTCGGCTTCGCCGTCGGCGGCGCCGTGGTCGGTCTCGCCGGCAGCCTCGCCGTCGACGGCGCGCTCGAAGGAGCCGGCGCCGTGAGCCGCGCCGCTGAGACCGGGATCCTGGTCTCGATCCCGCTTGCACTCGTCGGCGCGTGGCTGAGCTTCAACGCCCTCCGCCGCTAAGCGTTATCGATCCCAGCCCGTTCGCTGCACGCCGCATCGACCTCGGCTGCCCGGCACTGCGCCCGCAAACCCCGGACAGGCTCTAAAGGCTTGGACCGGGCTGGTCTCGTGGAAAAGTCTGTGATCTGGGCGGCTTGGGTTTCGGCTGACAAAGCCGCGAAACTCATCCCAGCCGCTGGCCGAACGGGTCTCCGGACGCCCATGAGCCAAAGCTTCACCCGCAACGAACAGGGCTTCCGTCAACGAAATCAGCTTCATCCGGCGGCAGGCTGTCGGTCATGGTCGCTCCGTGGTGCGTCGCCGCTCCATCTGGTGACGCCCACCGAGATGAGGGGAACTCCGGCTAGTACGTGGCCTCGTAGGCGCGGCATTGGGCCTCTCGATCCATCTCTGCGACATGGGCCATCTCCGCCTGCTTGTGAAGCCGGTAGACGGACAGCAGGGGCTCGCTGAACCACGACGACACCACCGGATCGTTCGTCAGGCGGTCCAGCGCTTCTTCGAGCGTCATCGGCAGACGTTGAAGACCCTTCGCGGCGATGGCGCGGTCGGAGAGAAGGGAGAGGTCTTCTTCCGTGGGCGTCGGCGCTGCAAGGTCGTCCTCGATCCCTTGGCACCCTGCATGGACGATTGCTGCGAGCGCGAGGTGCGGGCAGGCGGCAGCGTCGGCGGCGCGATACTCGATGTTGAACTGCCGCGCGATGCTTGCGGGCTCCTTCGCAGTCACTGGGCAGACCCGCAACGACGCCTCTCGATCCCGGTAGCCGAGGTTGTTGTAGGCGGCGGACCAGCGATGAGGTGTGAGCCGAAGATAGGAGATGACCGACGGCGCCGTCAGAGCCAGGATCGCGTCGAGATACTTCAGCACGCCTGCCGAGAAGGCCCCGGTCAATCGCGACATGCCGTGGGGTCGATCGGCATCGTAGGTCGCAGGCTGGCCCTCGGCGTCGACAAAGCTCATGTGGATATGGACGCCATTGCCGACGCTGGCCGGGTCGCGGATCGGCGTGAAGGTCGCCGCCTCGCCCAGATGGCGCGCGGTGGAGCGCGTGAGTTCGCGCAGGATCACCGCGGCATCCGCCGCCCGGACGCCGAGCTCGGGCCCGATCACGACCTCGAACTGGTTGCGGCCATACTCTTTCATGATGCTGTCGGGAGAGAGACCCGCCGCGGCAAGCTGATGCATCAGGGTCTCGCAGAGGAGGCGCTGTGCCTCGAACCCGGCCCGGCCGTAGCCCTCGCCGACAAGGGCGGTCTCGGACTTGAGCTGGAACTCATGCTCGAACGCGGCGAGTAGATGGACGCCGGCCGACGCCTCCAGCCGCGCGAGCGCGCGCTTCAGGATGGAGCGGGTGCAGAGCGTCCAGGCCTCGCCTTCGAGGGAGACGATATCGCCGAGCATGAAGTGCTCGGTCATGCTGCCGAACTCGGCCCGCACCTCGGTAGCGGGGTCCGGGATGAGCAGGAGGTCGCCCAGGGCGCCGAACGGGCTCTCGCCGATGCCGTCGAAGCAGTTGATCTGGACGTTCGTCGGCGTCCACCCCACCCCGCGGATCAGCCGACGCTCCAAATCGGCAGCTGGAAAGGCCTTGCCGCGGACCTTGCCTGCCAGATCGCAGGTCGCCGCGTAGATCAGTGGCATCATGGGCCGTCGTCTCCGTTCATGTTCCGGGCGGCGTCCCAGGCCGTGATCCTGGCGCGCACCTTGTCCCAATCCTCGCTGGCCACCCGGGCGGCCATGGCTTCGGTCACGGCGAGTGCGGCTGCGTAACTGTCCCAGATCGTGCCGGTTTCGATTGGAACGGCAAGGACTTCCGCCGCTGTGCGATTGATCGGCGACAGCCATTTGTCCGTCATCACCACGACCAGCGCCTTTCGATCGCTACTGGCCTTCTCGGCGAGCATGGCGAGCGCGGCCTCGTATCGGCGGAAATCGAAGACGAGAAGCACATCGCCCGGCTTCATGCGTAGCAGGTACTCCGGCCACATCTCCGGATCACGGGACAGGTGGAAGACGTTCGGGCGGGCCTGCCCAAGGTGAAAGGCGAAGTGGCGGGCGATGTTGTCGCTGACACGGCCGCCGATTGCATAAAGGCTGCGTCGTGGGTCGGCGGCCAGCGCGCAGATCCGATCGAACTGGGCCTCCGTGATCGCCTTGGAGGCCGAGAGCACCTGGGCGGCGGCGCGAGAGACGAACTCGACCAGATAGCCGCCATCGATCACCTCTGAAGCTTCGTGGATCTCCACCGGTGACAGCGTGCCTTGGCGCAGCTCGGCGAGGAGTTCCCGCTGCATCTCGGCATAGCCCGAAAGACCAAGCTTCACGACGAAGCGCGAAATCGACGGCGGACTTACCTCGGCCCGCTCTGCCAGCTCCTGAATCGAAGCCAGACCCGCATAGGGGTAGTCCGACAGCAGTGCGGCTGCGAGCTTGCGCTCGGTTTGAGTGAAACTGCTTGAGTGTTGTTCAATCTTGCTTCGGACTGACATCGATTTCAGCATTGCTGGGAATTTCCTTTCAGTAAATGCGATTTCGACTCGCACTGAAAGATTGCTTTCGCCAGAGTTATTGCATGAACGCGCCACTCCCCCCGAGGCTGCTCGGCCCCCATGACCCCGCGCCGGTCGAGGTACTGAACCCGGAAAGCCCGGCAGAGGTGCTGTTGGTCTGCGAGCATGCGGGTCGCGCGGTGCCGATGGCACTCGATGGTCTCGGGGTCAGCGCCGGGGTTCTCGAAAGCCATCGGGGTTGGGATATCGGCGCCGCGGCGGTGGCACGGGACCTCGCCGCGCATCTCGAAGCACCCCTGATCTTGCAGCGATACTCCCGCCTCGTGCTCGACGCGAACCGGCCCCCCGGCAGCCCGTCATCGATCCCGGAGGTCAGTCATGGCGTCCAGATCCCGGCAAATTGCGGCCTGACCTCGGCGCAGAAGGCAGCCCGCGTAGCGGAGATTCTGGAGCCGATGGACCGAGCCATCGAGGAGGCCTTCGCGCGCCATCCGCGGCGCGCGGCTTTCACGGTGCACAGCTACACGCCCGTGCTCGACGGCGTGCCCCGGCCTTGGCACGCCGGCATGCTGACCCGGCGCTCCGTCGAGACCGGGGAGCGGTTGATGGCCTCCCTTCGCCGCGCGGACCCGAATCTGATCGTTGCGCTGAACGAACCATATCGGATCGAGGATCACGGCGACTGGTTCGTCCCCCATCATGCCGAGCCGCGCGGCCTGCCCCACAGCCTCATCGAGATCCGCAACGACGAGATCGCCGACGATGCGGGTGCGGCACGCTGGGCGGGGCTGCTCGCCATCGGCATCACCGATGTCTTGAAGGAGCTGACATGATGCTTACCCGGGAGGTTGCGCTCGACCCCGCCCAGTCGGCGCTGCTGTTCATCGACGTGCAGAACTTCTGCGCCCGACGCGACGGTGGGGAATTCAAGGACCTGGCCGATGCCGATTTCGACCGGGATTATGGCTGGTTCTTCGGCGAGCTCGAGAGCCGTGTGATCCCCAACATGGCCCGCATCCAGGCGGCCTGCCGCAGGGCCGGGGTCGAGGTGATGTACACGACCATCGAGAGCCTCACGCTCGACGGCCGCGACCGGTCGCTCGACTACAAGATCACGGGCTTCCATGTTCCCAAGGGCTCATGGGACGGCAAGGTGATCGATCAGATCGCGCCAGTGGGCGACGAGATCGTCCTGCCCAAGACCTCGTCCTCCGTCTTCGTCTCCACCCATGTCGACTACATTCTCCGTAACCTCGGCGTCCGCCAGCTCGTGCTCGCGGGCCTGGTGACCGACCAATGCGTGGAGAGCGCGATCCGCGATGCCTGCGACCTCGGCTATCTGGTGACGCAGGTGACCGATGCCTGCCTGACCTACACGCCGGAGCGGCACGGCCATTCGCTTCGGACGATCAAGGGCTATTGCCGCCAACTCGACAGTAACGCGCTGATCGCCGAGCTCGAGGCCTTTGCCGGGTGAGCGCGCCGCTGGCCACCCTGCCCGGCCGCCTCCGGGCCGCCAATGTGGTGCAGACGGCAATCTGTCTGGCGGTATTGGCGCTGGTCGTCCTCGGGCTAATCGCGCTTTTCGGGCGGACGGGAGAGCGCATTGCCGTCCTGATGAGCGTCAATGTGGCGGCCGTCGTGGCACTTGGCGTATTCTGCGGGAACACCGGCATCGTCTCTTTCGGACACGGGGCCTTCATGCTGCTGGGGGCCTACACGTCAGGCATCCTGACAATGGCCGCGTCGCTGCAACGCTCGGCACTGCCCCAGTTGCCGGGGTTTCTGGCCGGGCATGAGCTCAGCCTGCTCGCCGCCGCCCCCATCGTCGCGCTCGCGGGACTGGGGCTCGCGGCCGCCAGCGGCAGTGCCATTGCCCGGCTCGCCGGCGCCTCTGCGACGATCTCGACCCTCGGCCTGCTGATCATACTGCACAGTCTTGCCGTAGGCGCCCGCGAGATCACCAGAGGCAGCCAGACCTTCTACGGTATCACCCGGATCACCGATGTCATACCGATCCTCGCCATGGCAGCCGCTTTCGTCGTCATCGCCAGGGTGTATCGGGAGAGCCGCTGGGGCTTGATGGCGCGTGCGGTGCGCGACGATGCGGCGGCTGCCGAGGCGCTCGGCATCAACCCGCGCCAGACGCGGTTCGTCTCCTGGTGCCTGTCGGGCACCCTGGCAGCGCTGGCCGGCGCGCTCTACGGGCACATGCTCGGGGCGTTCTCGCCAGCTTCCTTCTATCTCTCGCTGGTCTTTGCGCACGTCGCCATGCTGATCGTCGGCGGGATGGCGACCGTCAGCGGCGCCGTAACGGGGGTCATCGCCGTCACACTGCTACAGGATGGTGTCCGGCGTCTCGAAGGGGGGATCACGATCCTCGGCATGGAGCTTCCCGCCGTCTTCGGGCTGACGACGGTTTCTCTCGGGATCGCGATCCTGCTGGTTATCTGGCTGCGCCCCGCAGGCCTGGTCGGCAGCCAAGAGCTCGGCCCCACCGCCGATGCGCGCCTGTTCGCGCGCCTCGGCGGCATGACGCAGGTCGCGCCGGCGGCGCAGACGCTTACGGCGACGATGCTGCGCGCGGAGGGGCTTTCGAAAAGCTTCGCAGGGGTCCACGCCGTCTCGGACGCGGGGCTGACGGCGCCGACGGGAAAGATCACCGGCCTGATCGGGCCGAACGGTGCCGGCAAGTCGACCCTCGTGAACCTGCTCACCCGGGCCTACGACGCCGACCGGGGATCCGCGCAATTCGGCGGCGCCGACCTGTTGGCCGCCCGGCGGGACAGGATCGCGGGCCTCGGCGTCGCGCGCACCTTCCAGAACCTGCGCCTTTTCGACGGGCTGACGGTGTACCAGAACGTGCTGGTATCGGCGATCGCGGCCGGCCACGGTGGGCGCGCCGCAGCGGGCATCGCCCTGCGCGAGCTCACCGCGTTCGAACTGGGCGAGCTTGCGTCGCAACGGGCCGGGGCCTTGCCCTATGGCGCGCGCAAGAGGTTGGAGATAGCGCGGGCCATGGCGCAGGACCCCGGCGTGATCCTGCTCGACGAACCCGCCGCCGGCATGAACCCGGCTGAGACCGACGATCTGGCGGACCGCCTGATCCGCATCGTCGAGGAGCGCGGCACGGGCATGCTGCTGATCGACCACGATCTGCGCTTCGTGAACCGCCTGAGCACGCGCATCGTCGTGATGAACCGAGGCGCCGTGATCGCCGAAGGCACGCCCGAGACCATCCGCGCCGACCCGAGCGTGATCGAGGCCTATGTGGGCCGCGGCCGCACTGCCGCATCCGCCCGAGAGAGAGAGCCCCTAGCAGGAGAGGAAGCCGTATCATGAAACTCAGAAACTGCTTGCTGGCCGCGACCAGCATTGCCGCCCTGGCCGGAGCCGCCACGGCGGAGGAGAAATACATCATCGGGGTGATGTCCGCGCAGTCGGGTTACCTCGCGCCCTATGACGGCCCCGCCTATGCCGGGTTCCAGTTCTGCATCGACGAGATCAACGCCGCCGGTGGGCTCAACGGCACGCTGCCGGTTGAGCTGATCGTGGAGGATACGCGCTCAGACATCGCCGTCGGCGTGCAGGTGGTTCAGGAGATGCTCGACGAAGGCGCGCAGTTCATCGTGTCCTCGGCCGATGCGGACCCGACCATCGCGGCCGCGCAAATCACGCTCCCCGACGGCATACCCACGATGACGTTTGCCGGCACCGCACCGGTCCTCACTCAAGTGGGCGAGCATGTCTTCGGCAGCTATCCCGCGGACAATCAGCAGGGCACCGTCCTGGCCACCTATGCCCGCGATCAGGGCTTCGAGCGGGTCTGGCTGGTGAAATCGCCCGACAGCGCTTACACGCTCGGCGGGCCGGAATACTTCGGAACGGCATTCGAGAGCCTCGGGGGCAAGGTTGTGGGCGAGTCGCTCTACTCCCTCAACCAGCCGGATTTCTCGGCCATCGTCACCACCATCGCAGCCGCCGATCCGGCGCCGGACGTGATCGTCACCTGGGCGTGGGAGCCGGACTTTCCGGCCTTCATCCGCGCCCTCCGCGGCGCCGGGATCGACACCAAAGTGATGGGCGGCGATGTGCTCGACACACCCACGGTGCGCGGGCTTGGCGAGGTCGTCGACGGCGTCGTGCACACCTCCGGCGGGTTTCCCGATGAAGGCTCGCAATACGCCGCTTTCATCGAGCGCTTCAAGGCAGGGACCGGCGTCACGCCCGACAACAACTACTACGTGAACGGCTGCGACATCGCCTACATGATCGAGAAGGCCGTGGATGCCGCAGGCACGACCGATCCGCGCGCCGTGGCCGCCGCGATGGCCTCGATCGAGAACGGCGACGGGATCATGTCGGACTACACCTTCAAGGGTACCGACCGGATGCCGATCAGGGATGTCGTCGTCGCCCGGATCACCGGCAGCGGAGAGAAGGAGTTCATCCTCCGCTCAGCCGCCGATCCGGATATCCTGCCGGCGCCCTGAGGTCCCATCATGAGTGACGCCGTTCTAGAGGTCGATGCGCTCGACATCCGCTACGGGCAGGTTCACGCCGTCCGGGGGGTCTCGTTGGGCGTGGCCCCGGGCGGCGTCACAGCGCTTCTCGGCGCGAATGGGGCGGGCAAGACCTCCACGGTCATGGCAGTGGCGGGCGCCCGCGCCGTCTCGGCCGGCAGGGTTCGGATCTTTGGCCGCGACATGACCGGTGCAGCGCCCGAGGACATCGTCCGGGCGGGCGTCGCGATCTCGCCGGAGGGTCGACGGATCTTCGCCTCGCTGAGCGTCGAGGAGAACCTGAAGGTGGCGGGCGCCGTGGTGGCCGACACCGTGGTCGAAGCCGAGCGGCGCGGCGCGTTGATGGAGCGGTTTCCGATCCTCGGCCAGCGCCGCCGTCAGCTTGCGGGGCTCCTGTCGGGCGGAGAGCAACAGATGCTGGCCGTGGCCCGCGCCCTCATGAGCGCGCCGCGCCTCCTCCTGCTCGACGAACCCTCCCTGGGGCTCGCGCCGCAAATGGTGGACCGCATCTTCGATATCGTCGAAGAGCTGCGCGACGAGGGGATTTCGATCCTTCTCGTAGAGCAGAATGCGACCCTGGCGCTCCAGGTGGCCAGCCACGCGGTGGTGCTGGCCAATGGCGCCGTCGCAGCCTCCGGCGATCCGCAGGCCATTACGAACGACGCGGTCCTTCGCGAAGCCTACTTGGCGGCCTGAACGATGGATCTTTTCATCCAGCAGCTCATCAATGCCATCAGCCTCGGCGGCGTCTACGCGATGCTCGCCCTCGGCCTCGCGATCGTCTTCTCAATCGTTCGGCTGATCAACTTCGCCCACGGCGACATCATGACATTCGGTGGCTACGGCATTTTCCTCTCGCTCTCCTTCGGCATGCCGCCGCTCGGTGCCCTGGCGGTCGGCGTCGGAGCGGCAGTCGTCATGGCGCTTGCGATGGAGCGGGCGGCCTTCCGCGCCATGCGGGGCGCCGATGTGGTGGCGCTCCTGATCACCAGCTTCGCGGTCTCCGAGATCCTGAAGGTCCTGTTTCAGAATACGATTTCGCCGAGGCCGGTGCCCATCTCCCTGCCTGCCGGCTGGTCCAGCAGCTACCGTATCGGTGATGTGGTCATCGGCGTCGGGCCGACGATCTCCATCGTCGTCGCCCTCTTGGCGCTCGCGGGGCTGACCCTGTTCCTGCGGCGCACGACGACCGGCATGGCGATGCGGGCCGCGGCCGAGGATTTCGAGATGCTGCGCCTTCTCGGCGTTCGCGCCAGCCGGGTGGTCGCCACCGCCTTCGCGATCTCGGGCGTACTGGCCGGTGCTGCGGCCGTCGTCTGGACCGCTCAGCGCGGGTCGGTCGATCCGATGATGGGCTTCTTCCCCGTACTCAAGGCCTTCATCGCGACCGTTCTCGGCGGGCTCGGCAGCCTCGGTGGCGCCGTTCTCGGCGGCTTCGTCGTCGGCGCTATCGAGGTCATGACCCAGGCCTTCCTGCCGGAGGCGCTATCGCCCTACCGTGATGCCATCGTGCTGGCTTGCGTGATCGGGGCCCTTCTTCTCCGCCCCGATGGCCTGTTGCCGGCGCGCTCCGGTGCCCGGTCGTAACACCATCGGCCCCGCCAAACGCCAAAGGATCGAAAGCAATGACCACGACCATCGACTGGAGCCCGGAGAACCTGACCTTCGGTTTTTTCGATGCCGACCGCGAGCCGGTGGCCTCCGTCGCTTCGGGCGATGAGGTCGTGTTTCACTGCCTACCGGCCGCCGCGCGGGACGCCCTGCCCTCCGACGGTGTCGGCGTCCTGCCCGCCCACCTGGCAGCGCTCGACCACCACGCGCCACGTCAGGGGGCGACGTCGCACATGATTTCGGGCCCGGTCTATGTCGACGGCGCCGAGCCGGGGGACGTGCTGCAGGTCGATATCCTCGAGGCGGTGCCGGCACAGGACTGGGGATATGCCGCGATCCGGCCGCTCCTCGGCGCGTTACCCGACGATTTTCCGGATGCCGAACTGATCCACATCCCTATCGATCTTTCGCGCAATGTCTGTCGCTTGCCCTGGGGGCTGGAGCTGCCGCTCGATCCGTTCTTCGGCATCATGGCCGTGGCGCCCCCCAAGGCCTGGGGGCGGGTCGGTGCTGCAGAGCCGCGCGCCTTTGGCGGCAACATGGACAACAAGGAACTGAAGCCGGGGACGACCCTCTACCTGCCCGTGTTTCAGGAGGGTGCCCTCTTCATGGCCGGTGACGGCCACGGCTGCCAGGGGGACGGCGAGGTCTGCCTCACGGGCCTCGAGACGGCGATGACGGGCCGGTTCCGGCTGACCGTGCGCAAGGACATGTCGTTGGCGATGCCGTTTGCCGAGAACGCGAGCTATCTGATCTCCATGGGCTTTCACGAGAGCCTCGACGAGGCGATGCGTCGGGCCTTGCGCCAGATGATCGGCGTGGTCGCCGATCGAGCCGGGCTGACCCGCAGCGAGGCCTACATGCTCCTCTCCCTCGCGGGCGACCTGCGCGTCACCCAGGTGGTCGACGGTGAGAAGGGCGTTCACATGATGCTCGCCAAGGCATTCCTGTCAGCGAATTAGGCCGGCGCCCATCGTGCCGGGAGCGCGGGAGCTGATGAAGCTTCAACGGCGACAAGATGCCTTTCCTCGTTCCAGATGAAGGGCCAGCTGCCCCAGGTTCACCGCCGACCCCGGGCCGCAACCCGGTGATCAATCATCGCTGCACGACGGAACGTCGCTCGCCGATGCGGAGCGTTCTCGCGGGTGCGGAGAAGACTCACTTGGTCCACCCCTGCCCCTGTGGCGAACGTCGGGCGCGCCGCGCCTCCGGATCTGAAGCTGGCGGCCGCTGTCCGCAACGGGCCGCAGGGGGGGGTGGATTGGGTCATGTAAGCACGTAGGCTACGTCGTGCGCTTCCATCGGTGTCGGGGGTTCGAGCTTGTCGACGAGGTCCAGGATGGCATGGGGCGGCACCATGGCATCGCGGCCGGCATTCTGGGTCAGGAGACGGTCCGGGCCGACTTCGATATAGACGATGCGGATGCGCGCGCCGTAGGCGCGACAGAGGCCCAGCATGCGCCCGCGCTACGTTGGTGGCGTTCCACACGAAGTCCCGGCCGGCACGCAGATGCTCCCGTGCCCGTTCGCGTGCCGCCTGCACGACGGTCCCTTGGTTGCCGGTGGCCGGCGCACCGAGCTCGCCGCGGAGGGCGTCGAGGCTGACGACCGGGAGATCGGGACAGTGCCGCGCGATCCAGTGGTCCTTCCCCGAGCCCGGCAAACCAGCCATCATCGTGACCGTGCAGGGATGATCCTCGTGCGCCGCGTGGCGCGGGTCGCGATCCTCGCGCTCGAAGAATGCCACGCGGCTCTCGTCGTTGGCGAACGGGAATGGTGCCGCGAGACAGCCGGCCTCCTCGAACATCATGCGGGCGAGCGCCACGGTATCGATCAGACCCTCGCGATCCGCTGCGACGCGCCCGCGGGCATCGGCGCGCGAGTGCAGGCAGAGGTGATCGGGGCGCGCCGTCCAGGATGCCTCGATCGCGCGACGCTCGCCGTCCTCGCGCTCGATGAGCCAGAAGGGCAGCTGGTGGCAGACGATGAGGCCGCAAAGCGCCTCGCGCCAGGCGAAGGGCGCCCGTGCCTCCCACAGGAGCCGGCGAGCGATGGCGGCCCCGCGGCGCGAATGGCCGCGTGAGGTGATCCGCCCGTGCTCCTCGCGCGTCGTCACCAGTTTGCCGATGTCGTGGAACACCGCCGTCCAGAACAGCCGCCCCCGCGCCTCGACCGGCAGCGCCCGCCATTCGGCGTCCCCCACCAGCGCCTCCGCGACCATGCGGGTATGGGTGCCGACGTCTCCCTCGCCGTGGTGGCGGGGATCCTGCGGGCAGGTGTCGAGCGCGCCCAGTTCGGGCCATAGCGGCCAGATTGCGCCCCAGTCGACGCGCCAGTCGGGTGCCGCGGGCACCAGGGCCTCGAGGTCGAGGAAGGACGGCCCACCCCGGCGCAAGCGGTCACGCGGCCGGGTCATCGTAGGCCCCTTTCACGCCCGTCTCCGGCGCCAGGATGTCGATGCCTTTCGCCAGCGCGTTCGGCAGGACCGGGCGGCTCTGCCAGTGATCCTCCGCCGCCGCGATTGCCTGTACGAAATCGGCGCGCACAAACTTCGCCCGCTCGATCACACGGCCTTCAGCCTCCTGCTTGAGGTACACACCTTCCGCGAGATCGCTGTCCTCGGTCTGGCGCGCGACATGCTCGGGCCGACTGCCGGAGGCTTCCGCCGCCCGGGCGAGGGCATCCCGCCAATCGACCGACTTGTAGAGCGATGGCCCAACCAGCTGCGCCAGCTCGGCGGGCCGGGCGATGGGTCCGCGATGCAACGAAGGTGCAGGCACGACGGGGAGGCCGTACAGCACCTGCTGCCGCGCCGCAGCCGACAGGAACTGCCCGGCCTCGCGATCGAGCACGTCGAACTCGATGAAGTAGTGAGGCAGCCGGTCGTAGAAGACCGTGTGCTTGGCGTAGAGCCACTCGCCATACATGACGAAGCGCGAGCCGAGCGCGGCATGGAGCGCCGGCGCCTGGACATTGGCCCAGGTCTTGAAGAGCGCGAAGTGCCGCTCGCGCGGCCCACCCGTCAGGTAATGGCCGCGGCTCTGCAGGAGCAGCCGGCCATCGAACGCGAACGACACGGCAGCATTCGCCCCGTCGAGCTTCTCGGTCGCAACAAGCGGTCGGCCCTCGAAGGTGGAGAGTGGATGGTCGGTGGCGTCATCGCCGGTCTGGCGGCGCGACCCCTCGACGTGGCGCGTACGCGGATACTTCACCAGCACAGGTGTGGAGGAATGGGTCATTGGAGTTCTCGGGGTAGTGTCGGTCCGCCATCGGCGGTCGACAACGCGCATCAGAACAGGCGCCGACCGGTTCGCCCGATCAGTGCCAGCGAAAATCGATGCGCGTACCCGTCACATGACCACTCCCAAGCCGCGGCCAGATCCGCAGCCAGCGATCCAATAGCTCACTGCGCTTGAGTTGGTAAAGTGCCGAAAGGAAGCTTGCGCTCGAGATACCGTGCCGACGGCAAAGCTCGTCGACCTTCGCTCCGGCCTCGTTTCCCTTCGGCGCCGCGACGATCTGCTCATCGCGGAACCGGCTGCGCTCCTCAGAGGTGGAAAATCCCAGCCCGTAACGGCCCGATTGCCGGGGAGAAGGTCAACTAGAGGGCTTCCCGTATCGAGACATGCCTCAGCTCCTCCCGGCGATAAATAACCAAGAGAGTCGGTCATGATCGTTCAGCTCTGGGCGCAAGTCGGGATTCTCTTCAGGCGAACAAGGAAACGCTTGTCCGCAGTGCATTATTGCCTATGATGAGGTCTGACTATTCGAATGTGTTCGCCCAGCGGTCTCAGTTACTTAAGAGGTTGCGATGTCAGAGCCTTTTTTAGCGGAAATCCGGATTTTTGGATTTAATTTCGCGCCGCGTGGATGGGCATTTTGCGACGGTCAAATTCTGCCGATTAATCAGAACCAGTCGCTCTATTCGTTGCTCGGCACCACCTATGGTGGCGATGGGCGGACGAGTTTCGCGCTGCCGGACATGCGAGGGCGGGTGCCGATCCACGAGTCTGACGCGCACCCAGAGGGCGAGAAGGGCGGCGAGGAAACCCACCAGCTGACCGCGGCCGAGATGCCGTCTCACAGCCATATCGCATCGGGCACCGGGGCAGCGGTCGACAGCAACGAACCCGCAGGTCGGCTGTTCGGCGAGAACGCGGGCACGCCCTACCATGCGCCTGGCGCGGGCGGTGCCATGGCGCTCGCGGCGATCGGCACGGTCGGCGGCGGGCAGCCGCATGAAAACATGCAGCCCTATCTCGCGGTGAATTTCTGCATCGCGCTGCGCGGCCTTTTCCCAAGCCGGAACTGAGGGCGGTCATGTCGGAACCATTCGTCGGTGAGATCCGGATGTTCGCAGGCAACTTCGCACCCCGCGGCTGGGCCTTCTGCGACGGTCAGCTGTTGGCGGTCAGCCAGAACGACGCGCTCTTCTCGCTGTTGGGCACGATTTATGGCGGAGACGGGCGCACGACCTTCGGACTGCCTGACATGCGCGGGCGGCTACCGCTGCATGCGGGCACGGGGGCCGGCCTGACCCAACGAAGGCTCGGCCAGAAAGGCGGCGCCGAGCGGGTGGGTATAACCGTGAATACGCTACCCCCGCATCGCCACAGGACCGCCGTCAGCGCAGAACTGGGCAATACCGCTTCGGTGGCCGGAAACACGCTGGCGCGCGTCACGGCGGGCAATCCCTATATCACGCCGCTGGCCGGCATTCCGACCGAGCCGATGGCGCGGGCGGCAGTAAGTGCGACCGGCGGCAGCCTACAGCATAACAACCTGATGCCGGCGCTGTGCGTGCATTTCATCATCGCGCTTTTCGGCATCTATCCGAGCAGGGATTAGGGCAGCGTCATGTCGGAACCCTTCATCGCAGAGATCCGTATCTTCGCCGGCAATTTCGCACCTCGCGGCTGGGCGTTCTGCGACGGCCAGCTCCTCCCGATCTCGCAGAACACCGCGCTCTTCAGCCTGATCGGCACGACCTACGGTGGGGATGGCCGTAGCACGACCGCGCTACCGGACCTGCAGGGACGCGCGCCTATGCATCCCGGACGGGGGCCCGGGCTTACCGCTCGCCGGCTGGGACAGCGGTCGGGCGCGGAGTCGGTAACGCTGAGCGAGGCGGAGATGCCATCGCATGTGCACGATATGGAAGCGGTGCCGCGCAGCCAGTTCACGGTCGGTAACAGTCTCGACCCGGTCGACAACCTTCCCGCCTCGCCGCAGAGCGGGAATGCCTATGCGCCGGGCAGTGCCGCGCCAGCGGCTATGGCGGATGATTTCCTCAGCTTCGAAGGGGGCTCGGAGCCGCATGGGAACATGCAGCCCTTCATCGCACTGAACTTCATCATCGCGCTGGTCGGGCTTTATCCGTCGCGCTCCTGACCAAGAGGCGTGCCACGCGGCTACCGAGCGCCGACACGACTGGAGGAGACCGTCATGGCCGATGCCGAGATGAGCGAGCGCGAGACCGAGGATCCCGAGGCGCTGGTGCGCGATCCGCTGGCGGGAGAGGCGTTCTTCGAGCGCTCTCGCCTGATGGTGGTGGCGATCGACAAGGCGGACGGCGGCGGGCTCAAGTGGAAGGCGCAGGTCGCGCCGAGCGGACCCTGGGGCAATACTTGGATACCGATCGGCGACGGTTCCTATGTTTCGCTGGCGGGCGGAGCCACCTGCGACGGGCGGGTGGCTCTGGCTGCGCTACCCTCGGACGGCGGCGGTCTGCGGTTCATCGTCGAGGCGACGGAGAAGGCCCGTGATGCCAAGCGCTGGGACGCGCCGGTCGATCTAGACCTGCCGCCGGGAGTAACCGGCTTTAGCGATATCGCCATGATCCGCGATGCCGGCGGGCGGATCGAGATCTTCGCGGTCGATGCTGAGGCGGGCCGGATCTGGTGGATCTTCGAAAACCCGCCGCGGGTCGTCGAGAAGACCGAAGAAGTGATCCCGCCGGGCCAGACCAAGCCCATCACGGTACATGTGCACGTGCCCGCCCCGCCGCTGACACCGTGGAGCGACTGGCAGAGCTTTGGCGAGCCCGTGAGCCATATCTCGGTCACGAGCCTGGCGGACGACCGGATCGCGTTGTTCGCGAATGGCTACGGGGCGGCGGCGGGGGCGGTGTACCGGAGCCAACAGACGAAGGCGGTAGCCACGGAACCCTCAGACTGGGCGCCTTTCGTGAACATGGACGACGCAGCGAGCGGGCCGGCCGCATCGGCGCCTGTTGCAGCGCTCGACCGGGAGGGAGCGCTCAACCTCTTCGTTATCGGAGCGGACGGACAGGTGATCCAGCGCCGCCAGACGCCGCCCGGCAGCGAAACCTGGGGGCCGTGGATCCGGCCCGGCATGGCGGCGGCGCGGATGACGATGCTGGCGGCCGGGATTGGCGGGACCGGGGCGGTGACGCTGATCGCAGCGGACGCAGAGGGCACGCTCTACGCCAACCAGCAGATCAATGCGCGGCATCAGCAATGGAGCGACTGGGGCGCTATCGCCACGGCGAGCGGGCTGGCCGGCATAGGCACGGACTACACTGCCGATGGCGGGCTAGTGGTGTTCGCCGCCGGGGCCGGGATCCGGGCGCTCAATCAGGCGGTGCCGGAGGCGACGAGTTGGGAGGCGGCGTTCACCACGCTCTCCGACAGCTTCGACAATCTTGTCGTGGTGCGCGACCTGATACCGCCCGACCCTGGGTACCGATGACGCCCGGCGTCCCGGCGCCTATCGCCGATTGCCTCTTCCGGGCGCGGGCGGCGGGACTGGCCGTGCGCGTCGAGGGCCCCGGAGACCGGGAGTTTCTCGCCGCACTCTACGCTTCGACGCGAGCCGACGAGATTGCAGCGGTACCCTGGAGCGCGGAGGAGAAAGCGGCCTTTCTCGCGATGCAGTTCGAGGCACAGGACCAGCACTACCGCACTCACTTCAGGGGAGCGGAGCGGCTGATCGTGACGCTCGACGACGCACCGGCAGGCAGGCTTTACGCCGAGCGATGGCCCGCAGAGATCCGGGTGATCGACATAGCGTTAGTGCCCAACATGCGCGGAAGGGGCTATGGGACTGCGCTGATGCGCGACGTGATGGATGTTGCGGCGGCCGAGGAAAGCAGCGTGGGCATCCATGTCGAGACCGCCAACCCGGCAATGCGACTTTACCGACGCCTCGGGTTCGAGCCTCGCGAGGACAAAGGCATTTACCAGCTGATGCGCTGGGAGCCCGCGCGGCGGGCTCAGGCAAAGAGCGCTTCGTAAAGCAATGCGTCGGACCCGCTCTCCCGACCGATGGGGACGAGGAAGAGAGGCGCGGCCCCGAGATCGCCGATCACGACCCGGTAGGTGCCCTGCTCGATCAGCGTGTCGGCGGGACCGCGCATGAGGACCGAAAAGGCACCACCGGCGCGCTCGGCCTGCCCGACGGCGCTGACCTCGACGACCTCAAGCGCGATTTCGCTGACCTCTTCGCCGGTGCTGACGGTCACGGAGACGCCGGGGGCGAAGTCCGCCGCCGACAGGGTCGCAAGGTCGATGTCTGTGATCATCATCGCATTCCGGGAAGGTCAATTGACGCAGCGTTCAGCATACCGCCCGCAGTCCAATCCGACGGCGCCGGACGAACGCAGACGCATTGAATTGTCTAACACGCGCTACCTCGCTCAGCGAGCTTGGTAGCATTCCGTAGCGTTAAGGAAGGTGGTCTAAGCGATGTCGATCCGTGCCGCTACCTCGATGATCCCTGTCTGCCCCTGCCCGTCGCGCGAAGTGGTCTTGTTCGACGCCGATGTTCCCGAGGCCGCTCGCCTTGCGGCATGCCGGCGACCCGGGGTCGAGGCCGTGTTCCTGCGGCCAGCGGCGGGTCTTGTGGCGCTTGCGGGCGCACTGGGCCGACGGCCGGTCGACGTTCTGCACGTGGTGAGCCACGGCGCACCGGGCGCGCTGATCCTGGGCGGCCAACACGTCGATGTGCGGACGCTGGCGGCGGAGGCAGACGCGCTCCGCGCGTTGCGCGAGGCGCTTTCGCCGGGAGCCGAGATCCTGCTCTACGGCTGCCGAACCGGCCATGGCAGGGTCGGCGCTGAGTTTCTGCGCGCCCTGGAGACGGCTCTGCGCGCGCGCATTGCGGCGAGTGCCGCGCCAGTCGGTTGTCCGGTGACTGCCGCATCGGCTGGTCAGGAGGCGAGTTGGTGCCTTGACGTCGAAACGGCGCCGGGCCGGGCTGCCATCGCCTTCCGGCCGGTTGTATCGAGCGCGTGGTGCCACAGCCTGGCTGCGGGTGTAACCGCGACGCTGACGGACAGCCTCGTCGGTGACCTCGATGCCGACGGGGTGGCCGATCCGGGCGACACGCTGCTCTATACTGCAGTGATCACGAATGGCGATCCGACCGACATTACAGGCGTCACCTTCGCCCTCGCGCTACAGGATGCGACGCTGGTCGCGAACAGCATCAACGTCTCGCCCATCGCACTCGACGATGCCTATGCCACGCTGGGGACGCTGACGGTCAATGCCGCAGGTGGCTTGCTGGCCAACGACATTCCCGATCCAGGCGCACTCGGCGATACGAGCGCTACGATCACGGCCTTCGACATGACCACGTCGATGGGCGGGACGTTGAGCGTGAACATGGCGGACGGGTCCTTCACCTACACGCCCCCGGCCGGCTTCACCGGGACCGACACGGCCACCTATACGCTGATGGATGCGGGTGGACTCAGCGACACGGCGACCATCAGCGTCGAGGTGTTCAACATCTGGTTCATCGACAACAGCTCCGGCACGTCGGGCGGTGCTGGCACGGAGGCCGACCCCTTCCAGTCGATCGCTGATTTCAATGCGGCGAACGGGATGGCGGGCGGACCGCAGCCGGGCGATATCGTGTACATCGCGACCGGCGCGCAGGCCTACGAGGGCAACCTGCAGCTCCTGGACGGTCAGGTGATCGTCGGCCAAGGCGCTTCCACCGGCTTCGACGTCGCCGCCGGGATCGCAGTGCCGCCCGGGACATCTCTGCCCGCGACCGGCGGCGCCGCGCCCGTGATCACGAACGCCGCCGGTGACGGGGTCACACTGGCCGAGGACAACCGGTTCGTGGGAGTCGACATCGGTACCGTCGCGGGCGTGGGGATCGAGAACGACGGCGGAACGGTCGGGACGCTCACCATCCGGGACGTAGCGATCAGCACGGCGACAGGCGATGCCGTCAACATCGGCGCCGGCGGCGACCTTGACGTGGTCTTCGATAGCGTGAACGCGGCGGATGCGGTGTCGCGCGGGATCGACCTTGTCGATGTGAACGGGAGCGTAACCGTAAACGGGGGTGCCATCGGCGGGAGTGCTGCGGGGGCGATCAGGGTCGTCGGTGCGGCTTCGGGCGACCTCGATATCGTGCTGGACGGCATGACGGCAGCCACGACCGACGGGACCGGCGCGGATGGGGTCGAGATCCGGTCCAACGGGGCAGACGTCACGCTCGCGCTCGATATCGACGCGGTGGCCGGGGACGGCAAGGCGGTAAGCATCGACGGCGCGACCGGCAGCGTGACGGTGACGGCGTTCGATCTCGACACCGTTGGCGCGGCGGGGGCAACCGGCGGCATCGTATTGAGTGACCTCACCTTCGATGCCGATACGGCTGCGGCGGGTATCCAGCAGGTAGCCGATACCGCTGTCGCCTTCGGCAGCGCGACAACGCGGATCACGGACAGCGCGGGCCTCGTCAACATCTCGGGCGCTGCGGGCGACCTGTCGCTGGGCACGGTTACGGGGTTCGGCGACGGTGCGGGCGGGTTCGACATCGGCGGGACAGGCGCAGGGCAGTTCACCTTCACTACCACTGGCGGGACGCTGGACCTGATCAACAGTAACGGTGCCGTTGCGCTGGCCGACCTGAACGCCGCGGTGACGCTCGCCTCGGTCACCTCTTCGGGCGCGGCCGGGCAGGTGGCAGTCGGCAATGCCACGGGCGCGCTCACCATCTCGGGCGGGTCGCTGACGAGCACAGGCGCAGGGGGCGATGTGGTCGCGGTCACGGGGAGCGCGACAACCACCACGATCGCCGCAGACCTGACCAGTAACGGCGCCGGATCGGCCATCGACATCACCGCCAACACCGGTGGAAGCGTCACGCTGTCGGGCGGCATCGCCCATACGGGTGGAGCGGACGAGGGGATCTCGGTTCTTAACAACACCGGCGGCACGTTCTCCTTCTCCGGCGCGAGCCAGAGCATCAACACCTCGGCCGGGAGCGAGGAGGGAGTGCTTCTGTCCAACAATGCGGGCGCGAGCGTGATCTTCGCGCCGGCGGCGGGGGGCAGCGGGCTCGACATCACCACCGGCGCAGGCGCGGGTTTCCGGGCCACCGCCGGCGGGACGGTCACCGTGACCGGGGCAGGCAACAGCGTGACCTCGGGCACCGGAACGGCGCTCGAGGTCGATGGCGTTACCATCGGCGCAGCGGGGCTGACCTTCGCAAGCCTGTCGTCTACCGGGGCCGTCAGCGGCATCGTTTTGAGCAACACCGGCAGCGCGGGCGGGTTGACGGTCACGGGCGGGGGCAACACGAACCTCGGCGGCAACGCCTCCGGCGGGACCATCGCCAACAGCACCGGCAGCGGCGTGGTGCTGACGAACACTACCGACGTGTCGCTCACCAATCTGACTGTCACGAACTCGGCCACGCACGGCATCCACGGCACGGGTGTGACGAACCTCGATCTCCTCAACAGCACCGTCAGAGACAGCGGCAACGCGGCGGACGAATACGGCGTCTTCATCGAGAACCTGCTGGGCACACTCGGGAGTGGTGAGGACAGCCTGTTCTCCGGACTTCAGGTCACGAATTCGGAGGACGACAACGTCCGCATCGTGAACGACCGGGCGACTAACGCACCCGGCGGGGCCGCCGATCAGCTCACGGTCACTGGATCGGCGTTCACCCAGTCCACATCCGGTGGGCAGGCCGGGTTGCTTGTCGAAATCGGGCGAACCAGCGGCAATGCGACAGGACCGGTCACAGGGAATCTGGACGTCAACGTGATCGGGGGCACGGCTGGCAACGATTTCATCAACAACGCCGCCGCCGGCATCGTCGCGAACGCCAATGCCGGAGCGCTCGATCTCATCGTCGTCGGCGACAACGACATCATCGACAGCTTCCGGGGCATCGCGGGTGGCTCCTCCGGTGCCCTCGGTAGCAGCGATCTCGATTTTCTCATCGACGGGGCGTTCATAAACCAAGAGGGGAGCGCGGGAACTGGGCCGGCCGGCATCGCCTTCGCCGCGTTCGACGGCGTCTTCGGCGGCGTCGGGGAGATCGAGGGGGCGATCCGCAATTCGACCGTGACCTCGAGCACCCCGATCTCAGGGGCCGGCGGCACCGCGGTCCTCGGCATCTCGCTGATCAACGAGGGGTCGGGGGAGAACAACCTTCTGCTCGACAACAACACGATCACGCTCAACGACGGGTTCGGGGTGGTCGGCAATGCGCAGGGGAGCGGCACGGGATCGATCGACCTCACCGTGACGCGCAATACAGTCGATATCCTGGGGAATGGGGCGGGTGGCGGCGATGTGGCAAACACCGCGCTCAGCTTCGATAACAGCAGCATCATCGGGTCGCAGGACATCACGATCGACGTGAGCGGCAACACGCTCAACACGAGCCCCGGGGCCAACTTCGATATCGTAATCGACAAATCGGCCGGCAGCGCGACATTCGTCGTGGCGCAATTGACGATGAACGACAATACCGTTCCCGATTTTGGGCCAAACAACCAGGACGTTGAGCGAGATCTCTCGGACGCGCAGACCAACCCGGTCGAGACCGCCGTCAATCCGTTCTCGGAAACTGGCTTCACCACCGGCATCGCCACGGTACCGGTCGAGTTGGTCGTGCCGCTGACGGCTGGGTTCACGCCACCGGGCGTGGCGGGGGCGGCGCCGGCAGCAGCCGTAGATGACCCGGCGCCGGCCGTGGGTGGCGCGGAAGGCGGCGGCGGCGGCGCTGACCCGGCGCTGCAGGGAACCGCGGGATCCGCTCCACAGCTCGGCGCAACCTCGCTCGCGGCCTTGGCGGCTGAGGCGCGTGGGCGTTGGGAGGCGGCGGGGCTGACCGAGCACCAGCGGGCGGCGCTCGATGCGACCGAGATCGCGGTCGCGGATCTCGACGGGCTCCATATCGGGGCGGCGCGCGCCGGCCTGATCGAGATCGACACCGATGCGGCCGGCAATGGCTGGTTCATCGATCCCACACCGTTCGAGGATACGGAGTTCGAGACCGCGCTGTCGGATACTCGGCTGACGGACACCGACGGACCGGCGGCGGGGCGCATGGACCTGCTGAGCGTGCTGATGCACGAGATGGGCCACGTCATCGGGCTGACGGATCTCTATGCGCCCGGCGATGCCGACGACCTGATGGCGCCGGTCCTGTTTCTCGGCGAGCGCAAGCTGCCGGAGGCGTGGCAGTCGGCCGGTGCGGTGCCGGGCAGCGTTGGCGACACGGCCTTTATCGGCGCGCCAATCAACATCGGGCTCCTGCCAGCGGGCGAGAGTGTCACGATCACCTTCGAGGCGACGGTCGATACGCCCCAGCCCGGGCTCCTCGAGACGTTTTCGCAGCAAGGTACGGTATCCTTCACCGGGGCTGCACCTGCATCGATCCAGACCGACGACCCGGATGTCGCGGTCACGGCGGCGGACCCGACCGTCACGGTGCTCGACAGCCTGACCCTGGGCGGCACGGTATTCCTCGACACCGACGCAAGCGGAACCCTGACCGGGATGGAGGGCGGCGTCACGGGCGTCAGCGTGCAGCTCTACGTGGACGACGGAACAACGGCGGGGGTGCTTGATGCTGGCGACACCAACATCGCCGGCACCTCGAGCGCCGCGACAACCGGAGACTATGCCTTCACCGGCCTCGCGCCCGGTGACTACATCGTGGAGCTTCAGGGTTCGGGCCTGTCCTCCACGCCCGGCGCGGTGGATCCGGACAACGACGTGGACGGCGACGACAATGGCGACCCGGTCGCGGGTTTCGAGATCGCGAGCCAGGCCATCACGCTCGCCTTCAACAGCGAACCGCCGGCGAACGGCGACACGAACCTGACACTCGATTTCGCGCTTATCGCGAACACCGCGCCCGTGATCGGCGACGTGGACGGCGAGACGTCGACGGTGCTGGTGGGCCTCGGCGCGCGGAACGTGCCGCTCCTCGACGACGCGACCGTCGCCGATGCCGACAGCGCCGATTTCAACGGCGGCATGCTCAGCATCGTTCAGACAAGCGGGACCGCCAACGGAAGCTGGTCGTTCGACGGGCCGGTGTTGTCGGGTGGAGACGGGACCATCGCGGCGGGCGAGACCGTGACGGTCAGCGGCAGTGCCGTGGGCACAATCGACCCGTTGGGCGACGGACAGGCTGGCAACGCGCTCACGATCGGCTTTGACACCGCGAACGCGACGCCGGCGACGGTCCAAACGCTTCTGCGCAGCCTCAGCTATACGTCTGCCGGACCGCTCGACATGCGTGGCTTCACCGTCGCCGTTCAGGACGGGGACGGTACCACTGCCGGGGGGACCGACACGGGCAGCGCGGCCTTTACGCTCGATATCGAGGACAACTTGCCGCCCTCGGTCTCAGGCTTGCCGGGCGACATGGTGAGCTTCGTGGAGGGCAGCAGCGCCGTCATGCTGGATGCGGGCCAGGACGCCGCGCCCACCGACCCCGACAGTCCGAACTTCGACGGCGGAGCACTGACGGTAGCGCTGGGGGTCGGCAGCGACCGGACCGAGGATGTCTTGGATACTGAGGGCGGCGTTTCCTACTCGGGCACCCCCGGCACGCCGCTCGACGTCACCGTGGATGGCGTTGTGATCGGCACGCGTCTTCAGTTCGGCGTGGGCGAGGATATCGTTTTCGACTTCAACGCGAATGCCACGCTGGCGCGGGTGCAAACG